>CACJSJ010000006.1 GCA_902596045.1 uncultured Pelagibacteraceae bacterium
ATTGACTCAACTAATGATGAAAAAAAACTTTTAAAAGTCTATAAAAATGCAAAGTTTATTCTTTCTAGTTCTGGTGACACTAGCGAATGTATAAAATTGAAATTTCCTAAACTTAAATTAAAAATTTTAAAGGTTTCATATTGTATAAATTTTAGAAAAGTTAATTTTAATTTAAAGAAAAATATGATTACTTATTCTAGTAGAAAATTACCTCATCATAGTAATTTAGTGATTTCATATTTAAAACCTCATTTGCCAAAAAAATGGACTTTGCAAAATTTGCATAATTTATCAAATAAAGAATTTATGACATTAATCAAAAGATCTAAAATTTTTTTATCTTTTTCATATTTAGAAGGGTTGGGATTACCTCCAGTTGAAGCTGCATTAGCTGGCAATCAAGTTATTGGATACACTGGAGAAGGTGGTAATGAATATTGGAAAAGACCATTATTTACTAAAATTAATTCAGGTGAAATAAATAAATTTGTTAAAACTACTATTAAGAGAATAACTAAAGATAATTTAAAAAAAAATTATTCTAAAAAACACTTTAATAGACTTAAAAAAAAATTTTCAAAAGAAAATGAAGAAAAAAGTGTTAAGAAATTTTTGAAATTGATTTAGCCTTTTCCACGCCAAGGAATTGTCTTATCAATAATTTTTCTTAATGTTACATCAAATAAAAGACCCAACATTCCCATAATAAATATTGTGATCCAAATAACTTCATATTGAAAGTATTTTTTAGCAACATTTTCAACAAAACCGATACCAGTTGTACCTGCTAAAAATTCAGCAGCAACCAATGTTCCCCAACACATTCCAACGGCAACTCGTATTCCTGTAAGAATTTCAGGTAAAGAATTTGGAAATATCACATATCTTAATATTTGACGTTTTGAAGCTCCTAAAGAGTGAGCTGCATGAATTTTTGAAAGCTGAGTTCCAGAAGCACCAGCTCTAGCTGAAATTATCATAATTGATAACGAAACCATAAATAATAAAAATACTTTTCCTGTATTATCAATTCCAAGTACCGAAATAATTAAAGGCGCCCATGCAAGAGGGGGTACTGGTCTATAAAGCTCAATCAATGGATCAAAGAAACCTTTTGCGAATCTGTTTAATCCCATGAATAATCCTAATGGAACACCAATAAGTATTCCAAAAACTAGTCCTAAAAAAACTCTCATAAAAGAGTCCCAAATATGACCGTAAGGGACTGGTACCTTAAATAATTTAAAGTTACCTGTTACAAGATTTAGAACTTTACCTTTAAAGTTTTGTTTTACCGTTCCATCTTTATTATGAACAGGATATTCACCTGGAAGGATATCTGCTATCCAATCTGGTAAAATGAAACCAATCATTTTACTAACATCAACCATATCTATCCAAAGAAGAGGAATATCTTTATAACCAACACTTGGTTTTGACATTAGAATAAATTTATTAAAAGTATCTGATGGTTTAGGAAGCCATCTACCAGAACCTTGTTCAGAACAACTTGGACCACTAGCAACAATTGTTCCAGCTGGAAATAATAATATATCAACGTATCTTAATCCACCTTGAGCTTCTATCTGAGCATTGTCAAATTTGATAATAGCGTTTTGCATTTTATCTAATGCATTTGGTGGATAGATACTTGCAAACTCTATTCTTCTTGCAATTTTAACAATATTTTTAGCATATGTAGAGGCAACTTCCTCACTATCATCTAAGTCTTTTCTATAAGACTTAATTTCATTTTTAATTTCATTAATTTTGTTTTTAAATTGTGGATTATGATTTCGTAATTTGAAAAATTCATCACTTATCAAATTCAACTCTTGAGCCGCCGTATGGAATTTTAAACCTCTATCTGTTGCTGGGATCAAAGGTACTTCTATTGTGTTTTCAATTGTGCCAGTTCCAGCATTGACTTTTGTAATACCCCAACCACCTTCTTCTTTGACAGCTGCGAGTCTATCGTTAAGATCTTTTTCAGTTTCAAAAGGATAATCAGGTTTTTGAAAACTTTCAGTTAAAAGATTAATTTTACCTGTAATATCATTTATTTTTTGCTTAGTTTCATTTTCAAGCAAATCATCGTTTGTTAATAGTGGAATTAATTGATTGGTTTTATCTATAAAGCCTAAGAGAGTTGTTTTTTGTTGACTATTTAGCTCTTCAGAACCTTTTATCTCAATTGAGATTTTTTTAAGGTTTTTATTTTCTTGTCTAATCTGAGAGGTACTTTTTAACTCTCGTTCTTCTATTGGAAATTGATATTTTAATCCTAGTAAAGAGTCATTTACTTTTGCAACTTGACAAAGTTCGTTAGCAGATTTTGGATAAAATCCTTTAGCGATATCCCATGAATAATAAAGCCAAGTTAATAGAAGAAAACTACTCCCAACAATTACCCAGTGAGTACCACCTAAAGCTCTTTCAGGATTTCCGAAAACAGCATCAATTTTTTCAGTTTTAATTAAACGTCTCCCATAAAGAATACAGCCAATTACAGCAAAAAATATTAAGAAAGTTATTATTTGCGTTAGCATTTAAATTTCTTTCCCCATAATTTCCTCTTCCATATTCCAAATCATTTCTAATATTTCCTCTCTTTTTGCAGAAAAATCTTTGTTTTTTTTTATTTCTCTTAAATCTTCTTTAAGTCCCATTGAAGCAAATGGAAGATTATATTCTTTATGTATACGGCCTGGACGAGGAGCCATGACATATAATCTTTCACCAAGTAATAAAGCTTCTTCGACTGAGTGAGTAATAAGAATAATTGTTTTTCCAGTTTCTTTCCAAATTTTTAAAACTAGAGACTGCATCTTCTCTCTAGTCAAAGCATCAAGAGCACCTAATGGCTCATCCATTAAAATTAAATCTGGATCATTTATAAGACACCTTGCAAGAGCAACTCTTTGTTGCATCCCTCCTGATAATTGATAGGTAGGAGTATTTCCAAAACCTTTTAAACCAACTATGTCTAGCCATTCATCAACTTTTTTTGCAGTATTAGTTGGATCTTCTTTTTTCATTCTTAATCCAAAATTCACATTTTCCGATACTGTTAACCATTCAAATAAAGCCCCTTGTTGAAAAACCATACCTCTTTCAACACCTGGTCCATCAATCTCTTTATTATTTAAAGTGATACTTCCAGAAGTTGGTCTTATAAATCCAGCTGTAATATTTAATAAGGTAGTTTTTCCACAACCTGATGGCCCTAGTACTGTTAACAATTCTCCTTTTTTTAGAGTAAAATTTAAATCTTTTAATGCGTGAACAGTTTCTCCTTTTGGAGTTTTAAATATCATATTTAGATTTTGTGAAATAAGATCACTCATAAAATAATTTCATATTAGAATTTTATTAAAAAAAATAGGCACCAATTTATTAAATTGGCGCCTATTAAATTTTTCTTTCTCTATAAAAAAATTATAAAGGTAAGAAACTAGTATCTACGTTTCCTTTTGGTGTTCCCATTCCTTTTAAGAACGCATCAAGATTTCCACTTTCCATAGATGTTTTAGTTTCTGCTGGTGATAGAAATTTAAAGCCACTTAAAGTTTCTTTCATATCTCCAACTTTCATTTCGGAAGCTTTAGCCATAACATTCATATTGCTTTTACCAGCTTTATATCTAGCATTAGCTTCATGAGTTACTTCTATAAAAGTTCTAAGCATTCCTGGATTTTCCTTCATAAACTTTGTAGTTACTGAAGTGATATCTATTCCTAAGATACCTGCAGCTCTAGCTTCATCCACAGTAAGTAATCTTGAACCTACAGCAGTCGCAGCTTTAATAGAGTTACCACCAAATAAACATGCCATTACAACATCACCGCTTACCAAAGCAGCAGCTCCTTCTTCAGGGTCCATTTGAATAATATCCATTTTACCTCTGTCAGCTCCAACAACTTTCATACTTTCATCGAAAACATACTCAGCCATTGTTCCTAGTGGAACAGCAACTTTTTTACCCTCTAATTCAGTAGCGTTTGCCTTTGTAATTCCAGAAGCATTAGAAGTAACACAAGTTGTTCCTCCCATTCCGTATTCCATAGCAATATCAACTAATTTGATTGGTGCTTTAGATTTTACAGCATTAATAAATGGAACTAATCCTTGAGAGTAAGAAATATCAATATCTCCTGCTAACATAGCATCAGTCATTGCTCCACCATTAGTGAAGTTTGTCCATTTAACTGGCACTCCAAGAGCTTTAGCGAATGCTTTTTTTTGCATATCTTCTAAGTTTGGACTTGGCCATTCTAGAAAGTAAGCAACTCTTACTTCATTAGCAGCCGAATTAGCAGCTGAAATAGTCAGGTTAAGAGCCACAAAACATCCTAAAAGAAAACTAATTATTTTTTTCATTATTTATCCTGTAGTTAATTTAATTAAATTAGCTGTATTTAAATTCAATTTAGAGAGGATGTAAAACAAATAAAGGTACAATTTGAAGTTGTATTTCAAAAATGTCCATTATGGGGAGCGCAAAAATAATCCTTTTAAACAAGTAAAATTAGTCTAAGAATTTTGAAACTAACTAATTAAGAAATTTTTAAATTTATACTATGAGCTCTGAAAATAGAACTGCTGTACCAAACTCATTAAACGAACATTGGATGCCGTTTACATCCAATAAAGATTTTAAACAAAACCCTAGATTAATTACTGAAGCGAAAGGTGTCTATCTAAAAACACATCATGGAAAAACTCAGATTGATGCAAGCTCAGGATTATTTTGTAATCCTCTTGGCCATGGAAGAAAAGAAATTACGGAAGCTGTTACTAAACAATTAGAAACTTTAGATTACGCTCAACCGTTTCAACAAGGGTTTGGAGGATCGTTTGAGTTAGCTACAAAAATTGCAAAACATACACCGGGTGATTTAAACAAAATTTTTTATACAATTTGTGGTTCAACAGCTGTCGAAACTGCTCTAAAAATTGCAATAGCTTACCACAGAGCAAAAGGACATGCAGAAAGATTTAGGTTTGTAGGTAGAGAACGTGGATATCATGGAATGAATATTGGATGTATTTCTGTTGGAGGAATGGTAAACAATGTTAAAACATTTGCCAGTGTTCTAATGCCAGGTGTCCAGCATATAAGTCATACACACTTACCAGAACACAAATTTGTTAGTGGTCAACCAGAAACAGGAGATTACTTAGCTAATGATTTAGAGACTATATGTACAAACTTTGGTGGTGAAAATATTGCAGCTTGTATAGTTGAACCCATAGCTGGATCTACTGGTACCTTAGTTCCACCAAAAGGGTATTTGCAAAAACTTAGACAAATTTGTGATAAGCATGGAATTCTTTTAATTTTTGATGAAGTTATAACTGGTTGGGGAAGAACAGGATCTAAGTTTGGCGCACATGAATTTGGAGTAACTCCAGATATAATGACAATGGCAAAAGCTACAACAAATGGAGTTGTTCCAATGGGAGTTGTTGCATGTAATGATTATATCTATGATGCAGTTATGGACTCATCTCCAATGGGATCAGTTGAATTATTTCATGGTTATACTTATTCAGGAATTCCAGTAGCAGTTGCTGCAGCTTTAGCGGTTCAAGATATTTTTGAAAAAGAGGATATTTTTAGTAGAGCTAAAAATTTAGCACCATATTTCCAAAAAGGTTTATTTTCTCTTCAAGATTTAGAGTCAGTAGACAATATTAGAGGGTATGGAATGATGGGTGGAATTGATATGAAATTAAATACCAAGCCAGGCAAAGCTGGTTATGAATGTTTTAAAGCTTGTTATGAAGCTGGAGTAAACTTTAAAGCAACTGGTGATTGTTTAATTATCGCTCCACAATTTATTTGTGAAGAAAAACATATTGATGAAATTATTGATAAACTTAGAACAGGTATCACTAACTATCAAAAAAACCAAAAAAATTAGTTAGTTATTAAACAATTAATAATTGAGATAAGTCTTATGAAGATAGGCGTGCCTAAAGAAATTAAGCCACAAGAAAACAGAATAGGTCTTACACCAGAAAGTGTAAAAACTTTAGTATCAGAGGGCCATGAAGTTATTGTTGAAAATAATGGTGGTTTTGAAGCAGGTTTTGAAAATGATCAATATAAAAAAGCTGGTGCGAAAATTGCAAATACTGCAGCTGATATCTTTAATGATGCTGAAATTATAGTTAAAGTTAAAGAACCTCAAAAAGTCGAAGTAGATATGATCAGAGAAAATCAAATTGTATATACTTATCTTCACCTTGCTGCTGCAAAAGAATTAACTGAAGGACTTATTAAATCTAAAAGTATTAACATTGCATACGAAACTGTGACTGATGACAATGGTAGATTGCCTTTACTTGCTCCAATGAGTGCTGTTGCAGGAAGAATGTCGGTTCAAGCTGGAGCACATTGTTTAGAAAAAAATCAAAAAGGCAGAGGAGTATTACTAGGAGGAGCACCAGGAGGTGAGCCAGCTAATGTATTAATTCTTGGAGGTGGCGTAGTTGGAGAAAACGCAGCTGTTATAGCAACTGGAATGCAAGCTAAAGTTCATATAGTTGATAAATCTGAAGCAAGATTAAAACAATTAGTCCAGATGTTTGGAGATAAAATTATTCCTGAACAAAGTGACAAAATAGATTTAAACAAATTAGTAGCAGAGGCAGATTTATTAGTAGGAGGTGTTTTAATTCCAGGAGCAGAAGCACCAAAATTAGTCACCAAAGATATGATAAAATTAATGAAAAGAGGCTCAGTAATTGTTGATGTTGCAATCGATCAAGGAGGATGTGTTGAAACAAGTAAACCCACAACTCATGGTGACCCTACATATATAGTAGATGACGTTGTTCATTACTGTGTTGCAAATATGCCTGGCGGCGTTCCTAGAACTTCTACTTTTGCATTAAATCAAGCGACTCTTCCATATTTGATTAAACTTGCAAATAAAGGTTATCAAAAAGCTTTAGGTGAAGATAAAAACTTTTTAGCAGGACTTAATGTTTGTAATGGACAAGTAACATATAAAGCTGTAGCTGATGTTTTTGGTCATGAGTTTGTTGACCCTAAATCAATACTTTAATTATAATAATCTAAATACCAATTTAAAAATTTATTAATTCCATCTTGATATTTTGTTTTAGGATTATAACCAGTTATTTTTCTTAAAAGTTTAGTATCTGATAAAGTTGAATGAACATCACCTTTTTGCATTGGCAAGAAATTTTTATTTGCTTTTTTTCCCAATCTTTTTTCAATAGCATTTATAAAATCTGAAAGAAGGACTTTTTTTGTATTCCCTATATTTAAAATCCTAGTTGGTGCAACGTGAGAAAGGCTATCATTTTTATATTTTTTTGATGAATTTAATTTTGGAATTTTATTTGTTAATCTAAATATCCCATCAACTATGTCATCAATATATGTATAATCTCTATACATTTTACCTTTATTATAAACATCTATTTTTTTTCCATTTAAAATATTTTTGGTGAATTTAAAGTAAGCCATATCTGGTCGACCCCATGGACCGTAAACAGTAAAAAATCTTAATATTGTAATTGGCATTTTCCATAAGCTTGAATAAGAGTGAGCCAAATTCTCTATAGATTTTTTTGTAGCTGCATAAAAACTTACCTGATTATCTGTTTTATCAATTTCTTGAAATGGAAATTTTTTATTTGCTCCATAAACTGATGAGCTTGATCCTATGATAAGATGCTTAACTTTAAATTTTTTTGCAGACTCAATTACATGAAAAGTTCCTGTTATATTGGAATCTAAATAAATTTTTGGATTTTCAATGCTATACCTTACTCCTGCTTGAGCAGCCAAATGAATGATTATTGAAGGTTTGAATTTACCTATAGAATTATTTAATATTTTTTGATTTTCTAAATTTCCCTTTGTAAAAGTGAAATTTTTATACTTTTTTAAAATCTTTAATCTAGATTTTTTTAATTTGACGTCATAATAATTATTCATTGAGTCAAACCCTTGCACTTTAAAACCTTTATCTAAATATTTTTTAGCGACATGAAAACCAATAAAACCAGACGAACCTGTAAT
This sequence comes from uncultured Pelagibacteraceae bacterium, assembly GCA_902596045.1. GTDB lineage: Bacteria > Pseudomonadota > Alphaproteobacteria > Pelagibacterales > Pelagibacteraceae > Pelagibacter. Next base: position 8,063 of record CACJSJ010000006.1, read on the forward strand.
AAATAATTTTGTTTTCATTTTTTTCTAATATTTAATATAACACTAATGTGAATAAAGAAATTCCTAAAACAACTAAGGTAGTAGTTATTGGTGGTGGGGTAGTAGGATGTTCTGTTGCTTATCATTTAGCTAAATTTGGATGGAAAGATACAGTTCTTTTAGAGAGAGATCAATTAACTTCAGGAACAACTTGGCATGCAGCGGGACTTGTAAGTCAATTAGGACCTTCAGCAGCTATAACTAAAATAAGAAAATACACTTTAGATTTATACAAAGAGCTGGAAAAAAAAGTTGATCATTCAGCTGGATTAAGATTGAATGGTGCTCTTTCAATTGCTGAAACAAAAGGAAGATGGCAAGAATTACAAAGACAGGCTACAACAGCACAATTGTATGATGTTGATGTAAGGATTTTAAATAAAGATCAAATAAAAAAAGATTATCCAATAGTAAACACTGATGATGTCATCGGTGGTATTTTAATGCCAGGTGATGGTGCTGCTGATCCTTCAGGAGTAACACACATGTTAGCAAAAGCAGCAAGACAAGAAGGAGCACAAATTTTTGAAAAATCACCTGTTGAAGAAATTATAACAAAGAATGGAAAAATCTCTGGAGTAAGAGTTAATGGTCAAAAAATTGATTGTGAATATATTGTTTTAGCTTCAGGAATGTGGTCAAGACAAATAGGAGAAAAAGCTGGAGTAAGTATTCCCCTTTATCCAGCTGAGCATTTTTATATTATTACTGAACCAATAGAAAATCTCTCAAAGACTTTACCAGTTATTAGAGATTTTGATAATCGAACTTACATTAAGGAAGATGCTGGTAAAATATTAGTTGGAATTTTTGAGGGAAATTCTATTCCTGCATGGGATAAAACAAACAAAGTACCAGAAGATTTTTCTTTTGGTGAATTTCAAGAAAATTTTGAACATTTTGAACCTTACTTAGCATCTGCAATAAAACGATTTCCAGTTTTAGAAACAGCTGGTATTAGAAAATTTTTTTCAGGACCTGAGTCTTTCACTCCTGATACAAATACTTTATTAGGAGAAGTTCCTGAAGTTAAAAATTTTTTTGTATGTTGTGGGTTGAACAGCATCGGTATAGGAAGTGGGGGAGGAGTTGGTAAAGTTACAGCAGAATGGCTGATGACTGGCCACATTAATGAAGATATTTTTAGTTACGATATAAAAAGATTTCAAAGATTCCACTCAGAATTAGGTTTTATCAAAAAAAGGATTACGGAATCTTTAGGTGATTTATATGGAATGCATTGGCCATTTAAACAACACAAAACTTCTCGGAATGTCAAAACTCTCCCTCATCATGATAATCTAAAAAGCTTTGGGGCATGTTTTGGAGTTTCAGGTGGATATGAAAGACCTATGTGGTTTGCTTTAGATGGAGAAAAAGCTGAGTATGAATATAGTTACAATTATCAAAGTTGGTATCCTTCAGCAGAGTATGAAACTAACAATACTATTAAAAATGTTGGTTTATTTGACCTTACACCATTTTCTAAGTTTGAAATTAAGTCGGATAAAGCACATCAAGAATTACAGAAGATTTGTACTGCAAACATTAAAAATGAGCCTGGTAAATGTGTTTATACTCATATGTTAAATTCTGATGGTGGAATAGAGACTGATTTAACAGTTGTATGTGTTGATAAAAATCATTTTAGAATAATAAGTTCAGCCGCTACAAGAGAAAGAGATAAATTCCATATTAAAAGATATCTTTCAAAAGATATTGAATTCAAAGACATTACAGATGATCTGGTTGTGTTCGGTTTATTTGGTCCAAAGAGTAGAGATCTAATAAAAACAATATCTAAAGATAACTTTGATAATGATGGTTTTAAATTTAGTACAGCAAAATATATCACAATTGAAGATGTAGAGATTTGGGCTCAAAGGTTATCTTATGTGGGTGAGTTAGGTTATGAATTATACGTAAATATTAAGGATGCTAAAAAAATATATGAATTGCTTATAGAAAAAGGCAAAGACTTTAATCTATCCAATTGCGGTATGCATGCAATGGACATAATGCGAATGGAGAGTGGTTTTTTACATTGGGGACATGATATTTCTCCAGAGGAAAATCAATACCAAGCAGGACTGTCTTTCACAATTAGTAAAAAGAAAGACGTAGATTTTATAGGTAAACAAGCATTAGAAAAGATTAAAAAAGAGAAGATTAAAAATAAATTTGCAATGTTTACGTTAAAAGAAAGTGAACCAGGCAAACCTTTATTACTTCATGATGAACCTATTTATATTGATGATAAAATTATAGGAAGATCTACATCAGGAAATTACTCATTTAATTTTAAAAAGAATTTGATATTTGGCTATATTCAAAATGATTTTACTGATGATGAACTTCAGTCTAAAAATCTATTTATTGAAGTGGAAAAACAAAAGTACCCAATTTCAATTCAGTTAGCCCCACTAAAACGGACAAATTTTAAAAATTTATAATTAAGCCTGTTTTCTTAAGATAAGAACAAAAATTACTGAAGTTGCCATCATGATTAATGCATAAGCGGCAGTAGGCACCATGTAAGTCATATCAGAACCAAACAACTGTGTTCCCACAAAAACAGCCAATGTTCCATTTTGTAAACCACATTCTAAAGATATACATCTTCTCTGGGCTACATCTGAAGCAAAAAATTTAGCAATATAAAAACCGACAATCATCATTGTGATATTTAAAATGAAAGCAATTGTTCCTGCAGTAGATAAGAACATTACAATACTATCCCACTCTTCAATATAGATAGCGATAAAAACTATTGAAAATAATCCTATAGACATTTTTTGAATAATTTTCATATTGTTTTCAATAAAATTATTAAAAACTTTTCTTATAATCATGCCAATTATTACAGGAACAGTTACGACAAAAAACATTTTTAGTGATATTCCAAGCATTGAAACTTCTTTTTCTACATAAGAGATGTTAAATAAATCTATTGATAAAAAAACTATATAAGGAACGGAAACTATACTTATTAGACTTGTAAAAGCAGTAATAGATATCGAGAGAGCCACATCACCATTTGCAAATTTTGTTAAAACATTTGATGTTACACCTCCAGGAGCTGCTGCAATCAACATTACACCTAAAGCTAATTCAATTGGAGTTTTTAATATAATTATTAAAAGATATGCAATAACTGGAAGTAAAACTAATTGACAAACCATTCCAACTAAAAACACTTTTGGACTTTGAAAAACTCTAGTGAAATCTTTTACAGTTAAAGATGCACCAAGACTTAACATAATTAGTGCTAAAGCTATTGGTGCAATAGTTGTAACAATACCCATTAATATATCTCCAAAAAAATAGAGTAAATATTTATTAAGAAATTACAAGAAGATTTAAAATTTTACGTATAAACTTTGCTTTGTACCAAAAAACTTCTTTTTGATAAGGCAGGACTTTCTTAAAATTAAGAGATGACAGTTCATATTGTTTTTTATCATTTATTTTAAGATAATCTTGTTTTAATAAATATTTACATTTTCTCACTACAGTTGGCCGAGGTATATCTGTCATATCAGAAATTGACATTGCACTTAGACCAATGTTTGAACCTACATTGTCAATAATTATTTTACTAGTTTTCCAATGATCAAGTGGAGCTGCATTAATATCTAATTCTTTAGATGCATTTAAAACCTGGTTCATACAAACTGTTCCCCAAATATGAAATGTAGACAAATCTTGCATAAAATTGTCATATCCAATAACCAATGGTACTTGCATCCTATAAAACCATCTCCAGCATAATGAAAATCTTTTTCTAATTATATTTTCAATTAATTTTGGATTAAGTTTTAGAGAATAATTATTATTATTGTTTAATCCTAGAGAAACTAAGTAAATATATTTAGAAGTAAATTTAATTTGATTATCTGGTTTGATTAAATTGAATGCAGATCGATCAATAATTATTTGTTTATTTTGTCTTTTTAAAACGCCTAATTTTTCAAGTTCCAAAACTTTTCGTCTTACCGTTTCTTTTGGTAATTTAAGTTTTTCACAAATTTCTAAAATACTAAATTTTTCTATTTGCAGATAAGATTTTGAATAATATTCATCAAAGGAATATTGAATACTCATTTGATCATAAAATTGAAGAGTTTTTTCAACCAAAGAAATAACAATTAAATATTTGTAATGATCTTTAAATGCCCAATACACAGTGTTCATCCAATTCCATTGATGAAAAATCCACTCTTTACTTAAATCAGAATAATTTTCCATTATAGACTCATAGACCAACTCATCAGTGAGTGTTTTTGAAAAATCTATTTGTTGAAACGCCATAATTATTAAAGGGCAATAAGAAACCCATAATGGACATGTGTCAACTTAAAAATGACCCAAATTGAACTATTCATGTTTTGAGTAAAAACAAATTACGTGTTTTAATTTATTATGAACGACAAAGGCTTTGAATCAGATATTACATTAGACGAGACCCCACATTTTGGTGTGACTGAAGAAAAGCCTTTAAAAATATTAAAAAAACAATCTAAAAAAGTTGATATTAATGTTCTCAAAGCGAGAGCTCAAGAAATTGAAAATAAAGAAAGCAGAAAAAACATCTCAATATTTATTTTCTTTTTACTTATGCTTGGAGCTTTTGGAATCTTTCTTTCAACATAAAAGATTTGTAAATCTTTATTTTTGATGGTTTAATATATTTATGAAAAATTCACTTTCATCAATTAAAAATGAAATAACTGCTAAGCCTACAACATTAGATGAGAGTTTAAATGGAACTAAATCAACTAATATTAACGTTCTTTTAAATAGAGTTAAACTTGATCAAAAAAAAGAGAGTAGAAAAAAAATAATATTTACAGCCGCTACTTCATTAGGTTTAGTTATATTTGGTGTATTAATTTTTTAATTATTAGTTGTTAAATTAATTTCTTAAGTTCTCTAATCTGATAATTTAATTAAAATTTTATCAAATATGCATTCTGTTAAATTATTGTATTTTGTTATTGAAATTATAATTAATTAAATGGTAGCGGGAAGTGGGATCGAACCACTGACCTCAGGCTTATGAGTCCTGCGCTCTAACCAACTGAGCTACCCCGCCAATAAATCGTTGATTTATAATAGATATTATTTTTAGTTCAATCAAGTTTTTATACTTACTATAATCAAAGTAAGCTTATGAAATATAGACTCTTTATAGAAAAGTAAAAAGATATTTAAATAAGATAAAGGAATACTCTTACTTTTTAACAATTTTACATTAATATGTTTTTTATTTCTTTAATTACAATATTTTGCTCTTCATCTGTTAAAGTAGGATACATTGGTAATGAAAAAACTTTTCTTGAAGATATTTCAGTTTCAGTTAATAAATTGCAGGTATCTTCTTTTGAGTTTTTTCTAGAACAATTACATGACTCACATTCAAAATGCTTATAAGCATCCATAATATGTATTGGCCAAGGATAACTAATATTTAAATGAATATCTTTTTTCGTTAATTCAGACATAATTTTATCTCTTTCATTATGCTTAACCACATATATATAGTAAGCATGTCTGTTATCAGGATGTTCAATTGGTAATTCTAATGAAGTATTTTTTAATTCTTTATTATATATGGTTGCTAAATTTCTTCTTCTCTCAATCCATTCATCAAGATATTTGAGTTTTTTTAATAGAATAGCAGCATGAACCTCATCTAATCTTGAGTTTGTTCCATGTTCAACAGCATAATATTTTCCATTCCAGTGGCCAGATGACATCTTTTTTTTTTCCATTCCAAGAAATCTTATTCTTTTTATTTTATCATGAATTTGTTCATTATTAGTTGTAATAAATCCTCCATCTCCATAGGCTCCAAATATTTTAGTTGGATAAAAAGAGAAACATCCCACATCACCAATTGATCCAGCTTTTTTTCCCTTATATGTAGCCCCGTGTGATTGAGCGCAATCTTCAATTACTTTTAAATTATATTTACTTGCTAGTTCCATAATCTTATCCATTTCACACATTTGACCATACAAATGAACAGGAATTATTGCTTTAGTTTTCTTATTAATTGCTTTTTCAATTTTATTTACATCAATTAATGAATATTCATTTATATCTACAAATCTTACAGAAGCACCAGCATTAACTATACCAGTTACAGTTGGAACAGCGGTATTGGAGGTAGTTATAACTTCACTATCTGATGTTACACCTAAAGCTTTTAATGATATTGTGATCGCATCAGTACAATTGCCTACACCTATACCAAATTTACTATCATGGTAAGATGAAAATTTTTTTTCAAATTCCTCAACATTTGGACCAAAAATTAATATTCCACTTTGAAAAACATTATCTACAGCTTCTAAGATATCATCCCTTAGAAGCTGATATTCTTTTTTATAATCCCAAACTTTAATCATTAAATAAAATAACGCTTTTACTTAATTTTATCAACATTACAACTGGCAAATAGGTTCCTTGCCTCAATTGTCATTTTGTTTTGATTAATCAGTTCTACAACTTGATTATGGGAAGCCCAAACAAAATTGTCATATAGGTTGATCTTATTATGATCTTTTATTTCACAAATCATATTTCTTGTTTGATTTTTTAAAAATCTTCCTCCTTCATCAGAATTTATTATATCCATCGAACAGTTCTTTTTATTAAAAAAAGATAAAAATTTTATATTTTTTCTTGAATTTAAAGAAAAATTTTTTTCAAATATAGTTGAAGTATACTTAGATTTATCAAAACCAGGTTCAATAATTATTTTTAATAGATAATGCACAGTATTACTGATTTTACTTACTATAAAACCATTTAATGATGAAGAATGATCACTTATGATTGGTTGTTCCCATTTTTTTACCTCTCTTAAGTTAGCAACCACATCTATAAAAAAAATTGAAAAAAATTTTTTTTTAATATCAGAGACAGAATTTTTTTTTATTTTCCAGTCTTTTAAATCATTAAAACTAATTATATTTCTGGAAAATTTCATCTTTTTATCAAATTGTTTCAACATATTCTTTATATTGTAATTTGAATTAAGCTTATTTTCACCTAAGTTTTTTTGAATTGCACTTGATAAAACAGATATAGCATCCATGTTAAGCATATTTCTTTTATTTATTAGATACTGAATATTTTCTTTGGTTAGCCAGCAATAATTTTTTTTAAAAGGTATATTGAGCTTGTAAGCTTCTAATAAAATGTTCCAATTTTTCTTTTTTAAAAACCTCGAACCTTGCTCTGATAATTTAATTTTTGAGATAATCTTAAATTTTTTTTGTTTCTTGAGAAAATAGTTTAAAAAGGGTGTTTTTTTTCCACCATGTTTTCTTAGATAATTACTTTTTGTAGCTTGGACAGTAGGGGAAATTTGTATGCCATTAATATTACCCGGTTCAATTTTTGATTGTAAAAGATAATAATCTTTACCCCCACTTTTTTTTTTTACAATTCCCAATATTCCACGTTCTTTTTGAACTACTAACGGTTGAAATATTTTTTTATTTTTTTGCTGAAATAAAAATGGTTTGATAGAAAAAAAATTATTTGATTTGTGAAAAATAATGTTTTGTTTAAATATCCAATCCTTTAATGAATTTATTTTTTTCTTCTTTATTCTAATTTTATTAATTTTTTTTTGATTGTTTAACCAATCAATTAATTTATTAGTTTTCATATCATTTTATTATTCTTACCCTTGGAACATGAGTAATGAATTTTCCACCATTTTTGATAAATTTTTTTTCTTTAGCCATAATTTCTTTTGAAAAATTCCATGCACCAAGAAAGGCATAGTCAATTTTTTCTTCGATCATATCGCACGAAGGCTTTATCAATAAATGTTTGCCTGGTGTAAATTTCCATTGTTTATTTTTAGTTGTATCGATGACATAATTAATTAAACTTTTGTCAATATTGCAGTAATTAAAAATCGTTGCAGATTTATAAGTAGCTCCATAGCTAATTACTTTTTTATTATTTTTTCTAAGTTTTTTTAATAATTTTATTAATTGTTTTTTTGAATTTTGAACTCTTAAACTAAATTTTTTATATGTTGAAAATTTATTTAGTTTTTTATTTATTTCTAAATTAAAATTTTTTTTTACAGATTTTGAAATCTTGTATTTAGAGTCTTGTTTAGCTACATAAAATCTTATTGAACCTCCATGTGTATTAAGAATTTCAGTGTTTATGATCTTTAGTTTATGGATCTTCAATAAATTTGAAATGGCTATCAAAGAAAAAACATGAACATGCTCATCATAAAATTGATCATATGAATTATTTTTCAACACAGACCCTATATAAGGATCTTCAAAAACAAATACGCCATTATGATTGAGACAAATTGAAATTGCCTTAAAAACCTCTTTTAAATCAGGTATGTGAGAAATAGTATTTGCAGAGTAAATAAGATCTATTTTACCTTTCTCTTTTAAAATCTTTTTTGCTAAATTAACATCCCAAAATTTATCATAAGTATAATACCCTTTTTTATTTGTAATTTTGGCAAGATTTTTGCATGGTTCAACAGCTATAATTTTTTTTTTATGAAAGTTCTTTAAAAAAACACCATCATTACTTCCAATTTCTAAAGATAATTTTGGTTTATATTTTTTTTTAAGTGTTTCTGCAATTTTTTTAAAAGATAAATTCATTGTTTTCGATTGTGAAGCTCTGTGCGCATACATATTTGTATATTGATTTTTTGGATTAACAGGTTTTTTAATTGATACTAAATAATTATCTAAATCAATAATCATAGATAAATTATAAAAGAATTCTTTTTTTAAAGTTGAGGATCGGGTATTGATTAAGTAGGAATTAGTTATTGGTTGCTGTAACAAATTTAAAAATATTTTTTTCATGCAATTTAAATTAAATAAACGATTAACAAATAAATTTTATAGTCTATCAACCAAATGTTCAAAACTTAAATTTTTTTTATCTCTTTTCGATACTATAGGTTTTTTTATTGGCCATTTTATATTTAGCTTTGGATCATTCCAGATTATTCCTAATTCAGATTTTTCATCTCTATAATTTGTACATTTATAATGCATAATTGTGTTATTTTCTAATGCACAAAAACCATGTGCAAAACCCTCAGGTATATAAAATGATACATTCTGTTTTTCAGACAGAATAATTGAAACATATTGTCCAAAAGTTTTTGAGCCTTTTCTCAAATCAACAGCAACATCAAAAGCTTTACCTTTTAAAACAGTCACATATTTACCTTGAGAATTTTTTTTTTGTAAGTGGAGCCCTCTAATCACATTTTTTTTTGAATAAGATATAATTTCAAAAATGAACTTTTTTGATAATAAATTTTCCCTATATAATTCTCTAAGGAAGCCTCTTTTATCTTTAAAAGTTTCTTTTTTAATAATTAGTAAATCTTTAATTTTTGTTTTAATTATTTTCACTATTATCAATAATAAAATTTTGGTTGAATTTTAAACTTGTTATAAGATTATACATTGTAAGTAAAATTAATTCTTTTAGTTTTTTGTTATTTTTAAATATTTGTCTATATTCATTGATTGTTTAAGAGGAAATTTTTTACCTAACATTTTTTTAGCTGACACAGGTTTAACTTTAGGATTTGTTTTTTTGGCAAAATTAAATACGATTTGCTTATGTCCCCCAACATTAATTATACCCTTTTTATCTATGAGTTTTAACAAGTTTTTTGCAAAGTCTTCATGATACATAAAATTTGTTTCAACATCATTGAATGCCTTTTTGTGAATAAATGGTTTTTCTGACATACAAATTCTTAAAATTAATGAATTTTTATACATTTGAACTGCACATTCTCCTCCCAACTTAGATAGAGCATAATTATTTATTGGCAAAACAGGATCATCTTCTGAATAATTTCCTTTAGTTCCCGCATAAACATAATTTGTCGAAAAATAAATCAATTTAATTTTTTCTTGGTTGCAAACTTTTACAATATTGCAAGTTCCAATAATATTTTTTGAAATACTATCTTCTATATTTTTTTCATGAATATCCATAGGCCTAGATAATGCAGCACAATGAATTAAATAATTTGGTTTAATTTTTTTTACATATTTTTTAATTGAATTAATATTTGTTAAATTTAGAGTTTTTTTTGATGGAAAAAAAATATTTTTTGAACTCTTAAATTTTTTAAATACCTTAGCAAATCTTCCACCTCCACCTGTCATAATGATTTTTTTTTGCTTCATATAAGGTTTTTTATAAATTCTTATTGATATTTAAATACAAATGAACAATAGAGATATCTACCATATTTATTTATCTCAAATGTAAAAAATGCATTTTTTTTTTCATTTATATTATAATAGAATTTTATAAACTTTTTAAAAAAAAACGACATTATTATTTATAAAGATATACTTTATTGTTAAAAATTTTAATATACTCCAGAATTAAAAAAATTTATGAAAATTACTTATCGTCCAGAAATAGACGGTTTAAGAGCAATCGCAGTTAGTGCTGTTATTTTGTATCATGCTCAAATCATTATCTTAGGTGAAAAACCTTTTAAGGGTGGATTTATAGGTGTTGATATTTTTTTTGTAATCTCAGGATACTTAATAACTTCTTTAATTTTGAAAGAATTAATAACAACTGGTTATTTTTCATTTAAGAATTTTTATGAAAGAAGAGTTAGGAGAATACTACCAGCGTTATTAGTTGTAATATTAGCTTCATTACCATTTGCTTGGATGTATCTTTTGCCTAATAATTTTTTGGATTTTTCAAAATCAATTCTTTATTCTCTTAGTTTTAGTTCTAACTTTTATTTTCATTTTTCAGGTCAACAATATGGAGCTGAAAGTGGATTATTAAAACCATTTCTTCACACTTGGTCTTTATCTGTTGAAGAACAATTTTATATTTTATTTCCAATATTTTTATTAATTATTTTTAGATTTTTTAATAAATACTTAATTCATATTTTTATTTTTGGTTTTTTTATTAGTTTAGGTGTTGCTGATTGGAGTAGTAAAAATTCTTCATCTATTTCTTTTTATTTTATTCACACAAGAATATGGGAATTACTTGCTGGTTCAATTTTAGCATATTTTGAAATTAAACAAGGTCACAGAAGTCAAAATAAGTTACTAAATTTGATAATGCCTAGCATTGGTTTATTTTTGATTATATTTACTATCGTTTTTTTTAAACTTCATTTTCCACACCCATCATTTCATACATTGCCAGCAATTTTAGGGGTGTGTCTAATAATTTGGTTTTCTAATTCTAATGAAATAGTTACCAAATTGCTTTCAACTAAAATATTTGTGGGTGTTGGTCTTATCTCCTACTCATTATATCTATGGCATTATCCAATTTTTGCATTTGTTAGAATAAATGAAATTGGTGAAGGCAAATTACCTTTAATTTTATTGTTGGTCATAATCACCATTTTATCTATTCTTTCTTATTATCTAATTGAACAACCAGCTAGGAAAAAAAATTTCAATTTAAAGTTATTGTCAAGTTTAATTGCAATCTCTTTTTTTATATCAATTACGTTTAGCTTTAATGTAATAAATAAAGCGGGCTATAAAAATAGATTGCCAGAAATTTTGGCCAAAAATTTGGAACAAGATATTTTCAAGGAAAATATATTTGAAGAGTCATGGAGATTTTGGCATTTATTAAGAAATGTAAATGGTGAGCATTGTTTTAGTAATACTGAAAGATGTAGTTTTAACACATCTTCAAGTAAAAAAGTTTATCTTGTTGGAGATAGTCATGCAGGATCAATAATGTATGATTTGAAAAATAAAATAATAGACAAAAATTATCAATTTATCACTTCCGTTGTTGGTGGTTGTTCATTTTATCCAGGTTTTAATATGATTATTCCAAAAACTGGAAAAGTAGATGATTTATGTACTAATGAGTATTTTCAAAATTTAAAAGAAATTTTGTCTAAAGAAAAAGACTCAATCATTATATTTGTTGCAAGATTCCCAGCACATTTAACAAATCTTGAGTTTAGTCAAAATATTAATGACAAAAAAGTTAAGTGGCATAGAGAATATGTTTCAGTTGGTGAATATAATAATTTACAAACTTCATTTAGGAATGAAGTTTTAAATCTTTCAAAAAACAATAAAATAATTTTAATGTATCCTATTCCAGAAGTTGATTTTGACCCAAATAAAAAGATTTATCTCAAATGGATTGGTAGAGAAAATAAATTTTCTAAAGATTTTAAACTTGAATACCTAACTACTTCTTATAAAGCTTATCAAACAAGAACAGCATCAAGTTTTGAATTATTAGACTCTATTAAGGGTGAAAATATCTATAGGGTTTATCCACATACTTTATTTTGTAATACTGCTTTCAAAGATGAGTGTATGACACATGATGATAAAATTGTTTTTTACATTGATAAACACCATCCATCATTAAAAGGAAGTCACTTAATTAATGAGCTTATAGTTAAAGAGATTGAAAAAATAGAGCAAACATTTTAAAAAAGTTTAACCAAATTCAAAGTATCTATCGGCTTGAAATATTTTTATTTATAAAAGTTTTGATAAATATTTCGAATAATCACAATTACCATAAAACTTCATAGATTGTTTTAGATGACTTCTATTTATCCATTTATTGTTAAAAGCAATTTCCTCTAGACAAGCAATTTTTAAACCTTGCTGATTTTCTATTGAAGAAACAAAAGTACTGGTTTTGTAAAAATCATCCATTGATCCTGTGTCAAGCCATGCACCACCTCTACCAATTAAGTCTGCATACAACTGGTTTTTTGATTTATAAAAATTTAACAAATCTACTATCTCAACCTCTCCCCTGGCTGACGGTTTTAATTTTTTTGCATATTTTACTACATTATTGTCAAAAAAATATAATCCTGTAATTGCGAGGTTAGAAAAGAATTTTTTAGGTTTTTCTTTTATTTTTATTATCTTATTTTGATTATTTGTTTTTGCGACACCAAATGATTCAGGTTTTAAAACTTTATGTAAAACAACTCTTGCACCATTCTTTAATTTTGTATTTTTTAAAAGTAATTTACTTAAACTCTGACCATAAAAAAAATTATCCCCCAGTATCATTGCAACATTTTCTTTGCCAATAAACTTTTCACCTATTACAAATGCATCTGGAAGGCCTCGGGGTTCATTTTGTTCTAAATAACTAATTTTAATTCCTAAATTGTTACCATTTGGAAGTATTTTTTTATATTGATCTAATTGACCTTTATTAACAATAATTAATATATCTTTTATCTTAGCTAACATTAAAATTGACAATGGATAAAAAATTAAAGGTTTATCGTAGATTGGAAGTAATTGTTTATTTACAGCTTTTGTTAAAGGACTCATTCTTGTTCCTTTTCCACCAGCTAATATAATTCCTTTTTTTATCATCCTTTACCCAATCTATTATTAATATCTTTTTTTATCATCCTTTACCCAATCTATTATTAATATCTTTTTTTGAAAGTGATTTATAATATGATTTATTTTTAAGATACCAATCTAAAGTTAATTTTATTCCTTTTGAAAAATTTATTTTAGGCTGCCAACCAAGTTTTTTTTTAATTTTATTACTATTTAAGGCATATCTTATATCGTGTCCTGGACGATCTTTTACAAAATTTATTTTAACTTTATTACCTAACTTAATTGATTTTCTTGAGTTTTTTAAAAGCTCTTTAGTAACTTCTAAATTGTTTAAATTTTTATTAGATCCAATATTATAAAATTCACCTATTTTACCTCTTAAAAAGACTTTAATTAAAGCTTCACAGTGATCCTTTACATAAATCCATTCTCTAGAATTCGTTCCTTTACCATATATAGGTAAAGGCTTGTTGTTAAAAATATTATAAATTAGTTTTGGAATTAATTTTTCTGGATGTTGTTTTGGACCATAATTATTAGAACAGTTTGTAACTATTGCTGGCAAATTATAAGTTCTCACATAAGAACTCACTAAATGATCTGAAGCAGCTTTGCTAGCAGCATAGGGTGAGCTTGGTTGGTAAGGATATTTTTCATCTGATCTACCAGATAAAATATCACCATAAACCTCATCAGTAGAAATATGAATTAATTTAGATTTGTTCTTTTTTGAAAAATTTTTAAAACTTTCTAAAAGATTATATACACCAACAATATTACTTTGAATAAAGCTATCAGGATTATCAATTGATCTATCAACGTGAGTTTCTGCTGCTAAGTTAAATACGCCACTTGGTTTATATTTAAATAATATATTTTCAAATTTTCTATTTTTAATATCTAGTTTGATAAATTTATATTTTTTTGATCTTTTAAACTCTTTTACATTATAATAGTTAGAAGAATACGTGGCTTTGTCTATGTTTATAACAAAAAATTTTTTTTTTAATAATAGATCAATGAGATTGCTACCAATAAAACCTAATCCGCCTGTAACTATGATTTTTTTCATTATTTGATTTTTACATTACAAAAAAGTGTTAGTATAGTCGAATATACACATATCATGTCAATAAGTAGGCAAAATCTTTCAGTAATAATTGTTAGCTTTAAAAGCTATCACGTTATTCATCGTTGTATTAATTCAATAGATAAAGAAATTGAAATTATTGTTATAGAAAACTCAAATAATACAAAACTTAAAAAAGATATTGAAGAACAATATGAAAATGTAAAATGTATCTTGTCCTCAGAAAATATTGGAATGGGTGCTGGCAATAATATAGGTATAAAAAATACAAATAAAGATTTTGCTTTGATTCTTAATCCAGATGTAATTTTAGAAAAAAATACAATTGATGAAATTATTGGCGCATCAAAATCATTAGATTCTTTTGGAGTTATTGCACCGATTTCAGATAAGCCCAATTACCCAAATTATAAACTTGATAAAAATAAAAATCATAAATTTAATCCAATTAATCCTTTTAAAGTGAAAACTGTCGATGGATACTCAATGCTTTTGAATTTAAAAAGATTAAGAAAGTTAAATAATTTTAATTTTTTTGATGAAAATATTTTTTTGTATCTTGAAAATGACGATTTTTGTAAAAGATTAAATTCAAATAATGAAAATATATATATTGTGCCAAAATCTAAAGTTCATCACTTTGGAGGAGAAGCAGTTGATCCTAAATATCAGTATGAAATTGAGCTTTCTAGAAATTGGCATTGGATGTGGTCAAAATTTTATTTCAATAAAAAACATTATGGATTCATAAAAGCTTTTATTAATATTTTTCACAATTTAATTTCAGCAAAAATTAAATTTTTTTATTTTCTAATTACATTTAATAATAATAGGAGAAGAATTTACCAGATGAGACTATTTGGGTTATTAAATTCTATGATTGGTAACAAATCCTTTTACAGACCAAAATTAGACGATTAATGACCAGGAAATTCAACTAAATTTTCAACTTTATATTTTTTATTAATTAGTTTTTCGCAACCACCTAAATCAAACAAATTTATTACAAAAATAAATGCAGAAACTTTGCCCTTAGAGATTTCTACAAGTTGTGCTGCTGCTTCAGCTGTTCCACCTGTAGCAATTAGATCATCTATAATTAATACATCATCTTCCTTATCTATCGAATCTTTATGAACCTCTATTGTTGCTGTTCCATATTCAAGTTCAAAGTCAACTGAATGTACATCTGCAGGTAATTTATTTTTCTTCCTAAGCATAATGAAAGGTTTATTTAATAGATATGAAACTGCAGAAGCAAATACAAAACCCCTAGACTCAATTGCAGCGATCTTGTTAAAGTTGAATTTTTTAGATTTATCAACAATTTGATTTATTGTTTCAGCAAAAGCTTTTTCATCTTTAATTAAGGTAGTAATATCTCTAAATAAAATACCTTTCTTAGGGTAATCTGGGATAGACCTAATAAAATCTTTTAAATTCATATAGTTAAATATAAAAGTATAAATAAATTATATTTTTAACATGACAATAAATAAATTAGCAATAATTGGTGGAAGTGGCTTATATGATATTGAGGAGTTTAAAGATAGAGAATTATTAGACTTAAATAGCCCTTGGGGTAAGCCTTCTGATCAAATTTTAAAAACAAATTTTAAAAATAAAGAAGTTTTTTTTGTTCCAAGACATGGACGAGGCCATTTTATATCTCCCTCTAATATTAATTTTAGAGCGAATATAGATGTTTTGAAGCAACTTGGGGTTACTGATATTGTGTCTATATCTGCAGTTGGCTCTTTAAAGGAAGAAATACCGCCAGGAAAATTCGTTATTGTTGACCAATTTATAGATCGAACTTTTGCTAGACATAAAACTTTCTTTGATGATGAAATTGTAGCACACGTTTCTATGGCTCTTCCCACGTCTGTTGGCCTTATGAATGCATGTGAGGACGCAATTAAACAGGAAAATATTGATTATCAAAAAGGAGGAACTTATATAGTAATGGAAGGGCCACAGTTTTCTACTTTAGCTGAGTCAAAATTATACAGATCATGGAAAGCTGACGTTATTGGAATGACAAATATGCCAGAAGCAAAATTAGCAAGAGAGGCTGAAATTAGATACGCATCTATTTCAATGGTAACTGATTACGATTGTTGGCATCCAGATCATGAAAATGTTGATGTTCAACAAGTAATAAAAGTTCTTTTAGGCAATGCTGCTAAAGCAAAAAATATGATTAAAAATTTAATAGAAAATTTTGAAAATCATATTGATCCAAATGACCCAACAAATAACTGTTTAGATGTAGCTGTAATTACTGCTCCAGAAAAAAGAACGCAAAAAACAAAAGATAAACTCAAGACTATTGCAGGACGTGTTTTAAATAAATGAAAAAAATAATATATATTATAATATTCAATTTAATTTTTATTTTAAGTATTAACGCCAAAAATCATAATTTAGTTCAAGTTACTGAACTCAACAAACTTTTTGATGATTTGAGTAAGATAAATAACGCTCAGGATGGAGATGTTCTAGAAAAAAAAATTTGGGCTGTTTGGAATAAACACCCTAATCAAAAAAACCTGACAGAAAAATTAGAGTTTGGCACTAAACTTATGTATCAAGGTCAATACGATTACGCATTAGAAGTCTTTACAAATATTATTGAAACGGATCCAGAATGGTCAGAAGCCTGGAATAAAAGAGCTACTTTACTTTTTTTAATGAAAGATTATCAAAAATCTTTAGAGGATATTAGTAAAGTATTAGATTTAGAACCAAGGCATTTTGGAGCACTATCAGGTAGAGCTCAAATATACATTGATTTAGAATTATATCAAAAAGCTCTTATAGATTTAAAAGATGCAAGGAAAATTCATCCAGTTATTAGAGGTAATAAATTAATTAATGAGCTTGAAAAACTTATTAATGGAGAAAATGTATAAAAAAAATAATGAAAATTGAAGGTAAAGAATATCGTACAATTTGGTTAGAAAATAATATTGTAAAAATTATTGATCAAACAAAACTACCTCATACATTTATTATTAAAGATCTTAAAACAGTTAAAGACGCTATAAACGCTATCAAAACAATGGAAGTAAGAGGTGCACCCTTAATAGGAGCAACAGCAGCTTATGGATTAGTTTTAGCTATTATTGAAAATAATGATCAGTCATTTTTAAAAAAATCAGCAGAAGATTTAATTAGTTCAAGACCTACAGCTATTAATTTAAAGTGGGCTGTTGATAGAATGATAAAAAAATTATCAGGTGTTAATAGTGACAAAATTTTAGAAATAGCTTTCAATGAAGCAAAAGAAATTTGTGAAGAAGATATAAAATTTTGTGAAAATATTGGATTGAATGGCCTTAAAATAATAGAAGAAATTTATCATAAAAAAAAAGATACTGTTAATATTCTTACTCATTGTAATGCAGGGTGGTTAGCTACAATAAATTGGGGAACAGCCACTTCACCAATTTATCATGCTCACAAAAAAGGTATTCCTGTCCATGTTTGGGCTGATGAAACAAGACCAAGAAACCAGGGAGCAAATCTAACTTCTTATGAATTTAATGAGGAAGGAGTTAAAAATACAATTATAGCTGATAATACTGGTGGAATATTAATGCAAAGAGGTGAAGTTGATATGTGTATTGTTGGAACTGATAGAACTTTATCAAATGGAGATGTCTGTAATAAAGTTGGAACTTATTTAAAAGCACTTGCTGCTTATGATAATGATATTCCTTTTTATGTAGCCCTTCCAAGCTCAACAATAGATTGGAATATTAAAGATCATAAAGATATTCCAATTGAAGAGAGAAATTCAGATGAATTATCTCATGTTGAAGGTTTAGATGAAAAAGGAGATATAAAGAAAATACAAATTTATCCAAAAAAAAGTAAAGCTATGAATTTAGCTTTTGATGTAACTCCAGCAAAATATGTTACAGGTTTGATTACCGAAAAAGGAGTATGTGAAGCATCAGAAAAAGGACTTAAAGACTTGTTCAAATGAAGAATTTAGATCAAAGAAATCAAATTATTGAATATTCACTAAAATTAAATTCTACAAATCTTTCACCACTTAGATCTGGCAACATATCTTTGAGAGTAACGGAAGATGATACACAAGGGTACTTAATTACTCCGTCAGGAAAAAAATATGAATCACTAAAACCTGAAGATATCGTTTTTATGGGTTTAAATGAAGAAGAAGAAAAAAACGATTTAACCAACAAACCTTCATCAGAATGGAGATTTCACAGGGATATTTATTTTAACAAAAAAGATGCACAAGCGATTGTTCATTCCCATTCCCCACACGCAACAGCTGTATCATCTCATGGTAAATCAATTCCACCGTTTCACTATATGATTGCTCTTGCAGGAGGAGAAGACATCAAATGCGCTGAATACGCTACTTTTGGAACTAAGGAACTATCTAATAATGTTATTAAAGCTTTAGAAAACAGAAGTGCTTGCTTGATGTCTAATCACGGCCAAGTTGCTTTTGGAAAAAATTTAGAGGATGCATTTGAGCTAGCACAAGAGATAGAAAATATTTGTCATCAATACACTATTGCTCTAAAGTTAGGACAACCTAAGATTCTTTCATTTGAAGAAATGAAAAAAGTTTTAGATAAGGCTAAGAATTATAAAAAGGAGTAAGATGATTAAAGTAGGGGAGCATATTACTTTAGATATTATTGGTACTACAAAAGAGTACGATCCTTCAGTTTTTGAAAAAGTTATACATAAAATCGCTAAAGCAGCAGATGTAACTATTTTAAATATTTCAAAATATAAGTTTGAACCTCAGGGTTTTACTATTTTAGCTTTATTAGCAGAAAGCCACATTAGCTTTCATACGTTTCCAGAAAAGGGAATAATTAGTTTTGATTTTTTTACCTGTGGAAAAATTAGCCCATCAGTGGCAATTGATATTGTTAAAAAAGAATTTAAGCATAAACGAATAGTTAAGAAAGAATTTAATAGAGACACCCGATCTCTATATCATGATATTTATAGCTCACCTGGATTACAAAAATCATATGTTGTAAATGAGGTTTTAGAAGATTTTAATTCAAAAGTTGGTCAACACATAGAAATTTTAGAACTAGAACAGTTTGGAAAATCGTTATTTATTGATGGCGAAATACAGGTGGCTGCTTCAGATGAACATTTGTATAGCTCAACTTTTGTTGGAGCTGGTTTAAAATTAAATAAAAAAAATGAAAGAGCGGCGATCATTGGTGGTGGCGACGGTGGCGTTGCTAGAGAATGTATATCAAAAAAGTTTAATTTTATAGATTGGTATGAATTAGATCCACAGGTTGTTGAGGTTTGTAATAAACATCTAGGCGATATAGGAAATAAAGCTACTGAAAAAAATTCGGTAAAATGTGTTTGGGGTGATGCTTTTGAAAGTATAAAAACAGTAAACGAAGATACATATGATCATATTTTTGTAGATTTGAATGATGACCAGTTTTGTATAGATCTTGCTGCTAAAAATATGGACTCTTTAGTTAGAATACTAAAACCAAAAGGAGTTATTACTGCACAAGTTGGAAGCCAGGATAAAAAACCTCTTCAAGTTGAAAATTGGCTGAACGTATTTAATCATCATTTTGGAAACACTAATTTATCAAGAGTTTACATACCTAGTTTTGATTGTTCTTGGAATTTCTCTTCATCTATAAATCACTAATTTTTTCTTTTTAATATCTTTAATTTGTGAAATACTAATTTTTTATTAAAGGAGATTATAATGAGTATATTTAAAAAAACTATTTTTTCAGTTTTATTTTCACTGTTGGTGATGGGGAATGTACATGCTGATAAAATTAAAATTGGAACTGAAGGCGCCTATCCTCCATGGAACTCAAAAAATGAAGCAGGTAAGTTAATAGGATTTGAAGTTGAATTAGCTTATACGCTTTGTAGGTACATTGGAGAACAATGTGTAATAGTCGAGCAAGATTGGGATGGAATGATACCAGCATTAATCATGAGAAAATTTGATGCGATAATGGCAGGTATGTCAATTACTGCAGAAAGACAAAAAGCTATAAGCTTTTCACAAGGTTATGCAGATGAAGTTGCATCTCTTGCTGTAATGAAAGGTTCAAGCTTAGAGGGTTTAGATACACCTGCTGGGATAAATCTTACAAAACCAAATGCTGCAGCTAAAAAAGCTCTTAAAACACTTACTGCTGCATTAGCAGGTAAAACTGTTTGTGTACAAACTGCTACAATCCACCAAAACTTTTTAGATTCTGGTGATGTAGGAAAAGTAAATGTCAGAACATACAAAACACAGGATGAAGTTAACTTAGATTTAGCATCAGGAAGATGTGATGCTGCATTAGCTGCTGCTGTTGCATTCAGCGATTATGCAGAAAAATCTGGTAAGCCAGTTGTTCTAACTGGACCAACTTTTTCAGGCGGTGCCTTTGGAAACGGTGTTGGAGTGGGTATTAGAAAAGATGATACTGAACTTTTGAAAAAGTTTAACGCCGCTATCAATCAAGCGAGAAAAAACGGAGACATTAGTAGAATTGCTACTAAGTGGTTTGGTTTCGACGCTTCTATGTAATTAAATTTTAGATTTGGCGACTATAATGTATAGTCGCCAATCTGTATGGAACTTCTAGCATTTGGAGACACTGGTTGGGGTGATGAATTATTTTATGCAACCCTAATGACTATAGCTGTATCAATTACAGCAATGATAATTGGTTTTAGTTTTGCAGCAATTTTTACTCCACTTAAACTATCAAAAAATAGATTACTTAATTTTATTGCCAATTCCTACACAACAGTAATTAGAGGTGTTCCAGAATTATTAGTAATATACCTTTTCTTTTTTGGTGGAACAGGTGCAGTAATGTATGTTGCTTCGATATTTGGATATAATGAATATATTGAAATAAATGCATTTATAACAGGCGCATTTGCAATTGGAATTATTTCTGGTGCTTATTCAACAGAAGTTTTTAGAGGAGCAGTTCAATCAATTGACAAAGGTCAGTTTGAGGCAGCTAAAGTTTTGGGATTAAGTAAATTTGCCCAATTTTTTAAAATTATTCTTCCACAAGTTTTACGGCTAGCTATCCCCAACCTAAGTAATGTATGGCAAATTACTCTTAAAGATACATCGCTAATCTCTGTAACGGGTCTTGTTGAAATTATGAGACAATCTTATATTGCAGCAGGTTCTACTAGAGATCCTTTATTCTTTTATTCTTTTGCTGCTGTTTTGTATTTACTTCTTACATATCTAAGCATGAAGTTAATTAACAGATTAGAAATTAAATATAGCAGGGGATATTAATGGATCTTGAATTAATGATAGGTAGTTTTCCAAAGTTATTAAGCGCTGCAGTTATTACTTTAAAACTTTTATCAGTTTCCTTAATCATTGGTTTATTTATTGGATTTTTATTTGCAATTTTGAGATTAAATAAGAATATTTTTGTCAATAGATTTGCATATGGATACTCATATGTGTTCAGAGGAACACCCTTACTTGTTCAAATATTTATTATTTATTTTGGTCTAGGACAAATTGAGTATTTAAGATCTACTTTTTTTTGGGTTATTTTAAAAGAACCATACTGGTGTGCAATTATTGCTTTTGCATTAAACACTGGGGCTTATACATCAGAAATTTTAAGATCTGCATTTCAAACAATTAAACCAGGTATAATTGAAGCCGGACAAAGCTTAGGTATTTCAAGCAAAATTATTTTTTATAAAATTCAAATTCCAATCGCTATTAGACAATCATTACCAGCTTATGGGAATGAGATTATTTTAATGATGAAGGGAACTTCATTAGCTAGCACAGTCACACTGATGGATTTAACAGGAGTTGCGAAATATATAATTTCAACAACTTTTAAGCCAATAGAAGTATTTATTGTAGCAGGTGGTATTTATCTATTTATGACTTTTATTATTCATAATGTAATTAAATTTTTAGAAAAAAAATATAGTTTTAATTAAAGTATAACTAGATCAAGCTTTTGATTGCCAAGTCTTTCATTTCCTTTGTCAGTAACTAAGTAAGTTTCACCCAAATTCATTGCTAATTGATTTTCAGAGTCCATTAATATCATATGTAAAAAAAATACATTACCAGGTTCAATTATATATGGATTACCAGTGTATAACATTGGCCAATCCATCCAATTGGGAGAGAAGGTTGTACCTAAAGAATAACCACATGCATTCATTCTTGATTTATTAAAACCAAGATCATCAAAAATTTTTGCATGAGCATCAAAAACTTCTCCAATTTTATTTCCTGTTTTAAGTTTATTTTCACAATTCAATAACGCTTCAACGCAAGCCTCATGCATTTTGTAATGTTTAGGATCTGCTTTACCAATAGGAATCGTTCTAAACATTGCAGAATGATAATGTCTGTAAGTTCCAGCCCATTCTACAGTTAATTGATCTTGTTTATTTAGAATTTGTTTTTCTGCTTGATATCGGCAAAGAAGAGCATTTTTTCCTGAACCAATAATAAATTCATTTGCAGGATAATCTCCACCTCCTTCAAATATAACTTTATTCATTTCAGCCAGTATTTTAGATTCACTTACACCAGCTTTTGCATTTTTCCATACTTCATCCAAAGCATTATCTGCAAGCTTTGCAGCTTTTTTTACATAAACAATTTCTTCATCAGATTTCACTACTCTTAATTTTGTTACTAAGTCAGATTTATCTTCTAAGATACAATAATTTTCTAAGGATTTGTTAAGTCTGAGTGCATTACGTCCAGTCAAACCATAAGCTTCATATTCAACTCCTAATTTTTTTCCTTTAAGATTTAATTCATCTAAAATGACCTTAAGATCGTCAGTTGGGTTTGATTCATCTTGGTCGACCCAAATTCTAACATCTTCTATATTTGATGTATTTTGTGCCTGTCTTAAATCAGGAGCTCTAGTAAGCAATATTGTGTTTCCACTTTTATCAAAGATTAATGATTGAAAAAAAACGTATCCAAAAGTGTCATAACCTGTAAGCCAATACATAGATTCTTGTCTAAACATTAATAGAGCATCAAGATTTTGCTCTTTCATTGATTTTAAAACCTGAGTTTTTCTTTTTGAAAATTCTTCTTTTGAAAAATGAAGTCCCATTAAATAATTTAATAGCTAGTATATTCTTTTATCTCTTTAATTTTTGAACCGGTATAATTATTAATTTCTAGTTTAATCTTAGCTCTATCATCATTTAAAAAATGAACATCGCGTGATAATTTAATAAATTTTTCATCAAATTTTTTTTCTTTTTCACACAATCTTTTATCATCCTCAATTATCCACAGTTTAGCATTTATTTCTTTTAAAGATTGAAAGAGTTTATTAAGTTTATCATCAGACCTCACATTATTATCTAATTGATCTTTTAAAATTGAATGTTCATTAGAAATGAATCTTAGTTTCTCAGGGTCTTTAATTTTTTCTTGTTTAATTTCTAAAATTGAAATCTTATCTAAAAGTTCACCTATTGAAACTTCTACTATAATTTTATTCATAAAATTAAATACTGTGTTATCTTGTTATAAATATGTCTAATATTTTAATTATTAAACACGGATCATTAGGAGATATAGCCCAAGCAAGTGGTGCAATTCAAGATATATATGAAAATCATAAAAATGATCAAATTTATCTTTTAACAACAAAACCTTATTTAGATTTATTTAGGAAAAATCCATTTATTCATGAAGTAATTTTGGACAAAAGATTACCCAGATTTAACTTAATTTATTTATATTTTTTGATGAGAGAACTAAAGAAATATAAGTTTTCAAAAGTTTTTGATCTTCAAAATTCATCAAGAACTAATTTTTATAAAAATATTCTTTTTCCTAAAGCAAATAAAGAAGTTTGGTCTAGCTCTACTACAACTTTACCTAATGTTTTAAATAAAAAAGAATTTGATAAACACTCTGTTTTAGATAGATTTAATCATCAACTTCAAACCTCAAAAATACAAACATCAAATACATTAAATCCAAATTTTAATTGGGCGTCTACTGATATCAGTGAAATTAAAAGCCAATATAATTTAAATAAATATATTTTATTATTTCCATTTTGCTCACCTCATTTATCAATTAAGAAATGGCCTTACTTTAATGATTTATCAAAACTAATTTTAAATAAGTTTAATGATGAATTTAAAATAGTTACTGCACCAGGGCCCTTAGAAATCAATGAAGCAAAAAATATTAATTCACTTGTACTTCTTGATAATGGAAAAGCTCTAGATATTTTTCAATTAACTGCCCTCATAAAAGAAAGCTCTTTTATTATAGCAAATGATACTGGTCCAGCACATATAGCTGCTCACGTAGGAGCTAAAGGTTTAACTTTATTTGGTCAACATACAACTGCATTTAAAGTAAGTATAGAAAGAGAAAATTTTAAGGCAATTCAAGTTAATGATTTAAAAAATTTAAGCCCAGAAAAAGTTTTTGAGAGAGTTATTGAAAATTTAAGTTAATATTTTTTTATAATTTTCTATAATATTTGACCAAAGAAATTTATCAGAATTTAATTTTGCATTTTTACCAAATTCTATGAATTTTTTATTTTCTAACATTAAGTTTAATGATGAATATATTTCATCTAAATTATTTCCATCACAAATTAAACCTGCTTTATCATGATCAATTGCATCTGCAGCACCACCATCTTTTCCACCAATTGAGGGAATGCCATATTGCGCAGCTTCCACATAAGCTATCCCAAATCCTTCTACTGATGTTTTGTATTTAATAGAAGGCATAACAAATATATTAGATTTAGAAATCAATGCATTTTTTAAATTTTCAGAAATATCTTTAAAAAACATAACTTGAGCTTCAAGACCAAGTTCTTTAACTAATTTTTTAATATTTTCTTCCTCAGTTCCATAACCAATACAAATGTAAACAATATCTGGATATATTTGTTTTAAATTTCTGATAGCCATAATTACTTTTTCATGATTTTTTCTTTTATCAAATCTTGAAACAGTAATTAATCTCGGTGTTTTAATCTTTAATAAACTTTCGACCTTATTAATTGATTTTTTATCTAGATCTTTAACAGGATCAATACCTGGATTAATGATAGTAATCTTTTCTTCATTTACACCAATTTCAATTGCTAAATTTTTTGTGTATTGTGAATTGGCAATTACCTTTTCTACATTGTTCAAAACTTTCAAAATACGATTATTTAATCTACTACCTTTTGGATGGTTAATTTCTTTTCCATGAATTAAGCAATATTTTTTTCTGTCTGTTTTAAGAAGCTCTAAACTTTTCCAATGATCTCCAATAATACCATTAATTTTATTTTCTTTAGACACTTCATCAATTAACTGTGCTTTTCTTATTTTTCTTAAAAATTTAAAACCCCCAACTCTTTCAATTGAAAAATTTACTTTTTCATCAAATTCTTTATGATTTTCTTGATAATCTGCAAAAACTTTAATCAAAAAGTTTTTTGACATTTCTCTGGCTAAACCCCACATCAAACTTTGCATACCTCCTAATTCTGGTGGAAAAGCTCTTGTTACAATCAAATACATTAATTATATTTCCATTTAATGCTACAGCCAGCACTTGGGGTCTGACCTTTTGGTCCATTATTAGTTTCAGCAATCTGTACCATAGCTTTAAATAAATCACTTTTACCATTTCTAACAGGCATAAGTTTTTTTAGTTCTCTTGACCGTCCTCTGTATTGAAGTTCTAAATTTTTATTGTACCCAAAGAAATCTGGAGTGCAAACTGCATCATAAGCTTTTGCAATTTCCTGTGTTTCATCAATTAAATAAGGAAAGTTAAATTTATTTTTTTTTGCAAACTCAATCATGTTTTCAAAAGAGTCCTCAGGATAATTAACAGTATCATTTGAAGAAATGGCAATAGAATTTATACCTATTTTTTTAAACTCATTACAGTCCTCAACAATATCTTTGGTTATTGCTTTTACATATGGGCAGTGATTACAAATAAACATTATTAATGTTCCATTTTTACCTCTAACTTGATCTAATGAAACAAAATTACCTTCAGTAGATTTAAGTTTAAATGGAATAGCTTTTTTGCCAAAATCACATATTGGAGTTTGTAGCAGCATATTGTAATAATATATAAGTTATGTTTTATGATTTAAAAGATAAAAAACCAAAAAACTCTGGTGAAAATTGGGTTGCGCCCAATGCAACTATAATAGGTGATGTTACTTTAGAAAAGAATTCAAGTATTTGGTTCAACGCTGTTTTAAGGGGTGACATAGAAAACATTCACATAGGGGAAGGATCTAATGTCCAAGATGGAAGTGTTTTACATACAGATCCAGGTTGCCCTTTAAAAGTTGGCAAAGACGTAACAGTTGGGCATTTAGTTATGCTTCATGGATGTACAATCGGAGACAATAGCTTAATTGGAATTGGAGCTGTTATTCTTAATAAAGCTAAAATTGGAAAAAATTGTATTATTGGCGCTAAAGCTTTAATTACAGAAAATAAAGTTATACCAGACAATTCGTTAGTAGTTGGCTCACCAGGAAAAGTTGTAAGAGAGGTTACAGAAGAAGAAAAAAAAGCAGTTTGGGAAAATACTAAACATTATCAAGATAACTGGAAAAAGTACTCTAAATCAATTTTTTAAAATTTTTAAATGACAGTAACCAAAAATCTAACTTCAATTGCCGAAATTTATAAAACAGATAAGTTAGAACATGGTTACACAGCAGTTTATGAAAAATATTTTGAAAACATAAGAGATCAAAAATTACAAATTCTAGAAATAGGTATAGCAGATGGAAAATCTTTATTAATGTGGTCAGATTATTTTAAAAATTCCACTATTATTGGTATCGATATTCATAAAATAGATATTAAAGAAAAAAAACTTGATAGAAACAACATTAAGGTTCACCAAGGATCTCAAAGTGATGATAAATGTATTAATAAATTAATTAGTCAATACGGGAATTTTGATATTATTATTGATGATGGGAGCCATTTAAAAAAAGATGTTATCAAAAGTTTTCATTTGCTCTTTCCTTATTTAAATAATGATGGCCTATATGTAGTAGAAGATATGCAAACGAGTTATAATCATTTTTTTGGAGGCAATCCTTTTGATTTGAAATATTCAAATTCACATATGAATTTTTTTAAACATTTGACTGATAGATTGAATTATCAAGAAATTGCTAACCCTTTTTACACTTCTAATAAATATGATGCAAAAATAACTAACGTTTCTTTTTATCATAATCTAGTTTTTGTGAGAAAAGGAGTTAATGACAAAATTAGCAAGGAAGTATTAAAACATTCGTATGAAAATATGAAGTTTAATGAAAAGTCATCAAGAACTGGTAATTTTTTTAAATATTATATTAAATATAAAATTATTTATAAAACCTATACTTTTGTTTTTATGATATTTAATTTAATAAAAAGATTGTTACTTTTAAGGTTTTAAGGAACCAACCAAGCATTTTTATTAGCTTCTAAATCAAACTTTGCTCTTCGATGTCCTTTAGCAGCAAGGTATAGCCACTCAATAGATTTAATTTTACACTTTATAACTGTAAAGTTTTTATAACCTTCCTCACTTTGTTCCATAGTGTAATCAAAATCTTCTAGTTTAGATATCATACCAGAAGTTGGATTTTCTGAAGCAGTTCCTGGAGGGCTATCAGTTAAATAACAACGTCTGCTTATGTGTTGAGTTTTTTTCCAAGACTCTTCAGTTGTGGAATTTTGATTATTAACTTCACATTTTACTTTTACTCTTAATTGTATTTTTTCTTCTTTATCGTAGAAAACTAGGGAAGCATTCTTATTTTTTTTAAGAATATCTACCTTAGGTGATCTTAAATCTGTGTGAAATTGTAAAAAATTATTTACTTTGTCTGATTTTCTTAAAACAACAATTCTGCCGTCTACTTCGTCTTGGTGAGCACATATGAAAACAGGAATTCTAAATGGTGAACCTCTATTAGTCACAGCATCATCTAGCATTGACCAATACTTATTTTGAATTTCTTCTAAATTTTCATAGTATGCTGGTTGCATACATTACTTTCTAAATCTCTTAATTAGACTTGAAGTGTCCCAACGATTACCGCCTAGACCTTGAACTTCTCCATAAAATTTATCTACAAGTTCTGTTACAGGTAACAATGAACCATTATTTTTTGCTTCATCCATTGCAATTTTTAAATCTTTTCTCATCCAATCAACCGCAAAACCAAAATCAAATTTATCATCAATCATTGTTTTATATCTATTTTCCATTTGCCATGATTGAGCAGCACCTTTTGAAATAACTTCAATTACATCTTCCATATTTAATCCAGCTTTCATTCCAAAGTTTATTCCTTCTGATAATCCTTGAACTAATCCTGCTATACAAATTTGATTAACCATTTTTGCAAGTTGACCACTTCCAGCGTTACCGAGTAATTTCATTTTTTTACTGTAACAATCAATTTTATCTTTAGCTTTATTAAAGTCAGCTTGTTCTCCTCCGATCATGACTGTTAGTGCCCCATTTTCTGCTCCAGCTTGTCCACCTGATACAGGCGCATCTAGAGAACCAAAACCATTTTTTTTTGCATACTCATGAATTTCTCTAGCAATAGTTGCTGATGCAGTAGTGTTATCAATATAAACTGAACCCTTTTTAATTGTTTTAAATATTCCATTTTCACCAAATGTAACTTCTCTTAAGTCGTTATCATTACCAACACAGGTAAAAATATACTCAGCATCTTTTGCAGCTTCTGCTGGTGTTTCTGCCATTTTACCTTTGTATTCGCTTATCCATTTTTCAGCTTTAGATTTAGTTCTGTTAAAAACAGTTACATTGTGTCCTGCTTTTGATATATATCCAGCCATTGGGTAGCCCATTACCCCAAGACCTATGAAAGCAACATTACAAGTCATAAATTTTTTATATGTTTAAGAGTTTAAGTTTAAAAGTAATTATATTTGGATTTATATTTACATTTTTTTCAAGTTTTGGACAGAGTTTTTTTTTAGGCCTGTTTAATTCTAGTATACGTGACGCACTTTCTATTACCCAGGGACAATTTGGATCAATTTATGCTTCAGCAACTTTACTAAGTAGTTTTCTTTTAATTTGGGTTGGCAAAAAGATAGATGATATCAATATTTTTAAATTTGCATTTTTTGTAACTTTACTTCTTTCTTTCTCATGTTTTTTCTTTTCAAAAATCTCATCAATTACATTTTTATTTATTGCCATATTTTTGATGAGATTTTCAGGTCAAGGGATGATGTCTCATACAGCAACTACTACAATTTCTAGATATTTTACAAAATCTAGAGGAAAGGCTTTAAGTACAAGTTGGTTTGGTCTTTCAACAGCAGAATTCATACTACCAGTACTGATAGTATATTTATTGACTATTACTTCTTGGCAAAATATTTGGATCTCAATCTCAATATTAGTTTTAATATTTTTACCAATAATTTCTTTTATTTTAATCAAAAGTTTAAATTTTGATTCTAGGGAAGAAATAAATGAGAAAGATTTTAAAGAAAAAAATATTAAACAATGGAAAAGAATTGAAGTCTTAAAAGATTATAGATTTTATATAGTATGTTTAAATATGCTAGCAATGCCTTGGATTGCAACAGGAGTATTTGTTTACCAATCATTTATTACCGAGTCTAAGGGTTGGGGTACTTTTATAATTGCACAATCATTCATGGTATATTCAGTTTTATCTGTAATTACTTTATTGGCTTCAGGATTTTTAATCGATAAATTTACAAGTCGAAAATTATTAATTTTTATGAATATCCCATTATTATTTTCAGCCTTAGTTTTGATTTACTTTGATACTCCTATAACTGCATTTATATTTTTAGGTTTAATCGGTATATCCAATGGCCTTGCCAACGTTTTAGGGTCTTCTACTTGGGCAGAAATTTATGGAGTAAAATATATTGGGTCTATTAAAGCCTTAACGACTGCTTTAATGGTATTTTCAACAGCTTTTGGTACTGCTTTATTTGGACTTTTAATTGATAAAGGGTATTCGATTGAGCAAATTGCTTTAGTTTCATTTATCTATATTTTCATGTCTATTATCCTTCTTTTACTTGTAAGAAAAAAGCTAAATCCAAAATATCTCTAAAAATTTCCTTGATTTTTTAAACTTCACTGTGTAGACACTGCGCATGGCAAGAGTAACTGTAGAAGATTGTGTTGATAAAGTTGATAGTCCGTACGAATTAGTTTTGGTAGCAAAAGAAAGAGCAACCCAACTAAATTCAGGTATAGAGCCTACATTAGATAGAGATAATGATAAAAATACAGTTATTGCCTTAAGAGAAATTGCTGAAGATAATATTAAAGTCCCAGATTTAACTGAAAGCGCAGTTTACAAATTAAGAAAACATGTTGAACAAGTTGATGATGGAACTGAAGAGGATGAAGAGGTGGGAGATGATTTCGAAAGCTTATATAAAGGTGAAATTTCAAAAAGCGGAGTACCTATTTTACCTTCCAAAAGAGCAAGAAAAGCACCTGAAAAAATTCAAGTTTCAAAAGAAGATTTAGCTGAACTATCTCAATCAAGTCAACCAGATGTTGACAATTTAACTTCAGAAGAAAATGAAACGGAGCAAGGCGATGTTTCACTAGAAGAAGTTTCTGAAAGCGAAAATCAACAATCAGAAGTCAATACTGAAGATTCAGACACTTCAAACTCATAATAAAATAATATAAAGTCAAATCATGAATAGGAAAGTATCAGTTGCTCCTATGATGGATTGCACAGATAGACATGAAAGATATTTTTTAAGATTAATTTCCAAAAATACTCTTCTTTACACTGAGATGATTGTAGATGAAGCAATTAGCAGAGGTAATAAGAAAAAATTACTCGAATTTAATATTAATGAAAAACCAGTATCACTCCAGTTAGGGGGATCCTCTCCTAAACTTTTAGCAGAAGCATCAAAAATTGGTGAAGATTTTGGATATGATGAAATAAATTTAAATTTAGGTTGTCCAAGTAAAAAAGTAGAAAAGAATAAATTTGGAGCCTGTTTAATGAAAGAACCAAATTTAGTTGGAGATTGTTTAAGTAAGATGCAATCAGTTACAAAATTGCCAGTGACTATCAAAACAAGAATAGGATATGATGATGTTGAAGATTATGAAAATCTTTTTAATTTTATTTCAAAACTTAAAACCACAGGAATAAAAACATTTATTATTCATGCAAGAAAAGCAATGTTAGGAAAATTTACACCTAAACAAAACTTGAATATCCCACCTTTGAAATATGAATATGTATACAAATTAAAAAAAGATTTTCCTAATGATGAAATAATTTTAAACGGAGGAATAACTTCAGTGGAACAAATTAAACCACATCTTAAAAAAACTGATGGAGTGATGATCGGTAGAGCTGCTTATCATACACCATATATTTTAGCTGATATTGAAAAAGAAGTATTTAATAATAAAAACATACCAAGTAGACAAGATGTAATTGAACAATTGATTCCATATATTAAAGATGAAATTAAAAAAGGTACTAGATTAAATCAAATCATGAGACATACACTTGGCTTATTTCACGGACAAACAGGGGCAAGTTATTGGAAAAGGTACTTGAGTGAAAACATGTGTGTTCGAGACGCAGATGTAAAAAAAATTGATCACATTATGGATAAGATTAAGTACAATAATGTTGATACAAGCGTAGGGCAGTCTGCTTAATTCAATTTTATCAAGTGAGTATATCTACATCATCCTATTGATGGTTTTAACTGCATTTCCGGTTGGTTTTGTTGCTGGTTTATTTGGTATTGGTGGAGGTTTAATTACAGTTCCTTTTCTTTATTATATTTTTGGATTGTTAAATGTTGACCCTCAGTATTTAATGCATTTAGCTGTTGGAACTTCATTTGCAATAATTATTCCAACATCAATGGTATCAGTTTTAACTCATCACAAATATAAGTCTGTGGATTTTCAAATTGTGAAAAATTATGGTGTTTACGTTATTTTGGGTGTTATAATTGGAACAATATTTGCTGCTTCATTAAAAACAAAATCATTAGTACTTTTCTTTTCTATAATTATTTTATTCCTTGGAATTTATTTACTTTTATTAAAAGAAAGAGAACAAAATATTATAATCAACATGAAGCTCTATTTAAAAGTAATCTTAGGTTTATTAGTAGGATTTATTTCAGCTCCGATGGGTATAGGTGGTGCAATAATGAATGTTCCTATATTAAAATTTTTTGGATATTCAATAAATAAAGCTATAGGAAGTGCTGCAGCAATAGGTTTTTTAATAGCTTTATTTGGAGCATCAGGTTTCTTGATAACAGGAAATTATTTAAAAACTGAATTACCTTTAAGTATTGGTTTTTTAAACATCCCAGCTTTTTTAATTTTTATTCCAATAACAACTTTCATGGCAAGAATTGGTGCTAAAACAGTTCATAAAATTGATAAAAATAAAATTAGTAAATTTTTTGGAATTTTTTTATTAATAATTGCTACAAAGTTTTTATTAGAATATTTAAAATTGTAGTAAATTTTTATTTAATAAATACATATAAAGATAAAGAAATTTCACGTAAAAATTGTAATTTAAAAAATACACTAAGCTTTTTTAATACTTTAAGCATTTGACAAACTCGATTTAAACACATCTTATCTATAATTAACATATTAAATTTGTTAATTTTTATTATGAGCCCAAAAAAAATCATAAGAAAAAAAAAGGGTATTAAAAATATAAAGTCGATTGTCCCAGAAAATTTAAGTAAAATAAAAGTAAATCCTTTTAATGTAATTGATAACGCTAAAGATAAAATTAATAATTTTTATACAAATCTAAAAAAACAAAGGGAAAAAGAAAAAAAAAGATTGGAAAAAAAAAGATATTTAGATGAAAAAAAAGAATTACAAAATAAAAAAAAGGAAGCCCGAAAAGAAAGGCTCGATAAAATCAAAGAAGAAAAAAATCAAATTTTAGCTCAAAAAAAATTAATAATTGATAATGAAAAACAAGTAAGAAAAAATGAGGAAAAAAGAAGAAAAATTGAAAATCAAAGAATTAAAATTGAACAACAAAAAATTAGAGATGAGGAAGCAAAGAAAATAAGAGAAGATGCATCTAAACTTAAAGAAGAACAACTAAGAATAAAAATGCTTGAAAGACAAAGAGTTAGAGAAGAAAAAATTAAAGCAAAAGAAGAGGAAATTAGATCTAAACAAATACAAGCACAAAAAATTAGAGAAGAAAAAGAAATAGCAAGACAAGAAAGGATAAGATTAAAAGAAATAGAGAGAAAAAAAAGATTAGATGAAGAGCAAAAAATTAGAGAAGCAGCTAAAAAATTAAGATATGAAGAAGAAAAGTTACGAGAAACTGAAGACAGATTAAGACAGCTAGAAATTGATCGACAGCAAGAAATTGAGCGACAATTAATTAGAGAACAAGCTGAACAAAAAGAAAAAGAAGAAAAACTTAGATTAAAAGAGCAAGAAATTAAAGCTGCAGAACAAGAAAAAATATTTAAAGAAAAAGAACTTAGAGAAAAAGAAGAGGAATTAAGAAAAGAAGAGGAAAAGAAAAAACGAATTGAAGAGGAAAGGGAAATTGAATTAAGACGTCAAGATGAGGAAGAAGAGAGAATTAAAGAGGAAAATCGAAGACTTAAAGAATGGGAAGATAAATTTGATAAAGAACATAAAGCCAGGGAAGAAGAATTAATTAAAAAATTTTATAATAATGAGATAACAGGTGAAAATGACACTGAAATTCAAGAGAAATTAGATCCTGAAGTTAAAAATGATGATAACGAAGAAAATAAAAATAATTAAAGTAGAAAAATTTAATCAAATATAAGAGCTTTATAAAAAAAAGGAGGTGATTTCAGTCTCCCTCCATCACCTCACAGAATATTTTTAATTGATTCTCTGCAGTTATTTGATCACTTAATAGTTGAAAATTAATGTTATTAATAATTAAATTTTTTGATCATATTGACCAATCTTTCCAGTTTTTTTAAGCAAATCATCAATAAAATTGAAAATTTTCTTTTTTCTATTATCTGAAGTTGGACTTTCTGTAACAATAACCAAGGAAGGTTTGTTTGAAGATGCTCTTATTAATCCCCAAGATCCGTCTTCAAACGAAAATCTAATTCCATTTACTGTAAGAATTTCAGAGATTGTTTGATTATCAATTTTAATTTGATTGTTCATAATTTTTGTAACTTGTTTAACAAGTTCCTCTACCACTTGATATTTTTCTTCATCTTTACAAAAAGGCGCCATTGTAGGGGTTTGATAAGTATTAGGTAATTGATTAATCATTTCGCTCATTTTGATATCTTTATTATCTAATAAATGACACACTTGTATTGCTGAATTAATACCATCATCATAACCATAACCTAATGGCTTATTAAAAAAGAAATGACCGCTTTTTTCAAATCCAGCTAATGCATTTTCAGTATTAACCTTTCTTTTAATGTGAGAATGTCCAGTTTTCCAATAGATGGTTTCGCAATTATTTTCTATTAAAACTTTATCTTTGGAATAAAGCCCAGTTGATTTTACATCTACAATAAACTTAGAATTTTTATGTTTTGAGGATAAGTTTCTTGCAATTAATAAACCAATTTTATCTGAAAATATTTCATTTCCATCATTATCTATAACACCAACTCTATCTCCATCGCCATCAAATCCAAAACCAATATCTGCGTTATTATCTTTAACCGCCTTAGCTATTGCATGAAGCATTTTTAAATCCTCAGGATTTGGATTATATTTTGGAAAGTTCCAATCTAAATTACAATCAAGTTCTATTATTTCACACCCAATTCCTCTTAATATATCTGGTGCAAATATTCCAGCTGTTCCATTTCCACAAGCAACAACTGCTTTTATTTTCTTTTTAATCTTATTTTTATTAATTAAATCGTCTTTGTAAATTTTCTGAAAATTTTTTATCTCTTTTTCACTTCCGAGACCTATTGTAAAATTTTCTTTCAGAGTTATTTCTTTTAACTCTTTCATTTCCTCTGGGGCATGTGTTAAACCTTTTTTGATACCCATTTTTACACCTGTCCATCCATTTTCATTATGACTAGCTGTTACCATTGCAACAGCATCTGCATCTAAGTTGAATTGAGCAAAATAAACCATCGGAGATAAGGATAAACCTATGTCTTCAATTAAACATCCAGTTGAAATTAAACCTTTTTTAAGTGCAGATTTTATTTCTTCACTATAGGACCTGTAGTCATACCCAATAATTACTCTTGGATTGCTTTTTTTTGTGTGTTTAATAATCTGAGTTCCTAAACCTTTGCCAAGATTCGTGACACCGAGAAGATTAATGTCTTTTTTATATACCCATCTAGCGTCATATTCTCTAAATCCATAAGGGTCTATTTTTAAATCTTCACTCATACTGTTGATTACTTACCTTTTTTTTAATTATTTTATTGATATTTTTTTTGTCACGTTCTATAAATGTTCTATTGATTTGTTGTTTATATAGTATATCAACTAAAAGCGTATACAACATGTAGTTGTTTTCGTAAAAATAACAAAATAAAACACAAAATTATGAACAAAATTCTATCGCAGGCCCTAAAGAAAGCTGTCTCTGAGTATAGCCCTCAAGTAATAGAGGTTCCAAAAGGAAATAGACCTGATCTTTTTTCATTAAATACTGAAACTGAACTTTTTCAAAATGACAAAGGTATAATTATTAAAATTGATCGATCTCGTGATGCTAATTTAACTGATTTTGGGAAGGCAACCTTGAAAGACAGATATCTTGGTCACAATGAGTCATTTCAAGATTTATTTGCACGTGTTGCTAGCTCATATGCAGATGACAACTTACATGCACAAAGAATTTATAATTACATAAGTAATTTATGGTTTATGCCTGCAACACCTGTTTTATCAAATGGTGGAACTAAAAGAGGATTACCAATTTCATGCTTTTTAAATGAGGCATCAGATAGTCTTGGCGGAATTCTAGATCTTTGGAGTGAAAATGTTTGGTTAGCTGCTAAAGGTGGTGGTATTGGAAGTTACTGGGGCAATTTAAGATCTATTGGTGAAAAAATTGGTAAGGTTGGAAAAACATCTGGAATAATTCCTTTCATTAAAGTCATGGATTCTTTGACAATGGCAATTAGTCAAGGATCATTAAGAAGAGGTTCTGCAGCTTGTTATCTTCCAGTCGATCATCCTGAAATAGAAGAGTTTATTGAAATGAGAAGACCAACAGGTGGTGATCCAAATAGAAAAGCTTTAAATTTACATCACGGTGTTTTAGTTTCGGATGCATTCATGAGAGCTGTTGAAAATGATGAACAATGGGCACTTAAAAGTCCTGCAGATGGAACAGTTCAACAAACTATATCAGCTAGAAATTTATGGATAAGATTACTTACAGCTAGAATTGAAACTGGAGAACCATACATAATTTATATTGATACGGTTAATAGATTAATTCCACAACATCATAAACTCGCTAACTTAACTGTTAAAACATCTAATTTGTGTAGTGAAATAACTTTACCTACTGGAATTGATAAAGACGGTAGAGATAGAACAGCTGTTTGTTGTTTATCTTCATTAAATTTAGAAAAGTATGATGAATGGAAAGATGACCCAAATATGATCGGTGATGTTATGAGATTTTTAGATAATGTTTTAACTGACTTTATTAAAAAAGCTCCAGACCAATTTAAGGATGCAAAGTATTCAGCAGAGAGAGAAAGAAGCGTTGGATTAGGTGTAATGGGTTTCCATTCTTTTTTACAAAAAAATAAAATTCCACTTGAGTCAGTAATGGCCAAATCTTGGAACAAAAAAATATTTAAACAAATTGATGAGCAAGTAAATAAAGCATCAAAAGATTTGGCTGAAGAAAGAGGAGCTTGCCCAGATGCTGCAGAATATGGTTATCAAGAAAGATTTTCTAATAAAACAGCAATTGCCCCAACAGCTTCTATTTCAATTATTTGTGGTGGAGCTTCACCAGGAGTTGAGCCGATAGCTGCAAATAGCTATACTCATAAAACTCTATCAGGATCTTTCAATGTTAGAAATAGATATTTAGAGGAAATTTTAGATGGTCATGGTAAAAATGATGATGAAACTTGGTCTACAATAACAACTAATCAAGGATCTGTTTCACATTTAGATTTTTTAACAGATTTAGAAAAAGATGTTTTTAAAACTGCTTTTGAGTTAAATCAAAAATGGATTATTGAATTAAGTGGAGATCGAACACCTTTTATATCTCAAGCACAATCAGTTAATTTATTTTTACCAGCAGACGTCCACAAAAAAGAATTACATAGAATTCATTTTGATGCATGGAAAAAAGGTTTAAAAAGCCTTTATTATTGTAGATCAAAATCAATTCAAAGAGCTGAAAATATCAATGATGCAAAATCAACAGATGTTACAGCCAATGTATATAAATCTAAAAACAAACAATCTAACGAAGAACCAGAATACGAGGAGTGTTTATCATGTCAGTAGCTGAAAAAATAAATAAAAAAATTATTCAACCAGAAAAAAAAGAAATTGTTCAACCACAAAAAATGGGACTATTAGTTGAGAATCCTGTTTACAAACCTTTTAGATACCCATGGTGCTATGATGCATGGTTAACACAACAAAGAATTCACTGGTTGCCTGAAGAAGTACCACTTGGTGATGATGTTAGAGATTGGCAAAAAAATTTAACTGCATCAGAAAAAAACTTATTAACACAAATTTTTAGATTTTTTACACAAGCTGATGTTGAGGTTAGTAATTGTTATTTAAGACACTACACAACTGTGTTTAAACCAACAGAAGTTTTAATGATGATGACTGCCTTTGCTGCAATGGAGACAGTTCACATTGCTGCCTATTCTCATTTGTTAGACACAATTGGAATGCCCGAGTCTGAATATTCTGCATTTATGAAATATAAAGAAATGAAAGATAAATATGATTACATGCAAAATTTTGACATGACGTCAAAAGAAGATATTGCTAAAACAGTTGCAGTATTTAGTGCGTTCACTGAAGGTCTTCAACTCTTTGCAAGTTTTGCAATACTTTTAAACTTTCCAAGACACAACAAGATGAAAGGTATGGGCCAAATAGTTACATGGTCTGTGAGAGATGAAACTCTTCACTGCAATTCAATGATAAGAATTTTTAAAGAGTTCATAAATGAAAACCCCGAAATATGGAATGCAAAATTAAAAAAAGAACTTTATGAAGCTTGCAGAACTATTATTGAGCATGAAGATGCGTTTATTGATTTAGCTTTCGAAATGGGACCAATGGAAGGTTTAACTGCACAAGAAGTTAAAGATTATATCAGATTTATTGGTAATAGAAGATTAGTTCAACTTGGATTAGAGCCAATTTATGATGTGCAAAAAAATCCTCTTGGATGGTTAGATACCATGTTGAATGCTGTTGAACATATGAATTTCTTTGAAGGTCGTGCAACAGAATACTCTAAAGCATCAACGCAGGGTACATGGGTAGAAGCATTTAGTTAATTCAATTGAAATACAAAAAGTATTTTAGAAAAACTAGCCTTAAACAAAAAGGAGATGGTGATTTTTTTTTAGAGGAAATAAGAAAAAATAAACCTAAAGTTTTTTTGGAAGTGGGCGTTTTTCATGGAGTAACAGCAAGAAATGTTTGTGAATTACTAGCTGAATTACATGGGAATGACTTTAAATATATAGGTTTAGATTTATTTGAAAAAAATGATGAAAATAAATCTGAAATTATTCCAAACACAAATTTTTCAAATCCTTTTAAACAAATTTATTTTAAATATATAAAAAGACAAAATCCATACTCAATAGAAGCTATTATGGATTTGCTGAATAAATTTAAAGATAATGTCCAATTAATAAAAGGAAATTCCAATAAAGTTTTAAAAAAAGTAGATATGTCAAAAATAGACTATGTTTTTTTAGATGGTGGTCATGAATATGGAACTGTAATAAATGACCTAAATAACTGTATTGGTGTAATAAATAACAATGGTACGATTTTGTGTGACGATTATAATTTATCGTATGCACCAGGTGTTAAAAAAGCTATTGATGAATTTGTAGAACAAAATAATTTAAAGTGTGAGATATTGTGTAATTTTAGATTTGCGAAAATAGAAAAATATTAAATTATCTTTGATCCAACACTTGAACTTTTCTGTGTTTATTACCGTTATAGCTAGCCAAGGGCCGAATAAGTTTATTTGCGGCATGTTGCTCGAATATATGTGCAGACCAACCAGTAATTCTTGATATAACAAAAATTGGTGTAAAGAAATCCGTGTCAAAACCCATTAGATGATAAGTTGGTCCAGTAGGATAGTCGACATTTGGATGAATATTTTTTCTCTCAATCATTACTTTTTCAACAATATCGTAGATTTTTTCAAACTTCTTATCTTTTTTAATTTTAGCTACTTTTCCAAAATACTCTCTCATTGTAGGAACTCTAGAATCTCCACTTTTATAAACTCTGTGACCAAATCCCATCACAACATCTTTGTTATCAAGAGCCATGTTAATCCACTTTAACGCATTTTCTGGTTTCTTAATTTTATTCATCATATGCATTACTTCTTCATTGGCTCCACCGTGTAAAGGACCCTTTAGACTTGCTATAGCTCCTGTAATTGCTCCATGAATATCTGATAAACTACTTGTAATTGTTCTTGCTGTGAAAGTTGAAACGTTAAAACTATGTTCGGCATAAAGAATTAAAGATACATCAAATGCT
The DNA here is from genome assembly GCA_902596045.1 of uncultured Pelagibacteraceae bacterium. Classification (GTDB taxonomy): domain Bacteria; phylum Pseudomonadota; class Alphaproteobacteria; order Pelagibacterales; family Pelagibacteraceae; genus Pelagibacter. The sequence goes on from CACJSJ010000006.1 coordinate 48,447, forward strand.
TTGACAATATCTTTATTTGGAACTTTACCAAAGCACATGTGAAAAAAGTTTTCAGAAAATGAGAGATTTTTCTTTGGAGGAATTATTTTTTTACCTTTTCTAGTTCTATAAAAAGCAGCTAAGGCGACAGGCGTTTTTGCAAAAATTCTCATTACTTTTCGCATATTGGCTTTTTGTGAATTATCTCTCGTGTCCTTATCTTCTAAACCCATAATGCTAACAGCTGTTCTTGCTACATCCATAGGATGAGCTGTTTTAGGAATACTTTTTATTGCATTGATTAAACTTTTAGATAATTTTCTTTCTTTGTTTTCGTCTTTTTCAAAATTTTTTAATTGTTTTTTATTTGGAAGTTCCCCATTCAAAATTAAATAAGCAACCTCTTCAAATTTGCAATTTGCACATAAGTCTTGAGCAGCATATCCCCTGTATGTTAAAGAATTTATCTCTGGCATTACTTTAGAAATCGCTGTTTCATCAACAGTTACACCCATTAAACCTTTTTTGATGTCTTCACTCATTATTCGTGACCTTTGGTACTAAAGTTATAAATTTTTTCGTCTAAACTATTATATTTCTCATAATCAACAAGCTCATACAATCGTTTCCTAGTCTGCATTTTATCAATAATATTGTTTTGATGTCCATTTGCATAAATGTCTCTTAAACCATCCTCAACATTTTTCATTGCTAATCTTTGTGTAGTGACAGGATAAATTACAATATTATAACCAAATTGTTCTAATTCTTTGTAATTGAATAACTTAGATTTACCGAATTCAGTCATGTTAGCAAGTAAATAACATGAGAGTTCTTTTCTTACTTTTTCAAATTCTTTTTCATTATGTAATGCCTCTGGAAAAATTATTTCAGCACCTGCATCTATATATGCTTTGCATCTATCGATCATTTTTTCAATTCCTTCAACAGCTTTTGCATCTGATCTTGCAATAATTTTAAAGTTCTCATCTTTTTTTGCTGCTACACATTCTTTAATTTTATTAACCATTGCATCAGTTGTGATAAGCTCTTTATTATCGAGATGCCCACATCTTTTTCTTTCGATTTGATCCTCCAGGTGAACAGCTGAAATTCCAAATTCCTCAAAAGTTTCAATAGTTTCTTTGCAAGACTTAAAACCAGTATCAATATCAACTATTGTTGGAAGATTAGTTACTCTTGAAATTAAATAAGATCGTGTACTTACATCCTGAAGTGTAGTTAAACCAATATCTGGAAAACCAAGATCATTTGCCATTACACCACCAGATACATAAACAGCATCATAGCCTATTTCTTCAATTAATTTTGCTGTAAGAGGATTATATGCCCCTGGTACTCTTAAAATTTTTTTTGATTTAAGTTTATTTACGAAATCAAATCTTTTTTGAGATGGTTCTTTTTCAACAAAATGCATTAAAAAATACCTTTTTTTAAATTTTTTTTTAGTTTATTTTTTCTTACATCAATATTTAATCTATTTAATTGCCCTGATTTTAATTTTCTTAGATTTTGCACTGTTTTTAAAAACCGATCACTTTCTTTTTTATCTAAAATATTTTCTGTTAAAGTTAAAAATTTATTTATATAATTTTTTCTCTTGAAAGGTCTCGATCCATAGGGATGAGCATCTGCTCTATCTTGTTGTTCAATTATTTTTTTTCCATTATTTAATGTTATAATTACTTTAGCACCAAAAGATTTTTTTTTAGGATTTGGATCGTGATATTTTTTTGTCCATTTTTTATCTTCATGCGTTTTTATAGATCGCCAAATTTTAATAGTGCTTCTTTTGTTAGCTCTAGATTTTGAATATGATTTAACATGATGCCATCTACCATCTTCTAAGGCTACTGCAAAAATATACATTATAGAGTGATCTAAAGTCTCTCTACTAGCATTAGGATCCATTTTTTGAGGATCATTAGCCCCTGTGCCAATAACATAATGTGTGTGATGACTTGTATAAATATCAATTTTTTTAATTTGATTTAAGTTTGACACTTTTTTATTTAGTTTTTTAGCAAGATCAATCAAAGCTTGAGATTGATATTCTGCGGAATATTCTTTGGTATAAGTTTCAAGTATAGCTTTTTTAGATTCCCCCTTTTTTGGAAGAGGAACTTTGTAAAGTGCTTTCTTACCATCTAAAATTCTTGCTATGACACTATCTTCACCCTCGTAAATCGGACTTGGTGCACCTTCACCACGCATCACTCTGTCTACAGCTTCAATTGCAAGTTTACCTGCATGTGCTGGAGCGTATGCCTTCCAACTTGAAATTTCACCTTTTCTCGATTGTCTTGTAGAAACCGTTGTATGTAATGCCTGTTGTACTGCCTGATAAATTGTTTCAGTTTTTAATTTTAACATTGTACCAAGTCCTGCAGCTACACTTGGTCCTAAATGAGCTATGTGATCTACTTTATGTTTGTGCAGACAAATTCCTTTAACTAAATTTACTTGAACTTCATAAGCAGTAATAATACCTCTTATAAGATCTAAACCACTTCTTCTATTTTGCTGAGCAACGCTTATTAAGGGAGGGATATTATCCCCTGGATGACTGTAATCTGCTGCTAAAAAAGTATCATGAAAATCAAGTTCTCTTACTGCAGTTCCGTTTGACCAAGCGGCCCACTCACAATCAAATTTTAATTTTTTATTAACTCCAAATAAAGTTGCACCATTTTTTCTAGAGTGTTTTAAAGCCATCTCTCTTGATGAAATAACAGGCCTTCTGTTTAGTGATGCAATTGCAACTGAAGCGTTATCAATAATTCTATTTATAACCATATCAATTGCATCTTTATTTAGTTTTGCATTATCACTTGCTATTTCAGCAATTTTCCATGCTAGTTGATTTTTTTTTGGTAAATGTATTTTAGATGGGTAAACTTTTACTTTATGTACAATCAAAATAACTCCTAATTTTCGAGATTGTTTTTAATAGTTAAAAAAAAATAATCAATATTAAAGATATTTTAATACAATTTTTTCGATTCCAATAAAGTCTTTTACTAAGTGATTATGATATATTTCGGATGTATTTTTTTCTGTGTAACCATCTTCTAATAGTATAACGGGTATACCAGCATTTTTGGCTGCATTAGCATCTGTTTCACTATCTCCGATCATTAAAGTTTTTTTAATATCACCACCTAAAATCTCAACAACTGAAGTCAAATGTCTTGGGTCTGGTTTACAATATTCAAATGTATTATGTCCAGCAACGTATTCAAAAAAATCATAAATACCAATTTTTTTTAATAGATCGATAGCTAAATGCTCCTGTTTATTTGTACAAACTGCCATAGAGATTTTATTTTCTTTGCACCAAATTAAAAAATTTTTAACACCTTTTATAAGAGTACTTTCATTAACAATATTTTTTCCATAAAAATCTACAAAGTCTTTAACCATATCTTTTTTAATTTTTTCATCCTGCACTTTTCCAAATTCTTTTTTAGCTTGGCCCCAAATAGATCTTCCGAGCATAGCCCCAGCTCCTTGGCCAACTAGATTTCTAATTTCCTCTGTTGATTTTGTAGGATAACCAAATTTTTTCATTACATGATTGTGTGCACGCATTAAGTCTGGTGCTGTATCTACCAAAGTGCCATCTAAATCAAAAATAATCGTGTATAGTTGTGTCATAATCAAAAGTATTTTTAAGAAATATTTTGTGAATTAAGAAACGTATATACTTAATATAAAGAATTTCCTAGATGAAACAGATTAATTTACAAAAGCTACAAAATAAACTTAGAATTAAATTCTTAAAGTTAGGTGTACAAATGTTAGGACCTGAGACAATTTATTTTTCAGAAGATACTAAAATTGGAAAAAAAGTAGTTATAGAACCATATGTTGTATTTGGTCCTAAAGTAAAAATCGGGAACAATGTAACAATAAAATCTTTTTCTCATCTAGAAAATTGTCGAATTGAAAATAAAGTTGATATAGGACCTTATGCAAGAATTAGACCAGGTGTAATTTTAAAAGAGGGTTCAAAAGTTGGTAATTTTGTTGAAATTAAAAAAAGTGTTATTGGTAAAAAATCAAAAGTTAATCACCTGTCTTATGTAGGTGATAGCGAAATAGGTAAGTCAGTAAATATTGGTGCGGGAACAATAACTTGCAACTATGATGGAATTAAAAAAAATAGAACAAAAATAAAAGATAAAGTATTTGTTGGTTCTAATTCATCTTTGGTGGCCCCATTATTAGTTGAGAAGGGTAGTATAATTGGTGCAGGATCAGTAATAACAAAAAACGTTAAAAAAAATTCATTGGCATTGACTAGAAGCTCACAAACTGAAGTCCAAAATTATAAAAGAAAAAGAAAATAATTATGTGTGGAATTATAGGAATTAATAGTAATAAACCGGTTTCAGCAACAATAATAAATTCGTTAAAAAAATTAGAGTATAGAGGATATGATTCTGCGGGAATTGCAACTCTTTCCAGTGGTTTAATTAATGAAATTAAATCTGAGGGAAGAGTAGACAACCTTGAAAAAAATTCTTTAGTTCAAAATATGGAAGGTACTATTGGTATTGGACATGTTAGATGGGCAACACATGGTTCACCAAATAGTATTAATGCTCATCCACATTCATCTCAAAATGTATCGGTTGTTCATAATGGAATTATAGAAAACTCAACATTACTAAAAAATATGTTAGTTAAGAAAGGTCACAAATTCAAATCTCAAACAGATACAGAGGTAATTGTTCATTTAATTACAGAAAATTTGAAAAAAGAAAACATAGTTAATTCAATAAAAAAAACTCTTAAAGAACTTCAGGGGAGTTTTGCATTAGGGATTATTTTTAAAGATGAACCAGATTTAATTGTAGGAGCGAGAAGAGGATCTCCTTTAGCTGTTGGTTATGGACCAAATGAAAATTACTTGGGATCTGACTCGTATGCACTAAAATCAATGACTAATAAAATAACATATTTAAATGATGGTGAATTTTGTGTCATTAAAAAAGATCATGTAGAATTTTTTAGTGAAGAAGGAAATAAAATTAACAAAAAAGTTTTAGAGCTATCAAATGAAGAAGAGAAATATGACAAAGGTGATTATAAACATTTTATGGCTAAGGAGATTGAAGAACAACCAATTACTCTTAAAAATGGAATTAAAGAGTATATTGATTCAGTAAATGATGAAATAAATATTTACAATATTCCTTGGAAGAAAAATGAAATTTCTTCCATAATTTTGATTGGATGCGGAACTGCGTACCACTCATGTTTAATGGCTAAATATTGGTTTGAAGAATTGACATCATTGGATGTAAACGTGGATATTGCATCAGAATTTAGATATAGAAAAAATAGATTCAAAAAAGACAGTTTATATGTTTTTGTATCTCAATCTGGAGAAACAGCAGATACTTACGCTGCATTAGATTTATGCAAGAAAAATGATATGAAAACTTGCGCAGTTGTTAACGTTATTGAAAGCTCTATAGCAAGAGATTCAGAGTTTGTTTTACCTATTCACTGTGGTACTGAAATTGGTGTTGCCTCTACAAAAGCCTTCTTAGGTCAAATTCTTATATTGTATATTTTGTCTTTGAAATTAGGAGTTTTAAGAGGTGATTTAGAAAAAAAAGCACTTTCTCTAAAATTAAAACACTTAAAAGAGTTACCAAAATTAGTCGAACAAACTTTATTGACTGATAATAAAATACAAAATGTTTCAAATACATTTAATCAAGCAAAAGGGTCTATGTTTTTAGGTAGAGGATTTTCTTATCCAATTGCATTAGAGGGTGCATTAAAATTAAAAGAATTATCATATATACATGCAGAAGGTTATCCAGCTGGTGAAATGAAACATGGACCATTAGCTTTGATTGAGGAGGGTATGCCTGTTGTAGTTCTAGCTCCAAGAGATGATTATTATAAAAAAACCATTTCTAATATGCAGGAAGTAATTGCAAGAGGAGCAAAAGTTTTATTAATAACAAATAAAAGTGATGATGAAGTTGTTTCAGAAAATATTTGGGAAACGATAGAGGTTGAAAGCACTAATCAAGATCTATTACCATTTCTTTTAACAATACCTTTACAAAAACTTGCCTATTATTCAGCTCTTAAAAAAGGTTATGATATCGATAAACCCAGAAATTTGGCTAAATCTGTCACCGTTGAATAAATAAAAAACTCTGATACAACAATCTAAGGTTGAACATGAAAAATTGGAAAGTAAATAGTTGGAGAAAGTATCCTGTTAAACACATACCAAAGTATGATGATGAAAAGGAACTTAATAGTGTTTTAAATAAATTAAAAACATTTCCACCACTTGTATTTGCAGGTGAGACAAGACATTTAAAAGATCAACTAGCTAAAGTAGTTGATGGTAAAGCTTTTTTATTACAAGGTGGTGATTGTGCTGAAAGTTTTGCAGAGTTCCACCCCGATAACATAAGAGATACTTTTAAAGTAATTCTTCAAATGGCTTTGGTAATGACATATTCAGCATCTTTACCTATTGTTAAATTAGGTAGAATTGCAGGACAGTTTTCTAAACCAAGAAGTGCTCCAACAGAGAAACAAGGTGATATTGAATTACCAAGTTATCTAGGTGATAATATTAATGCAATAGATTTTAATGAAAAAGCTAGAAGACCAGATCCAAAAAGAATGTACAAAGCATATTCTCAATCAGCTTCAACGCTAAATCTTTTGCGAGCATTTTCAAAAGGTGGTTTTGCAGATTTGAACAAAGTTCATTTGTGGAATTTAGATTACATTAAAAAAAGTCCACAAGCGAAAAAATTCAAAGATTTAGAGGATAAAATTGCTGATGCGTTGGCTTTTATAGAAGCATGTGGAATAACTTCAGACTTTAATAATAGATTATATACCGTAAATTTCTGGACATCACATGAAGCATTGCATCTACCATTCGAAGAAAGTATGACCAGAGTAGACTCTACTACAGGTGAGTTTCACGATACATCTGCTCATTTTGTTTGGATTGGCGATAGAACGAGACAATTAGATGGCGGACATGTTGAATTTTGTAAAGGAATAGAAAATCCGATTGGAATAAAGTGTGGCCCGACTTCTAAACCTGAGGAGATTGCAAAAATTTGTGAAGTGTTAAATCCCAAAAATGAAAAAGGAAAAATAACTTTAATTTCAAGATTTGGTTATCAAAATGTAGAAAAGTTTTTACCTAAGTTAATAAGACGAATTAAAAAAGAGGGGCTTAATGTTATTTGGTCTTGCGACCCGATGCATGGTAACACTATTGCATCAACAACTGGCTTTAAAACTAGACCTTTCAACAACGTAGTAAATGAAGTCAAAAATGTTTTTGGTGTACATCAATCAGAAGGATCTTATGCAGGTGGCTTGCATGTGGAAATGACTGGTCAAGATGTGACAGAGTGTACAGGTGGAGCTAGAAAAATATCCGATGCTGACCTATCTAGCAGATATCACACTCATTGTGATCCTAGATTAAATTCAGATCAGGCTTTAGAGTTAGCCTTTTTAATTTCTGATGAGATTAAAAAGAATAGCAGCTATTCTAAAAATGCTATTCAAGCGGCATCTTAAGCTATTGCTATCTGATTTAAGATAATTAAATAAACTACTATGAACCCTAAAGAAAAAACAAAATTTATATCAAATTGGATTAAATCTTATGCGGAAGGAATGCCTTCAAAAGCACAATCTCTAGTAATTGGTATTTCTGGGGGTATAGACTCATCTGTTTCAAGCACATTAAGTGCTATGACTGGCTTAAAAACAATAGTTCTTACAATGCCAATAAAACAAATAGAAAATCAACATGATTTAAGTTTAAAACATCAGAATTGGCTAGTTAAGAATTTTAAAAATGTTGAAGCCCACACAATTAGCCTTGATAAATTATTTGAAACTTTTTCTTTGACATTAAATAAATTTGATAATGAACATGGTTTTGCAAATTCTAGAGCAAGATTACGAATGACAACACTTTATCAAGTGGCAGCTGCAAACAAAGGTATTGTTGTGGGTACAGGTAATAAAGTGGAGGATTTTGGTGTAGGATTTTATACAAAATATGGAGATGGTGGAGTAGACATTTCACCAATAGCAGATTGTAATAAGACTGAAGTTTGGGAATTAGGAAAAGAATTAGGAATATTAAAAGAAATTATTGATGCACCCCCAACAGATGGTCTATGGGACGATGGAAGAACTGACGAGGGCCAGCTTGGTTTTAGTTATAATGAATTAGAGGATGCAATGAGTAATCCCGACTCACCCCACAAAGCTAAATACGAAAAAATTAGAAAACAAAATTTGCATAAAATGGACCCTATTCCTGTATGCAAAATTCCTAGTTAATCAATTCGATTAACAAATCATTAAATAAGGTATATTTCTTAATCAACTGCTATGGATATTTTTTTAACAAATAATTTAAGTAATAAAAAAGAACATTTTGTTCCCAAAGAAAAAAAAAATGTTGGAATGTATGTTTGTGGACCCACGGTTTATGATGATCCCCATATAGGAAATGCAAGACCTTTAGTAATTTTTGATATTTTATTTAAATTATTAAAAAATGAATTTCCCTTAGTTACATATGTAAGAAATATAACTGATATTGATGACAAAATAATTAAATCATCACAAGAACAAAAAATTTCTACAAAAGAGTTAACTGAAAAAGTAACAAGAGATTTTTTAGATGATTGTAAATTCCTAAATTGTGAAAATCCTACTCATCAGCCAAAAGCAACTGAGCATATTGATCTAATGATTGAGATGATTGATGATCTAATAAAAAAAGGATTTGCATACGAAAATAAAAAGCATGTTTATTTTGAGGTTAAAAAATTTTCTGATTATGGAAAATTATCAAATAAAAATTTAGAGGATTTAGTTGCTGGATCTAGAGTAGA
>CACJSJ010000007.1 GCA_902596045.1 uncultured Pelagibacteraceae bacterium
TTATATGCTTTTAATTGATAAGTTTGTTTTTAAATATTACAGAGTTAATAAGAGTCCACCTGTCCAACTTGCCATGGTTAGTATTGGAGTGATGTTTGTCACCCAAGCTGTAGTTAGAATTATTATTGGTCCTTCAGATAGAAGATTTTTCGATGGGGAAAAATTTATAATTAAAGCCCGTGAATTTAAAGAAATGACAGGTCTTAATGAAGGTTTGGCAATTAAATCAACACAAGTGTTAACTATATTTGTGACAATCGTATTAGTATCAATTTTATTTTGGTTTTTAAATAAAACTAAGACAGGAAAAAGCATGAAGGCTTATTCAGACAATGAGGATCTAGCACTTCTTTCAGGAATTGACCCTAAAAAAATTGTAATGATTACTTGGATAATTGCTGGAATTTTAGCAACAATTGGTGGCGCTTTGTATGGTTTAGATAAAAGTTTTAAACCTTTCACTTATTTTAATAACATGCTTCCTATATTTGCTGCAGCAATTGTTGGAGGTATTGGTAATCCATTTGGAGCTTTTTTAGGTGGATATGTCATTGCATTTTCAGAAATATTTTTAACCTATGCATATAAAAAATTTTTTATGTATGTTTTACCAGAAAGTATGGAGCCAGAAGGTTTGGTTCAGCTCTTATCAACTGATTATAAATTTGCAGTCTCATTTTCGATACTAGTCATTGTATTATTATACAGACCTTCTGGAATATTTAAGGGGAAAGTGCTTTGAGAAAAAATTTAAACGTAATTGCGGCTTATAGTATAATGATGGGACTGATAGTTCTAGTTGGAATTTTTCAATCTTGGAATATTGCGCTGTCTATTTTTAATCTATGTTTAATTTCTGCAGTGATGACGATGGGTGCAAATATTCAGTGGGGTTACGCAGGACTAATTAATTTTGGAATTATGGGGTATGCAGCTTTGGGTGGACTAGCTGCAGTCTTAATTTCGGTAGATCCTATTCAAGAAGCATGGCGGGTTGGTGGTTTTGATATATTGATGAGCTTATGGTTAATTATAGCAATGATATTTGTTATTCGTTTTATAATAAAGAACTTTCAAAAATCTAAATTAAGAACTTATGGAATTGCCTCAATTATTATTGCTGGAGTAATTATTATTAGAATAACAGCTGAACCAGGAATTGAAGCTATCGAGGCAGTTAATCCTGCAAAAACAGGATTCCTAGGTGGATTTGGTTTACCAATTATTTTTTCTTGGATCATTGGAGCTTTCTTTGCGGCGGGTTTAGCTTTTATAGTTGGAAAAGTAGCATTAGGATTAAGAGCAGACTATTTAGCTATAGCAACACTACTTATCTCAGAAATTGTTATTGCAATAATTAAACATGAAGACTGGTTAACAAGAGGTGTTAAAAACGTCATAGGTCTAAAAAGACCTGCACCTTATGAAGTTGATCTTCAAACAACAGATTGGTTTATTAACCTAGTAGAAAAATTTAATTCAGGTAAGCTAGCTTTAATTTCAAACATAGCTGATAGACAAGCTGCACTTAATCAATTAGTAATTGAAGGATCTTCGATATTTGTAAAACTTTGTTACTCAGGATTATTTTTAATTGTAGTAATTATTCTTTTGATTCTAACTCAAAAAGCACTCTATTCTCCTTGGGGAAGAATGATGAGAGCTATTAGAGACAATGAGGAAGCAGCTAACGCGATGGGAAAAAATGTTGTTAAACAACATCTGTTAATTTTCATTCTTGGTTCGGCAATAGTTGGTATAGCTGGTGCAATGCTAGTTACTCAAGATGGCTTATTTACACCAGGAAGCTATCGACCGATGAGATATACTTTTTTGATTTGGGTTATGGTTATAGTTGGAGGAAGTGGAAATAATTTTGGAGCAATTTTAGGAGGTTTTGCTGTTTGGTTTTTATGGATTGAAGCTGCACCAATTTCTTTATTTTTAATAAATTTATTTACATCAGGTATGGCAGATACTCATTCTTTAAAGACACATCTGATAGAGAGTGTACCTTATTTTAGATATCTAATGATGGGAATAGGCTTATTATTAATTATGAGGTATAGACCTAAAGGTATACTTCCAGAAAAAATAGAAATAAAATAATCATTATATGAAATATATTATATTAGGTGCTGCAATTGCTTGGGCCATGTATATGGCTGATAAGTATATGTTTTAATGAATAAAAATCTTTGGCTACTAATTTTAAGTCAGATTTTTGCATTTACGGCTGCACCCGTCACAGTATTCTTGAGTGGAATTATTGGTTCTCAACTTAGTCCTATAAAATCTTTATCAACATTACCAATGGCATTATCAATAGTAGGAATTGCAATTTTTGCAATGTTCGCAGCAAAAGTAATGAGTATAATAGGACGTAGATCAGGATTTATTTTTGCTTCGGTCGGAACTTCAGTTGCATCTTTGATAGCAGCTTACTCAATAATTATAGAGAGTTTTACATTATTCAATTTAGGATGTTTCTTAATTGGAGCAGGAGTAGCTTTTAGTCACCAATATAGATTTGCTGCAGTTGAAACAGTCGATAAAGAAATGGCCCCAAAGGCAATATCAATAATATTATTAGCTGGAATAGGTTCTGCATTTATAGGGCCAAATTTAGCTAATGTTTCTAAAGAAATTATTTCCCAGCATTTATATGCAGGTTCATATATAGCCCTTGCAGTTTTAACACTTACATCAACTATTTTTTTATTATTTTATGAAGATGGTCATAAAAAAAATAATTTTATAAAAAAAAGTAGCAGAAGTTATTTTGAGCTAATTTCACAACCTAGGTTTTTACAAGCTTTAATTGCTTCAGCATTTGCTTATGCAGTGATGACATTTTTGATGACTGCTACACCAATTAGTATGCATGTAATGGAAAAAATGAGTTTATCTAAAACAGGTTTTGTAATTCAATTACATATTGCATCTATGTTCTTACCATCTTTAATCACTGGAAACTTAATCAAAAAATTTGGTCATAGTAAGATTATGTACGCAGGAGTTATGTTATTTTTAATAACAATTTTATTAAGTTTTTTTGAACAAACCTTCTTTAATTATTTAGTTGCTCTAATTTTCTTGGGATTAGGTTGGAATTTTTTATTTATATCAGGAACTAGTTTATTAGTTTTATCTTATAGAGAAGAAGAAAAATTTAAGGCACAAGGTTTTAATGACCTTATTGTTTATACAGTTCAAGCAACAGCAAGCTTATCTGCTGGAGTATTTATTAATTTAACTAGTTGGAAAACAATGAATTTAGTTTGTATAATATTTTTAGTAATTATTATTATTTCAACTTTAAGAGCAGATTTTAAACAAAAAAAACCCCAGTAAATTTAATTACTGGGGTTTTTTGAATAAGATATTAATTATCTTTGTTTTTTAGTTTTAAACTTTCCGCCTTTAATTTCTTGTTCTAAGAAAGAACCTTCAGCTTCACCGACGTCAGTAAAAGTTACTCCAGTTGCACCTTCGTAGTCAACTTTTTTACCTTTAGCTAATAAATCTAAACCTTTTTTAAGTTCACCTGGGTAAATTTTTGTTCCAGGACCGTTAGCAACATCCATTACATTTTTTGCAATTGATGCTCTATCAGCTGATCCACCTGCTTGCATTGCTAAAACAATTAAAGCAGCAGCATCATAAGACTCACTTGTATAAGGACCTGAAGAGTCAATACCAGCAGCTTTTGCTACATTAGCAAATACACCTGCTCCTTTTCCAGTTGATCCAGGCATTGAACCAAAAGATTTTTTCAAATCTTTACCAAATGCATCAACTAAAGATTGACCAATCATTCCATCAGATAAAATAAATTTATCAAATGCTCCAGAATCTAAAGAAGCTTGAATAATCCCTTTACCACCTTGGTCAAGATATCCAATAACAGCAACAGCATCACCACCAGCTGAAGCAAGAGTTGCAACTTCAGACGAGTAGTCTGCTTTACCATCTTCATGAGCAGTTACAGTTGTTACTTTAATACCATGAGCTTTTACAGCTGCTTCATAAACATCTGCTAAACCTTTACCATAGTCATTATTTGTATATGTAATTGCAACACTTTTAACTTTTCTATCTTTTGTAATGTCAGCTAAAATTTGACCACCTCTAGCATCTGATGGAGCAGTTCTAAAAAAATACCCTTTATCATCAAGAGTTGTTAAGCCTGGAGATGTAGCTGATGGTGAAATCATTACTACACCATTAGGTACAGCAACATTTGATGCAATTGCACCAGTAACACCAGAACAGTCAGCACCCATTATAGCTGCTACACCTTGAGAAATAACACCTTCAGCTGCTGCTGTTGCTGCTGCTGAGTCAACACAAGTTGAGTCTGCTCTTACTACTTCAATTTTTTTTCCACCTAATAGCGAACCAGAGTCTGAAGCTTCTTTAAAAGCAAGTTCTGCTGATGCTGCCATAGCTGGGGTTAGAGATTCAATAGGTCCAGTAAATCCTAAAATAACTCCCATCTTAATCGAATGTCCATCTGCAAATACGTTTGATATAAAAGTTGATACAAACATAAAAGCAGCAATAAATATTTTTTTCATTATTTTCCTTTTATTGTTAACAATTTGTAAAAGACCAATTTAATTATGATTAATTAAATATTTCAATGGATAAATTATCTTATTTTATGAAGTAAAAAGACTGAAGTAATGACAATTATCCCACCCAATAAGAATAAAACAGTCGGAACTTCACCAAAAATTAAAAAACTCAATGCTATTCCAAATATAGGAAACAACGAATATGAAGGAAAGATTTGACCCACAGTATAAAATTTATATAGATAAAACATCAACAAGTGAGCCCCTAAAGAAACAACAATTGCCTGGTAAGATATTAAGATCCAAGAAGTAAGACTTATTGATTGAATAGTTGAGATAGTGTTTCCTTCTATTAAATTAGATACAATTAATAAAATTACAAAACCAAATAGACCAGTAAATGCATTAGTTAAACTAATATCTAAATCTCTTAACTGTCTTGAAAAAACTTGAGCAAAAGCAAAAGCTAATGCCATTAAACTTGCAAAGAATAATCCTAAAAAATTATCAACTAATTTTGGATCAAAAAATATTATCAACACGCCAATAAAAGCAGTAAAAATCAAAAACCATTTCTTTGAACTTATGTTTTCCTTTAACATAAATGCACTAGCAAGAATTCCAAAAGGTATCGCTAATTGAGAACCAACAATTACTGGTGAAATAAAAGATGAGTAGAATAAAGATAATGTCATAAACACATAAACTAAGACACCCATAGATATTGAAAAAGCTATTAACGAAGGTAAATATTTTTTTTCTGGTATCTTAAATTTCCAAAAAGGTATTAGTATCGCTAAAACTAATCCCATTCTAAGAGATGCCATAAGAATTGGAGGGACAGAGTCATTTAAAACCAATTTAGTGAAAGGAAATGCACTACCATGTGCAATAGCAATAAAAAGCAAAATTAATAAATGTTTAAGCGGCAAGTAATTAGAGATTAAAAATACTTTTTAAATGTTTCATTTATAGATAAAACACCATAATCATTTAAACCTCCAATGATTAATTGTAATGCCACCAACAATATAAAGCCTAATCCAATATAAACTATCCATAAATGTTTTTGTATGTAATGAGCCAAATATGTTGCTAAAGCTCCTGTTAAAACAACTGATAATATTAAACCAAAAATCATAAATCCAAAATATCCTTTTGCAGCGGCCACAACACCAATTACATTATCAAAACTTATCATGATATCTGCAAATAAAACTTTCCCAATACTATTTATGTATGAAGGTTCTTTTGTTTTTTTTGTTTGAGATCTTACTTTTTTTATATCTACTAAATCTTTTCTTAAATCATTAACTATCCAAATTAATAAGAGACCACCTAAGATTTTAATATAATAAAACTCGAATAAATATGTAGCAAATATTGCAAAAAATATTTTAAAAACAAAAGCACCTACTACTCCCCACAGAATAATTTGTTTTCTATTTTTGGGTACAAAATTTGCTGCTATAGAACCAACTATTACAGCATTATCAGCTGTAAGAATAATTGTTATAAAAATAATTTTCGTTAAAATTACGAGTTCTTCAATCAAAATATAATTATAATATTAGATATTAATAATTTTTCAATCAAAAGTAGTATTATTTTTTTATTGCTAATTTTTTTAATACATAATCAAATACATTTAAAAAAAATGGAGGATAAATGAAATTTATGAAATATTTAATAACAGTTTTATTTTCGTTAATTTTTTCAATAAACTTAGCAATCGCTGAAAAATGGGACATGGCTCTAGCTTATGGAGCAGGAAACTTTCATTCAGCTAATGCTACAGAATTTGCAAAAAATGTAACTGAAAAAAGTGGTGGCAAACTTACTATCGTTACTCATCCTGGTGGTTCATTATTTAAAGGTGGAGAAATCTTTAGAGCCGTTAGAACTGGCCAAGCTCAGATTGGTGAAAGATTTATGTCAGCTTTAGGTAAAGAAGATCCATTATTAGAAGTAGACTCGCAACCTTTCTTAGCTACATCTTATTCAGATGCTATGAAATTATATAAAGCATCAAAAGATGAAATTATAAAAGGTTTGGATGCTAAAGGACTAGTTTTTTTATATGCTGTCCCTTGGCCTGCACAAGGTTTATATAGTAAAAAACAGATTAGTTCTGTTAATGATCTAAAAGGTTTAAAATTTAGAGCATACAATTCAGCTACAATAAGAATTGCCGAGCTAACAGGAATGGCACCTACAAAAATTGAAGCTGCCGAAATAAGCCAAGCATTTTCTACGGGTGCTGTTGAAAGCATGATCACATCTCCAACTACTGGAAAAAATTCTAAGATTTGGGAAAATGGTGTAAAATACTTTTATGATATAGCAGCTTGGTTTCCAAAAAACATGGTGATTGTTAATAAAGAAGCTTGGAATAAATTAGATAAAGCAACTCAAGACTTGGTGATGAAACAAGCAGCTTTAGCTGAGAGAAAAGGCTGGCAATTATCAAAACAAGGTAATGTTGGGGATAAAAAAGCTCTAGCAGATGCTGGTATGGTAGTTTCAACTGTTAATGCATCTTTACAAGCTCACTTTGAAAAAGTCGGAGAGACTATGGCTAAAGAATGGTCTCAAAAGGCAGGATCAAGAGGAGCCTCTGTTTTATCAGCATATAAGTAATTTAATTAAATCTATACTTAAGGTCACTTAATATATTTAAGTGGCCTTAATTCATTATGCTAAGATCCTTAGATAAAAATTTAAATAAACTTTATAAATTTTCAGGTTATGTTGCAGCAATTTTTTTAATACTGGTTGCAGTATTTATTCTTATAGGTGTTTCATCAAGAATATTTGGTTTTTATATAAGAGGCTTAGCAGAATATTCCGGATACTGTATGGCTTCAGCATCCTTTTTTGCACTTGCATACACTTTTATTGAAGGCGGTCATATACGAATTACTCTTTTTTTAGAAAAACTTTCAGGAAATAAAAAACGAATAACAGAAATTTGGTGTTTAAGTATAGCAAGCTTATTTTCAGGATATTTAGCATTTTACTTTATTAAAATGCTAATTATATCTTACAAATTTCAAGAAAGAAGCGAGGGTGCAGATGAAATATTAATATGGATTCCTCAAACTAGTGTAGCAATTGGATCCACTATATTTTTTATAAGCGTTTTTCACCAATTAATTTTGAATATAAAAAAAAATTAAATGGCTGAAATATTTCTAACAATCTTTTTCATAAGTGTTTTATTATTTTTTTTAGGTACAGGAATTTGGGTTGCAATAAGTATGATAGGGGTATCTGCAATTGGAATGATGTTATTTACATCTAGACCAGTAGGAGACGCAATGGCAACCACCATATGGGGAACTTCATCATCATGGACTTTAACAGCTTTACCCTTATTTGTTTGGATGGGTGAAATATTATTTAGAACTAAACTTTCAGAAAATTTATTTAAAGGTTTGTCTCCATGGATGCAAAAATTGCCTGGGGGATTAATACATGTAAATGTTGTAGGTTGTGCATTATTTGCTGCAATATCTGGTTCATCAGCAGCAACTGTTGCTACGGTTGGAAAGATGTCTATTCCCGAATTGAGAAAAAGAAATTATCCAGAAAAGATTTTATTAGGTAGTTTAGCTGGTTCAGGAACACTAGGTTTGTTAATACCTCCATCAATTATTTTAATTATTTATGGTGTAGCAGTTCAGGAATCTATAGCAAAATTATTTATTGCTGGGATTATTCCAGGAATAATGATTGCACTAATTTTTATGTCTTATGTAATTATTTGGTCATTAATTAATAAAAAACAAATGCCAAAAATTAAAGAGGAATATTCATTTTTAGAAAAAATTCAAAGATCAAAACAACTTTTGCCAGTAATATTACTAATTTCTGCGGTAATAGGATCTATATATACTGGAATAGCAACTGCTACAGAGGCAGCTTCATTGGGTGTCGTAGGAGCTTTAATTTTATCTTACTTTCAAAAAAGCTTAACACTTAAAACATTTAAATCTTCTTTACTAGGTGCTACCAAAACTTCATGTATGATAGCGTTTATTTTAGCAGGCTCAACATTTCTATCTTTAGCAATGGGGTTCACAGGACTGCCTAGAAATTTAGCAATATGGATACAAAATATGGATCTTTCTCCTTATGTTTTAATTTTAGTTTTAATGATTTTTTATATCATCCTTGGGATGTTTCTTGATGGAATTTCTGCAGTGGTTCTTACCATGGCAATAATTGAACCAATGATTAGACAAGCAGGCTTTGACATGATTTGGTTTGGTATTTTTTTAGTAATCGTAGTTGAGATGGCCCAAATAACTCCACCCGTAGGATTTAATCTATTTGTTCTTCAAGGTATGGCAAATAAAGATATGGGTTATATTGCAAAAAGCGCCTTTCCACTATTTTTATTAATGGTACTAGCAGTAATACTTGTTGTAATATTTCCTGAAATTGCTTTGTGGATGCCAGAACAAATGGCCCAAAGTCTAAATTAATATTTAGAAACTTTTTCCCCAGCAATTATTGCTTTTAGTTGTTCATATTCTTTGCAATTACAACCTTTTAATATTTCTAATCTTTCCACTGCAAGATTATGTCTGCCAGTCGCAACGTATAATTCACCAAGATATTCGTTAATTCCAATGTGAGTTGGATTGATTGCAAGACCTTGTAAATAGTATTTTTCACCACTTTCAAAATCCCCTAGTTTTCTAGTAGTAAAGCCAAGATAATTTAATGTATCTGGTTTATTTGGTTTTTTTTTGTTTGATTTTAATAGAAGCTTTTGTGCTTTTTCATATTTCTTATTTGCTTTTTCTATTTTACCTTTTTTTTCAAGTTTTTTTGCACTCTTAATATATGATACAGCTTTTTCGTAATTAGATTTCATTGATCCACCATCTCCACTAGATGAGCTAGAACCAGCCGAATAACTACTAGTTACTAAAAAAATACTAATAATTGTTGTGAAAATAAAATTTTTAATCATTATTTAAATTTCTCCATTTTATTTAAAGCCACTAATTTAAGACCATTATTTTTTAAATTGTCTTTAATTGATTTTGCAGTTGCCAAAGAGCTTTCATTATCTCCATGTATGCATACAGAGTCAATTTCGCAAGGTATTTGCTTACCACTGTGACAATTGATAGCCTGATTTTTTACCATACTTAATACGTGCTTTTTTGCTTTCTCAGGTTCAATTATTAATGCATGACTTTTTTTTCTAGAAACTAAATTTCCATCATCTTCGTAGTTTCTGTCTGCAAAGATTTCACATGCTATTTTCATATCTAGTTTTTTTGCAGCTTCTTCCATTTTTGAACCCGTTGGTACTAGATAGATTAAATCTTTACTTATTTCATTAATTGCCTTAGCCAAAATAGTAGCTAATTCAATATCTTCACATGCCATATTATTTAAGGCCCCGTGAGGTTTTATATGAGAGACAGATTCTCCATAAGTGTTTGCAATTTTTTGTAAAATTTCATATTGATCAATTATCAATTTTCTAATTTCACTTGATGTGAGACTCATTCTACTTCTTCCAAAATTTTCAGGGTCATTAAAAGAGGGATGAGCACCAATACTTACATTGTTTTTTTTAGATATTTGAACTACTTGACTCATAGACTCGGCATCCCCAGCATGAAAACCACAAGCTACATTTGCAGAATTTACTATTTCAAGTAAATCTGGATCATACTTGTTAGAATGATGTTTAGATTTTTCACCCAAATCACAATTTATATTAATTTCCATAGTCTTAATTGTTAAGTATAACATGACATGATTAAAAATATATCAAATCTTGGTGACGCAGCTTTATATTGTGATTTTGGTAACGAGGTTAATAAAGATATCAATTCTGAAGTAATTAAATTTTTCAAAGCTATTAAAGAAAAAAATATTGAGGGGATTAACAATTTAACACCTTCTTATAATAAATTAATAGTATCTTACGATTTACGAATTAGTAATTTTAAAAAGATTAAAGAGGTAATAGAGAATCTTGATATTAATGAATCACAAAAGACAGTAAACAAAAAATTAGAAATACCAGTATGTTGTGATGCAGTATTTTCTTTAGATATAGAAAGATTGGAAAAAAAATTAAATTTTAAAAAAGATAAAATTTTGGAAAATTTTTTTAATAAAGAATATTTTTGTTATATGACAGGTTTTATTGCTGGAATGCCTTTTCTTGGTGACCTAGACATTGATATGAGAGCTCAACGTTTAGAAACCCCTAGAGTAAAAGTACCCAAAGGATCAGTAGGTGTAACAGAGCAATTTGCTAATATTTATACTTTTGAAAGTCCTGGTGGATGGAACATAATCGGTAACACACCACAAGATATATTCGATAGTTCAAAAGAAAAAGAGCCAAACTTGATTAATCCTGGAGATACAGTTGTATTTAAAAAAATAACTTTAGATGAATATAAAAATTATAATGAGTAAAAATTATTTTGAAATAATAAGAGCAGGTATTAATACAACTTTTCAAGACAAAGGGAGAAGCAATTTATATCATATAGGAATTCCATTTAGTGGAGCAATGGATACAAGAAACTTTTTTTTATCAAATAAACTAGTTGGTAATAAAATAGATTTACCCGTAATAGAGTTTGCTTACCAAGGGCCTTTATTAAAATTTAATGGTGACAAAATTAGCATCGTTGTTACTGGTGATGTTATTTTTAAACTAAAAAAAAAGAATCATGAAATTGATGGAAATTGTTATGAAAGTTATCAATTAGAACATGGAGATGAGATTGATATTTTATCAACAAATAAATCTGTTTATGGTTATTTGGCTATAAGTGGAGAATTAGATATAAAATTTCAATGGGGAAGTTGTTCTATAAATACTAAAGCCAAAATTGGCTCTAATAAAGGTAAAAAATTATCTGATGGACAAAAAATTGATATATCAAAAATAAATTCAAATCAAAGTAAGAAAAAAATTAATTATTTAATTTCAAAAATAGAAAATATAAGAGTAATTAAAGGAACTAATTTCAATTATTTTTCAGAGGATAGTAAAAAAATTTTTTTTGAAAAAGAATTCACAGTTTCAAAACTATCTGACAGAATGGGCATGAGATTAGAGGGATCAAAAATTGAAAATATAATAGATACAAATATTAAATCAGAGGGTTTATTAAAAGGAGTTATCCAAGTCCCTGCAGATGGTAATCCAATCATTATGCTTTCAGATCATGGAACGATAGGAGGTTATCCTAAAATAGGAGTTGTAGCGAGTGTCGATTATGACAGATTAGTTCAAATATCACCTGGTTCTAAAATTAAATTTAAAGAAATTAAATTATCAGATGCAGAAACCTTATTTAAGTTGTATGAAATGGAAACACATAACCTCATCTCACAAATTTAATGAATATAATTACAAAATTACCAGGACCATTATTAATTTTTCTAGGAGCCCTGAGTCTTAGTTTTGGTGGATTAATTGTTAAATCTTTTGAAGGAGCCACACTTTGGCAAATTTTATTTTGGAGATCTTTATTTTTTTCTCTGACTATTTTAGCTTTCTTAATTATTAGTTATAAAGGAAAAACTTTAAAATCATTCTACGACTCAGGTTTGCCAGGATTTCTTGGTGGAATAATATTATCTGTTGGCTTCTGTGGTTATGTTTTTGCAATGTATAATACGACAGTTGCAAATACTAATTTTATCATTTCACTTCAAATATTATTTCTTTCAATATTTGGTTATTTTTTTTTAAAAGAAAAAATAAGCGCTACAACTTTAACATCAATTATTTTAGCTATGACAGGTGTTTTATTGATGGTTGGAAATTCACTCACACCAGGTGAATTATCTGGAAACCTAGCAGCATTTTCAATGCCTATAGTTTTTGCAATTTTAATTATAATAATAAGAAAATATCCAACAGTAGACATGGTACCGGCCCAATTTGTGGCTGGAGTAAGTTCATGTTTAATCGGATTTTTGCTCTCAACTAAAATAATGATATCTCCTCATGATATTTTTTTAGGTTTTCTAGCCGGTTTTTTTCAAGTTGGTTTTGGTTTTATTTTTATTACAATTGGAGCAAGAACAACTCCTTCTGCTACCGTTGGAATAATTATGTTAGCAGAGTCAGTATTTGGTCCTATTTGGGCCTTTCTATTTGTAAGCGAGAGACCTTCAATGTTTGGATTAATTGGTGGTGCAATTATCTTATTTGCAGTTTTATTACAATTTTACCAATTAAAAAAAAAATTGAATTAAATCAAAAAACTTATTTTATAAAAACTCATACCTAAAAAAATTAAATAAAGGTAATAAAATCTTTTAGATATTTGTTTAATATTTATTTTTACATTTGCTTTATGATATGTGCATAGAAATAATAATATGAACAAAAGTAATGGATCAAAGTACTTATGATAAATTGAAGTTTGAATATTATATAATATCAAACAAATGAAGAGAATAATGTTATTGGTATTATATAAATTGGATGCCATAAAAATAAACAAAGAAACAAAAAAAACCAAAAATAAAAATATGCTGTTTGAAAATATTTTATATGACAGATGATAAAAAACCCCTCCTCCAAAATTATTTGGAAAATTATAAAATGTAATACAAGTTAAAAAAATTAATATGATTATATAATTTTTTTTAAAATCTTTTATATCAATTAAGAATTGATGATAAATTTTTTGATTTACAAAAGGCAAAAAATAAAAAAAAATGATACTTGTAATTACTATAATTTTATTAAATATATTGTATTTAATAGAATAGTCTATTTCTTTAAGAGTGACATCCAGTAGATAAAAATCAAAATTATAATAGTAAATTATAGCTGGCAATGCGAGGAACAAATTAACAACTGCAAGATAAAAAATTTTATTTGAAAATTTATATTCTAGAAAAAAATTATAAATAAAAAATAAAGAAAAAACACAAAAATTTGGTGTTATATAAGATGCTGCTGCAACAAAAAAAATATTCAATATTGGATATTTTAATTTTTTTTTTTTATCATTACGAAACAATAAATAATATTTAATCGACAATAAAAATAGTATAAATGCATAAAAAATAGGATATGGCCAAACAACAAGACTTCTTATAGTTGGAGATAATAAAAGAACAAAAACAAAAATTTTTAAAGTAGATATTTTTATATTTTTAAATTGTATTTTTAAGCATTCAAAAAAAAGATAAGTAATTATAAAAACTGAGATAATATTTAAATATCTTAAACTATTTAAATCTAAGCCACTTTTATATAGCAATGATTGAAAAATGTAGAAAACTGGTGAATTTCTTTCAAAGCCTTCAAGTCCATAATTTTGAAAAGTTCCAAAAAAATCTTGTGCAAATAAAACTATAAACTTCTCATAAAGATAATAATCCTCTTCTGCACCGCCAAGGGTATCCTCAGAAATAATATATGAAAAAATAATTGATAAAAAAAGTACAGTACCTAAAAAATATGTTTTCTTAGAACTATTCATATATTTTTATAACACAAATAATAATGAGGAAAATATTAAAAAAATTTATAATTTACAGATACTGCTATCTTAACTAACTTAATTTGTAGAAAAAAATAACTATTATAAACAATGAAAATTAATATATAAAAAACTGAAAAAAAATATTTTATTTGTTTGATTTTTATTTTTAATTTAATACACTATCTTAATAACGGGAGAGACTATAAATTTTTATAGCGCCGAAGGAGCAACCACCCAGGAATCTCTCAGGCAAAAAGGACCGTAAACATTAACTCTGGAAAGAGATTAAATTCTCGCCGAAGGAGTAAAACTCTCAGGCAAATATACAGGTGGGTATTAGAGTTAATATGGAAATAAAAAAAACATCTCTACATAAACTTCACGAAGCAAATCAAGCTAAATTTGTAGAATTTGCTGGATATGAAATGCCAATTCAATACAAAACAGGCATTGTTGAGGAACATAAATTTACACGAAATCATTGTGGAGTATTTGATGTTTCACACATGGGCCAATTATTTATTTACGGAGAAGAAAAATTAATTTTAGATTTAGAAAAGATTTTTCCTTTAGATTTACAAAATTTGAAAGTTAACCATTCAAAATATAGTTTTTTAATGAATGAAAAAGCAGGAATTTATGATGATTTAATTATTACTAAAATTGATACTGGTTTTTTAATAATTTTAAATGCTGCCTGTAAACACAGTGATTTTAAAATTTTATCTGGCTTGCTTAAAGATAAATATAAAATGACTTTAGATGAAAAAAGATCATTAATAGCTATCCAAGGACCTAAATCTGCTAAAATTTTAGATTTAATATTAAATAAAGTAAATTATTTAAATTTTATGACAGGTAATTGGTTTATCTATAAGGATCAAAAAATTTTTGTTACCAGATCAGGTTACACTGGTGAAGATGGCTTTGAAATATCAATTCCCAATGACTTTGCAGAGGAGTTAACAAAAGAATTACTTAATAATGGTGCAAAACTAATTGGTCTTGGAGCCAGAGATACTTTAAGACTTGAAGCAGGCTTATGTCTATATGGTCATGAACTAAATACTGATAAAACTCCAATAGAAGCAAATCTTAAATGGGCTATTTCCAAGAATAGACTAATTGATGGTGGATTTATAGGTTCTGATAATATTGTAAACCAAATAAAAGAAGGTACCAATCAAATAAGAGTTGGGATCAAACCAGAGGGAAGATTAATTGCAAGAGAAAAGACTAAAATTTTCAATAAAGAAGAGGAGACTATTGGAGAAGTAACCAGTGGTACATTTGGACCAAGTGTTAATGGACCTATTGCAATGGGTTTTATCGACAAAAAATTTGCTAAAAAAGAAACAAGAATTTTTTTAGAAGTTAGAGGTAAAAAACATCCAGCAAATATATGTGGACTACCATTTTATAAAAAAAGTTATGCGAAAGGAGTAAATCAATGAGTGAAGTAAAATTTTCAAAAGAACATGAGTGGATTACTTTAGAGGGGGATATAGCCACAATAGGTATTACAAAACATGCAACAGAAATGCTTGGAGATATTGTATTTACAGAACTTCCTGAAAAAGGAACCAGTGTTGAAAAAGATGGTACAGCTGGAGTTGTTGAGTCTACAAAAGCTGCTAGTGACGTATACACCCCAATAAGTGGTGAGGTAGTAGATACAAATCAATCGATCGTTGATGATCCTTCTAAAATTAATGAAGATCCAGAGGGTTCAGCATGGTTTTTTAAACTAAAAATGAAAGACAAAGCTGAATTAGATAGTTTAATGAATAAAGAAGAATACGATAAATTTGCAAAGGAGAGTGCTAGTTAATGTTACATAATTCTCAAAAAGATTTTTTAAAAAGACACATTGGGCCTTCAGATGAGGATCAAAATAAAATGCTTAAGGAACTTAATTATAAATCTTTAGATGATTTAATTAAAAGCACAGTTCCAGAAAAGATACAATTGAAAGATGAATTGAATATTGGTGACTCTAATTCAGAATATGAAGCACTAAGAAAATTAAAAGCAATCTCAAAAAAAAATCAAATTTATTCAAACTTCATAGGAATGGGTTATTACGGTACTTATACTCCATACGTAATTCTAAGAAATATTTTAGAAAATCCGGGTTGGTACACTTCTTATACACCTTATCAGCCTGAGGTAGCCCAAGGGAGATTGGAAATGCTCCTTAATTTTCAACAAATGATTGTTGATTTTACAGGAATGGATATCGCAAATGCATCTTTATTAGATGAAGGAACTGCAGCAGCAGAAGCTATGGGATTAAGTTATAGATTAAACAAAAAGGAAAGTAATTTAGTTTTTGTCTCAGAAAATTGTCATCCTCAAACAATTGACGTAATTCAAACAAGAGCAGAACCAATGGGATTAAAAGTACTTGTTGGTGATGAAAATAAAGTATTGGAAAAATTAAAAGAAGATTTGGTTTGTGGTATATTGCAATATCCAGGAACATTAGGGGATATAAAAGATCCTAGCGAGCCAATAAGCAAAATACATAAAAAAAATGGTAAAGCAATATTAGCGTGTGATTTATTAGCACTTGCTAAATTAAAAACACCAAGGGAACTAGGAGCAGATATAGCTGTAGGAAGCTCACAAAGATTTGGAATTCCAATGGGTTATGGTGGGCCCCATGCAGCTTTCTTTGCAACTAAAGATGAATTTAAAAGATCCATGCCAGGAAGAATTGTAGGGGTCTCCGTTGATAGACAAGGAAACAAAGCATATAGATTGTCATTACAAACAAGGGAACAACATATAAGAAGAGACAAAGCCACAAGTAATATTTGTACTGCTCAAGCTTTATTAGCAATTGTGTCAGCAGCATATGCTATTTATCACGGTCCAGAAGGTATTCGAACTATTGCCGAAAGAGTATCTCAACTGGCTAAAAACTTTGCAGACAAATTAAAGCAATCAGGATACAAGATTTATTCAGATTATTTCTTTGATACTGTAACAATCGTTACTAAAGACAAAACTAATCAAATTTATAAAAATGCTTTGGATCAAAGGGTGAATATCAGAAAGGTGAATTCAGATATGCTTGCTGTTTCTTTTGATGAAAAGAAAAATGTTTATAGAGCAAATCAACTATTAAAAATTTTTAATGCAGCAGAATCAATTAAAAAAGAAGATCCTACAGTAAGCTTACCTAATCTGCCAAAAAATTTATTAAGAACTTCAAAATATTTAGAGCATCCTGTTTTTAATTCATATCGTTCCGAGACAGAAATGCTTAGATATCTTAAAAAATTAGAAGACAAAGATATAGCTCTTAATAGAACTATGATTGCATTAGGCTCATGCACTATGAAACTTAATGCGACAGCAGAAATGATACCTATTTCTTGGCGAGAATTAGCCGAGCCTCACCCGTTTGTGCCCATTGAGCAGATGGAAGGATATAGAGCATTGTTCACTGATCTTAAAAATTGGCTAAGATCAATTACTGGTTTTTCTGGAGTTTCACTTCAACCAAATGCAGGTGCTCAAGGTGAATATGCAGGATTAATGGTAATTCGAAAATATCATTCAGATAGAGGGAATCAAAATAGAAACATATGTTTAATACCAAGCTCAGCCCATGGAACAAATCCTGCAAGTGCACAAATGGTTGGAATGAAAGTGGTAGTTGTTAATTGTGATAAAGAGGGAAATGTTGATTTCGAAGATTTAAAGAAAAAAGCAGAAATACATTCTGAAAATCTTGGGGCATTAATGGTAACTTACCCATCTACACATGGTGTTTTTGAGGAAAAAATAACAGACATATGTGAACTAATTCATAAACATGGAGGACAAGTTTATATGGATGGTGCAAATTTAAATGCACTTGTTGGTATAGCAAGACCTGGAAATTTTGGTCCAGATGTTTGTCATATAAACTTACACAAAACATTCTGCATTCCACATGGTGGAGGAGGACCTGGAATGGGACCTATTGCATGTAAAAGACATTTACAGGTTTATCTGCCTAATCATCCAGTGGTAAAAGATTGTGGACCTGCAACAGGGATAGGAGCAGTTTCAGCAGCACCTTGGGGCAGCTCAAGTATTTTATCAATTTCTTGGATGTATATTAAAATGATGGGTTCTCAAGGGTTAAAACTTGCAACACAAGTTGCAATATTAAACGCAAATTACATTGCAAACAGACTTAAAGATCACTATCCAATTCTTTATAAAGGTTCAAACGGTAATGTAGCTCATGAATGTATAATTGATATTAGATCAATTAAAAGTGAAACAGGAGTCACTGAAGAGGACATAGCTAAAAGACTGATTGATTATGGTTTTCATGCTCCTACTATGTCATGGCCAGTAGCAGGCACAATGATGATAGAACCAACCGAAAGTGAGAGTTTATCTGAATTGGACAGATTTTGTGACACTTTGATTAGTATAAGATCAGAAATAGATATGATTAAGTCAAGTAAATTTGATAAAGTTGATAATCCAATTAAAAATGCACCTCATACAGATATGGAATTAGCTTCAGATAAATGGGAACATAAATATTCTAGAGAGCAAGCCGCATATCCAGCAAAATTTTTAAAAGCAAATAAATTTTGGCCTCCAGTTGCAAGAGTAGATAATGTGTATGGAGATAAAAATATTTTTTGTACTTGTCCAAGTATGGATGAATTTAAAGAAGATGCAGCATAATCATTAATGAAAATTGCTGTTGTTGGATCAGGAATTTCAGGATTAAGTGCAGCATACTATTTGTCAAAAAAACACAATGTAGATCTTTTCGAAAGAGAGGATCACTTTGGAGGACATTCTTATACAATTGATTTATTTTTTAATGAAAAAAAAGTTTCTGTAGATATTGGCTTTATAGTTTTTAATTTTAAAACTTATCCTAACTTAATAAATTTTTTTAAGGAAAATGATATTCAAATTGAAAAAAGCAACATGTCTTTTTCGGTCTCAGTAGATAATACAAAATTTGAATATTGTGGAAAAGGTTTGAATGGAATTTTTTCCAATAAATCAAATTTATTCAATATCGAATTTTTAAAAATGTTTTTTGATATAATTAAGTTTTATAAAAAAAGTGATCAAGAAACCATTTCGAATGAAAAGATTACTTTAGGAGAATATCTAGAAAAAAACAAATTATCTAAAACATTTATTGATTATCATATCATACCAATGGTATCTGCAATTTGGTCTATGCCTCCTTATGAAGCAAGTAAAATGCCAATTAAATTTTTTCTAAATTTTTTTAAAAATCATGGTTTATTTAAATTAAAAAATAGACCTCAGTGGTATACGGTATCTAACAGAAGTAGAACTTATGTTAGTAAAATAATTTCTCAAATAAGCGGAGAACACTATAAAAATTATAAAGTTTCAAAAATTAAAAGAAAATCATCAGGTCTAGATTTATACTATGGAGGAGAAAGTGAATTCTTTGATTATGATAAAGTAATATTAGCTACACATGCAGATGAAGCTTTAAAATTAATTGAAAATCCTACTGAAGATGAAAAAAATATTCTTTCAAATTTCAGTTATAAGGAAAATATAGCTTATATTCATACAGATCAACGAGCTATGCCTAAAAATAAAAAAGCCTGGTCTTCTTGGAACTCTTCAATAGATGATAAAAATTTAGAGAAAAATTCAATTACATATTGGTTAAATTTATTACAAAACTTAAAGTGTAATGAAAATATTTTCTTAACACTAAATCCTTATTTTAAAATTGATGAAAAAAAAATATTAAGAAAGGTGAAATTTACACACCCTTATTATGATCAAAATGCGTTAGATGCTCAATCTGAGCTTGTTAAAATACAAAATAAAAAAGATTTACTTTTTTGTGGAAGCTATTTTGGTTACGGATTCCATGAAGATGGAATAAAATCATCTATTGAAATGCTAAAAAATTTTGATGACTAATTCTTGTATATATAATGGAAGTGTAATTCATAAAAGATTTAAACCAAAAGAGCATTTTTTTAAGTATAAAGTGTTCTCTCTACTTATTGATCTGTCAGAACTTAATGAACTTAATGATAAGTTAAAATTTTTTTCTATAAATAAATTTAATTTGATAAGTTTCTATGAGAAAGATCACGGCGATCGTGATGGTTCATCTCTTATAAATTGGGTAAAACTTAATCTAAAAATTAACAACATAAGTGCTGAAAATATAAAAATAAAACTTTTATGTTATCCAAGAATATTAGGCTATGTCTTTAATCCACTGAGTATTTTTTTTATATATGATAAAAATGAAAATTTAATCTCTATTTTATATGAAGTTAAAAATACGTTTGGCGAACAACATACTTACGTATTTAAGGTAGAAGGTGAAAATAAATCGATTCAAAATAATTGTTCAAAAAAATTTCACGTTTCACCATTTATTGAAATGAATTGTAATTATTTTTTTAGGATATTATATCCAGGAGAAAATTTATCAGTTATAATTGATCAGCATGATCATGAGGGTAAAATTCTTTTTGCATCTCAAGATGGTAAAAGATCTGATTTGACAAGTAAAAATTTAATGAATTCTTACCTAAAACACCCTTTGATGACATTTAAAATAATTTTAGCGATACATTTTGAAGCGTTTAAATTGTGGATTAAAGGAATTAAATTTGTAAAAAAAAAATTAAATATTAAAAATAATATAACAGTAGAGAATTAATGTTTTTAAACAAAACAGCAGATGAATTAGTTTTTAAATTTCTAAAAAATATTAATTATGGATATCTTGAATTAACAACTATTGATGGAAAAATTTTAAAATTTGGAAATTCAAAGGAAAAATTGAAAGCGAACATAGTCATTAAAAAATCTAATTTTAGCTATAATCTTATAAGAGGTGGCAGTATTGGATTTGCTGAAAGCTATATGAGAGGTGAATTTGAAACTGATAATCTATCAAATTTAATTGAATTAACTGCTAGAAATATTCAAGTTATATATAAATTTTCAGGACTTCTTGATTTTCCGATAATCAATTTCATTAAGAACAAAATAATCAAAAATACAAGAAATCGAAGTAAAGAAAATATTGCTAAACATTATGATTTAGGTAATGATTTCTTTTCTCTTTGGTTAGATGATACACTAACTTACTCTAGTGCAATATTTGATGATAAATCAAAAGATCTTTCTGAAGCGCAAAATAATAAATATCAAAAATTAATAGATCTAATCAAACCAAATAATGGCGATAAAGTTTTAGAGATAGGATGTGGCTGGGGTGGTTTTGCTGAGTATTTAGGTAAAAAATATGATGTTAAACTTGATTGTATAACAATTTCAAAAAAACAATTTGAATACGCAAAAAAAAGAATTTTTAAGTGTGGTTTAAATGAAAAAGTGAATATTGAAATAAAAGATTATAGAGATCTTAAAGGCAAATATAATTCAGTAGCTTCAATAGAGATGATAGAGGCCGTTGGTCAAAATTACCTAGAGGGATATTTCAAAACTATAAAAAGTAATTTATCTGACGGTGGAAAAGCTGCTATTCAGGCAATTACCATAGATGATATGTTATTTGATAGATATAAAAATAAACAAGATTTTATTCAAAAATATATTTTTCCAGGAGGTTTTTTACCAAACAAAAATAGTATTAATCGATATGTTTCAGATAATGGATTAACTATAAACTCATATATTTCTTATGCTGATCATTATGCAAATACTCTGGCTATATGGAGAAATGAGTTTTTAAAAAAATGGGATTTAATAAAAAGTCAAGGATTTGACTTAACATTTAAAAGAATGTGGGAATTTTATCTGTCTTATTGTGAGGCTGGATTCAAGTCAAAGAATATAGATCTAATACAATTTTCAATGCAAAATAAATAATAGATTATGGAGATATTAATGAGTTATATTAGACTACTAAAGTCAATTTTATTGATAATTTCATTATTCTTAATTACAAGCTGTTCAAATAAAAGTGCTATGAAACCTGAAGATTTCAAAAATAAAGAACCAAGATTAATTATAGAAGAATACCTGTCTGGCAATGTAAAAGCTTGGGGTGTTTTGCAAAATAGATCAGGTAAAGTGACTAGACAATTTTCCGCTGATTTAGATGGAAGTTGGGATGGTAGACAACTAATTCTTAAAGAAAAATTTAATTGGGATGATGGTGAAATACAGAAACGAGAGTGGAAAATCATTAAAATAGATGAAAATAATTATGAGGGAACCGCAGGCGATGTTGTAGGAAAAGCCAAGGGTTATTCTTATGGTCCAGCTTTTAAGTTTGAATATGTTTTACTTGTTCCGGTTAAAGGTAAGGAAATGAAAATTACATTTGACGACTGGATTTTTAAACAAGATGATAAAGTTGCAATTAATAGGGCTACGATGACAAAGTTTGGATTTAAAGTAGCAGAATTAACAGTTGTATTTGTTAAGGACTAATAGTTTATTTTTTTCATTCCTTTAGAAACTAATTTAAAATATAAGCCGTTAGGTAATATCTGAAGAAATTTCATAATAAATGTAAAAGCTTTTGGAAAATGAATCTCAAATCCTTTTTTTTCAGTTAAACCTTTATAAATTTCATTCGCAGCAAACTCAGGAGATTTTATCATTGGCATCGGAAAATCATTCTGATCTGTCATAGGTGTTTTAATAAAGCCTGGGCTAATTAATGAAACACGGACATTTTTCATTTTCATCTCAAAATTTAAACTTTCTGTAAAACTAGTAAGTGCCGCTTTAGATGCGCAATAAGCACCAGCAGCTGGAAGACCTCTATAACCAGCAACAGAAGAAATTATAGATATCTGTCCATTTTTCTTTTCAGAAAAGTAATTATATATAGAGTTAATTGAATTCATAGTTCCAAAATAATTTACTTCCATTATTTCTCTAATCTTATCTAAATTAAATTGTTTTTCAGACTTTGGATCATGCATTCCAGTTCCAAAAACACAAATATCTATGCCATTAAGATTATCAATAATACTTTTTGCAGTTGATTTACATTTTTCAATATCTGTTACATCTAATGGATAGGAGTAGATATTTTGATTTATATTTTGCAACTCTTTTAATAAATTTTCACGTCTTGCAGTTGCTGCAACAATCCAACCATTTTCTGCAAATTTGATTGCAAGAGCTTTTCCAATTCCACTACTAGCACCTGTGATCCAAATTACTTTTTTTTCTTCCATAATTAATTGTATAGTGGAATAATGTTAAAAAACAAATTTTTATCATTTATATTATTTGGATTAATAACCTACTCCGCATCGGTCATAGGTGGTTATGTAACCGTAAGTTTTAAAGAACCATGGTATTCATTAATTAATAAACCTACATTCAACCCTCCTAGCTGGGTTTTTGCTCCTGTCTGGACTACTCTTTATTTAATGATGATAATTGCAATTTGGCTTTTTTGGCACAGCAAAAATAAAGACATGAATACAATCTATATTTATTTCATTCATATAGTTTTAAATACAACTTGGAGTATTGTTTTTTTTGGTTTGCATCAAATATTACTAGCTCTGTTTGTTTTAATTGTTTTAATATTGATGATAATAATTCTTATTTTGAGATTTAAACGTGTCAATATTGTAAGCTATTATCTCATGATTCCTTATTTACTTTGGTGCTGCTATGCCTTAGTTCTGAATTTTAAAATATTTTTATTAAATTAATTATGGACGATGTTGTAATAGTTGGTGGTGGAATAATAGGTGCAGCCACAGCATATTTTCTATCTAAAGAGGGCAGAAAAGTAAAAGTAATAGAAAGAGATCCAACATACAAAACAGCCTCTTTCCCTCTATCACTAGGCGGTTTTAGAAGGCAGTTTTTTCAAACAGAAAATATTTTATTAGGTAAATTTGCCCGAGAGTTTATTTTTCAAATTCCTGAATTACTTAAGACGAAAAAAAACCCTAATCCAACTGCTAGCATGGTAACGAATGGTTATCTATTAATGTTTGGACCTGAACATGCTGAAGAACAGTATAAGGCTTTAGAAAATCACAAGGCTTGTGAAGCTGGGACAAAAAATATTAAAGGTTCAGAATTAACAAAATATTTTCCATATATTAATAGTGAGGGAATTGAAACCGCAACATTTACAGATAATCAGAGTGAAGGATGGATAGATCCTTTTATGTTTCACAGCGCTTTAAAAAGCAAAGCAACCGAACTTGGTGCTGAGTTTATAAAAGGTGAAGTAAAATCTCTTTCTGAAATAAAAGCTAAAACAATTATTTCTGCTGCTGGATGTTGGACAAAAGAGTTATTGGAAGATATTCCGGTCGAACCTCAAAAACACACAGTGTTTAGAGTTAAGTGTCCAAAACACATTCCTGAAATGCCATTAACCGGTGACTTAACAACGGGAGTATATTGGAGGCCTGAGGGAAAAGAATATTTAGCTGGATCACCAAAATCTGTTTTTGATGCAGATGATTTAGAGCCTGCGTGGGATGATTTCGAAGAATTAGTTTGGCCTGCTTTAGCACAAAGAATACCTGCCATGGAGGAATTGAAATTAACTGGAGGTTGGGCTGGATATTATGATTGTAATAAACTTGATAATAATGCAGTTGTAGGGAAGCACCCAAAATTTGAAAATGTATATTTAGCTACAGGATTTACAGGTAGAGGACTAATGCAAGCTCCAGGAATAGGGAGAGCACTTACAGAATTGATTACTACAGGAGCATATCAATCTATCGATATCTCAAATATGGCAGTAGAGAGGGTTCTAGGCAAACAAGCAAGACCTGAACCCTATGTTCTTTAATTATTAAGTCCCACAAAAAGTTTTATATTCTTCGCCTGATATAGAAGGAGATTGATAGTCGTCATTATTTACTTCCTGTTCATCATAGGGTTTTTCTAAAATTTCTAAAATTTTATTGAATGGTTTTAGGTCATTTTGCTCTGCAGCCTCTAAAGCTTCTTCAACTTTATGGTTTCTTGGAATAAATAATGGATTGTTATTTCTCATTAATTCCATAGATTTCTTTGATGTACTATTATTTTTTGACGATCTATCTTCCCATCTTTTTTTCCAGTTTATAAAATTTTTATCGTTATATAATTCACCTTTTTTTGGATCAAGACTCATCAAATGACAAAAAGTGTTTGTATAATCTGCTTTTTTTTCATGCATCCAAGTTAAAAGATCTAGAATTAAAAATTTATCTTTATCATCTAAACCAAACAATCCTAATTTATCTCTCATCATGTTCATCCACTTTTCTTCATATTTTTTTTCAAAAGAATTAATTGTTTCAGTGGCTATTTTGATAGCTTTTTCTTGATCTTTATTAATTAAGGGAATTAAACTTTCAGCAAATCTAGCTAAATTCCATTTTGTAATAACAGGTTGATTGCAATAAGCATATCTGCCTGTTTGATCAATTGAACTAAATACAGTTTTTGGATCATAGGTATCCATAAATGCACAAGGTCCGTAATCAATAGTTTCTCCTGAAATAGCCATATTATCAGTATTCATAACACCATGTATAAAACCAACTCTCATCCAGTTCACCACTAAATTACATTGTCTATCTATTAAAATATTTATTAAGTCTAAGGCTTTGTTATTTGAATCCTTTATTTCTGGATAGTGTCTATCAACCGTGTAATCTAACAAAGTCTTTAATTCATCTTCTTTTTGTCTTGCTGCTATATACTGAAATGTACCAACCCTAACATGGCTAGATGCAACTCGAGTTAGTACAGCCCCTTGCAAAACCTTCTCTCTTTGAATATCTTCACCTGTTTTTGTCACAGCTAAGCTTCGTGTAGTAGGTATTTTTAATGCATACATAGCTTCACTAATTATATATTCTCTTAACATTGGACCTAAGGCAGCACGTCCATCACCATTTCTAGAAAATGCAGTTTTACCTGAACCTTTAAATTGAATATCATATTTATCATTAGATTTAGTTATATGTTCTCCAATTAATACTGCTCTACCATCCCCCAGCATTGTAAAATGTCCAAACTGATGGCCAGCATATGCTTGTGCAACAGAATTACTTCCAGAAGGCAGAGAATTTCCTGAAAAAATTTTTGAAAGTTCTTTTTTATCAATCTTTGAAAAATTTAGATTTAATTCTGAGGCTAATTTTTCATTTAAAATTACCAGCTTGGGACTATTTACTGGAATAGGATTTATTTTCTCTCTGAAAGCATCTGATAGTTTTGAATAGGTGTTATTAAAATGCCATCCTATGGTCATTTCAATTAGCTTACTTCAGCTTGATTCTCTTTTGGTTTGACTTCCGTTTTAAATTGGTTAGAAATTTTTTGAACTTCTACAGAAGATACTTTATATTCAGCACACATAGTCTCTTCATCTTTACCATGCCCTGTAACCATATTAACCATATGTTCTGGAAAATGAAATGTTGTAAACACAATTCCTTCTTTAACTTTGTCAGTTACCTCTACTTTTAAAGCTACTTCACCTCTTCCAGAATATAATCTTCCAATATCTCCAGTATTAAGATCTCTACAAGCTGCATCTTTTGGGTGAATTAAAAGAATATCTTCATCAACTATATTAATATTTTTTGTTCTTCTAGTCATAGTCGCAGCATTATAATGCTGAAGAACCCTACTAGTTGTTAAAATTAAAGGATAATCTTTTTTATTAGTCTCTATTTCAGTAGATTCTTTAAAATCAAAATTTTTAAGTCTTCCTTTTCCCAATTTAAATGTTTCTGTATGAAGAATTTGTGTATCTGTTCCATCTTCTTTTACAGGCCATTGTAGACCTAGTTTACCAAGTCTTTCTCTAGTTACACCTTTAAAGAAAGGCACAACATCTGCAATTTCTTTTAATACTTGATCAGCATCGTATGTTGGTTGATCAAAACCTAGTTTTTGCATCATATCTGTTACAATAACTCCATCTGGTTTAGTACCAGGAAGTGGTGGAACTGCTCTATTCACCCTTTGAATTCGTCTCTCTGTATTTGTAAAAGTACCATCTTTTTCTAAGAAAGTAGCACCTGGCAACACTACAGTTGCAAGTTTTGCAGTTTCACTCATAAATATTTCTTGCACTACTAAAAGTTCTAAAGAATTCATTGCCTCAACTACATGGGCGCTATCGGGATCAGTTTGAACTATATCTTCACCAATAATCCACACACCTTTTAATTCTTTATTAATTGCTGCCTCAAACATTTGAGGTATTTTTAAACCAGGTTTTGTTGGGTGGGTCACTCCATATTTTTCAGTATAGAATTTTTGATTTTTTTTATCTGCAACTTCAAAATAACCAGCTCCTTGATGAGGTTGACATCCCATGTCAGCTGCTCCTTGAACATTATTTTGTCCCCTAAGAGGATTTACACCAACACCTTTTCTTCCAATATTTCCTGTGATCATTGCAAGATCTGCGATAAGCATTACTGTTTTGGACCCTTGTTCTTGTTCAGTAACTCCTAAACCATGAAATTCCATTGAGTTCTTAGCAGTTGCATAAGCTATGGCTGCTTCTTTAACCATTTGTTTATCGACACCAGCAACTTTAGCTAAATGATCAACGTCTTGTCTTTCAATTTCTTTAAGAAAGTTATCAAATCCTTCAGTTCTGTCTCTAACAAAATCTGCATTATATAATTTTGATTTAACAATAAAATGTAACATCATATTAAGAACAGCAACATTAGTTCCTGGTCTCAATTTAATATGATAGTCAGCAAGCTTAGCAAGATCAGTTGTAACTGGATCCAATACAATTAATTTTTTACCTTTCATTACTTGTTGTTTAATTTTTGCACCAGTTACTGGATGAGCATTAGTAGGGTTCGCTCCAATAACTATAAAACAATCAGCATGATAAATGTCTTCGGTAGAATTTGTTGCGGCACCTGTCCCAAAAGTTTGTTGCATTCCCCATGCAGTTGGTGAGTGACAAATTCTAGCACAACAATCAACACTATTAGTACCAACTGCAGCTCTAATCATTTTTTGAAATACATAATTTTCTTCATTGGTACATCTTGCTGATGAAATACCTGCAAATGCATCAGGTCCATTTTCTTTTGTAATTCTGTTCATCTCTTTTTTAATAAAATCATAAGCTTCATCCCACGACGCTTCCTCAAACTTGCCATTTCTTTTTATTAATGGAGTTTTTAATCTATCTGGATGATCATAAAAACTAAATGCATATCTACCTTTAATACAAGTGTGTCCTGCATTAACTTCAGTTTGTTTTGGGGTGTCAATTGCAACAACTTTATCATCTTTAATTGATGCCTCTAAATTACATCCAACTCCACAGTATGAACAAGTCGTTCTTACCTTTTTATCGACAGCAGCTGATTTAGATTGAAAGACATCTGAAATTGCATCAGTTGGACATGTATGAGCACAAGCTCCACATGAAACACAAGAAGAGTCACCAAACAACATATCGTTGTCAGTTGTGATTCTAGATTCGAAACCTCTACCTGACATTGTAAGAACAAATGAACCTTGAATTTCATCACAAGCTCTTACGCATCTTCCACAATTAATACAGTTATCTAAATTCATTCTCATATAGTCATGAGAAGTATCTCTTGGAATTCCCTTATGTTGTTTAGGGCTGTTGTATCTATGATCTGAAACACCAAGGTCATTAGCAACTGTTTGTAGCTCACAATTGTTGTTAACTTCACAGCTGTCACATTCCATAGGATGGTCAGTTAATACTAATTCAACTATATTTTTTCTAAGATTTGTTATTGCCTCGTTAGATGTAAAAATATGTTGGTTTTCAGCAACTGGTGTATGACAAGAAGCAACCATCCTTGTTGGCCCATCTTTTTCAAGAGCAACTTCAACTGAACAAACTCTACAAGCACCATAGGGAGCTAAATTTGGATCATCACAAAGAGTTGGAACCTTTTTTTCTCCAACATAGCTCTTAACAAATTTTAATATAGATGTGTGATTAGCTCCAATTTCATATGGTTTTCCATCTATATAAGCAATTTTTCTTTTCTCTGAACTCATTAATTATCTTTTACCATATCATTTTTCATTTCATCACCAAAGTATTTTAGGATGTTTTGAATAGGAGTAGGGATTGCCCCACAAAGTGCACATAAACATCCTTTTTTCATAGTAACTAACAATTCTTCAAGTAATTTTAATGGTATTTTCGCTGTTTTTTTCTTTGCCTGATCAAACATCTCTTTTCCTCTGTATGATCCAAGTCTCCCAGGAAAACATTTACCACATGATTCTTCTGCAGAGAATTCAAATAAATGATGGATATATTCTGTCATTGAAAAATCTTTTGGAATACTAACAACACTTGCATGTCCAAGCATAAAACCTTTAGCAGTAAATTCTTGAAAGTCTAAATTTAAATTTTCAATTTCACTTATAGGAACAACACCACCGAGTGGACCACCAATTTGAAAGGCTTTAACTGGTTCTTTATAGCCACCACCGATTTCATTAAATATTTTACTCATTGATGTTCCCATGTCTATTTCATAAACACCTGGGTTATTAAAAAAACTGTCAAGACAAACAAGTTTTGTTCCTGCAGACTTTTTATTTCCTATTGCTGCAAATTTTTCAGGACCATTAATTAAAATACCAGTTGCAGCAGCTAAAGTTTCAACATTATTAACTACTGTTGGTTTCTTATATAAACCTTCAGTTACAGGAAAAGGAGGTCGTACATCTACTTCAGCACGTCTTCCTTCT
Organism: uncultured Pelagibacteraceae bacterium; assembly: GCA_902596045.1. Lineage (GTDB taxonomy): Bacteria > Pseudomonadota > Alphaproteobacteria > Pelagibacterales > Pelagibacteraceae > Pelagibacter. The sequence goes on from CACJSJ010000007.1 coordinate 29,819, forward strand.
ATAGATGCAATCAAAGCAGTTTCTTCTCCACATATATAAGCACCTTGACCAATACAAATACCTAGATCAAAAGAAAAGTCAGTTCCTAAAATATTTTCACCTAATAGATTCAATTTTTTAAGTTCATTAATGCTACCATTAATAGCTTCAATAGATTTAGGATATTCACCTCTTATATATAAAACACCTTCATCACTTCCAATTACCATTCCACAAAGAACCATTCCAAAAATAACTTTTAATGTTTGATCTTCTAACAAGTACCTATCTGAAAAAGCACCTGAGTCACCTTCGTCGGCATTACAAAGGACATATTTTTTATCTCCTTTTGCTTTACTACAAAAATCCCATTTCATTCCTGTTGGAAATCCTGCACCACCTCTACCTGTAAGATTTGAGTCTAGTAAAGATTTAATAATTTCTTGTTTATCAGTTTTTAAAAATTTACTTAATTGATTTTTAAACTGTTCAGTTGAAGATAGTTTATCATCCATTAAAAAACTTGTGGTCGCATAACTTTTTGAGAAAAACTTTTCTTGTTTAATATCTTCACCTTTTAAAATTTGATCAATTTTTTCAATATCTTTTCCCGCATAATTTTCACCATCATAATGAAAAGCATTATTTTCATAACAATGTCCTAAACAAAACATTTCACCAACTTTATCATCACCAAGTTTTTCTTTTAATGTATCTTTTAGTTTTTCTTGGGTTCCCGCACACATGCATGCACTCCCATTACAAACAAATGCTTTTTTTTCTCGGTGAGAAGGCCTTAAAAACTCATAAAAAGACTCAGCTCCATGAAGTGTTGAAACACCTAAATTATGTTTTTTTGCAATTTCTTTTATATCTTGAGGTTTATCACTCAGAGTATTTTCAGATATTTGCTTAAATAGATTTTCTTTAAGCCCAATTCTTCCTGATAAGTTACTTATATTTTTTGACAATTTATCCCTTTAACCTTTTTTAAAAACTCAAATATTTAATATAATTCTGTCTTTATTGCTATAAATATTAAAACTATTCTCTTTTACAAAACCAACCAATGTCATGTCAAACTTATTAGCTAAATCTATAGCAAGACTTGTTGGCGCACCAACACCTATTAAAACCCCAATATTTGCAACAAGAGCTTTTTGCACCAAATCAAAATTAAGCCTTCCAGAGCAGACTAAAAATTGAGAACTATTATCAAGTAAATTTTTTTTTAAAATATAACCAATGAGTTTGTCTAGAGCATTATGTCGGCCAACATCTTCTTTTAAAGCAACAATATCACCTTGAGTATTAAATAATCCACTTGCATGAATTCCACCTGTTTTTGAAAATTCTGATTGATTTTTTCGTAGTTTATATGTCGAATTAATCAAAACTTCTTTTGATATTTTTGGATATGATTTCAAAATTTTATCTTTTTTAATAATTTCCAAGGTATCTAAGGAACTTTTGCCACAAATACCACAAGATGAATTTGTTAAAAAATTTCGCTTAATTTTATCAATATCTATATTGTCTGAATTGCTAATTGTAACTTTAATTTTATTTTTGAGACCATATTGTTCTGAAGGTTTGCCAAAAGTTTCAATTTTTTCTATGTAATCAATTTTTTCTATTACTTTTTCATTAAAAAGAAACCCTCTCACCAAATCTTCATCATCACCTGGTGTTCTCATAGTGACCGAAATAATTTTATCAACCCATACTTCTTTTTCTTTATATTTGATAATTATTTCAAGAGGTTCTTCTATAGATACGTGATCAGTAAAATCCTCTAAATTATTTGATTTATATTTAAAGACTTTGTATTTAGAATTCATTTAATCAGTATATTTTAAAAAGATTTCAAAAATATAAATTTAATTTTTCAACTTTTAATTGATTTAAACTTATAGTTGTGTGCGACAAAAGTGCTGCGAGATAGAATGATTAAAATTTGCAGCGGCCCTGATGATGTGGTCAGGTATCGATATTATAAAAACTTTTAACAAAGTAACTAAACAAGGGGGAAAAATGTTAACAAGAATGTTAAGAAGGCTAACATCTACATTAACAGTAGTTGTAGCTTTATTTGCTTCACTCGCATTACCTCAGAAAGTATTTGGAGCTGAAACTCAATACTTTCCAGTAGCAAGTAGCCGTGTTGGACCTTATTCAGCAATGGGCACTGGTTATTATGGGGCTCAGATTGACTACATGAATTATGTCAATATGACAGGCGGAGTGAATGGTGTCATGCTTACATGGCAAGAATGTGAAACTGAGTACAATGCTGTAAAAACAGTTGAGTGCTATCAGAGACTACTTGAAAAAGATGGTCAAAGAATAGTTGTGTTTGATACTTTAGGAACACCAGGTGCATATGCAGTTATTAACCGTATGGCAAAAGATAATGTTGTTTTAGCTCAATATGGTTATGGAAGAACTGACGGTGCTGATGGAAGAGTATGGCCTTGGGTATTCAATGCTGCAAGTCACTACTGGTCACAGATAGCTGTTAAATTAAAATTTATGGCTGAGATCGAGGGAGGTATAGACAAAATGAAGGGCAAGAAAGTTGTGCACCTTCACATTGACTCTGCCTACGGTCGTGAGCCACTTCCAGCAATGAGAAAAATTACTTCAGACTGGGGAATGGAATTAGTGGAAATTTCAATTCCGCCTCCAGGCCTAGAGCAACAATCTCAATGGCTGCAAATCAGAAGAGAAAATCCTGATTGGGTTACTTTCTGGGGAGCAGGTTCTGGAATGAATTCAACAGCAATGACTAATGCTGCTAGAATTAATTTCCCTAGAGATAGAATGATGTATGTAACATTCGGTGCTGCCGAAGAGGATATGTATCCAGCAGGTGATGCAGCTAAGGGAACTTATGCTGTTGCTAATGCTTTACCAGGAGAATATCCATTAGTTAAAAACATCAAAGATAAAGTATATGGTACTGGAAAAGGTAACTTAGCTGATCCAAATAGAATTGGTTCAGTTTACTGGAACAGAGGACTAGGTGCTGCTGTAATGTGGATTGAGGGCTTAAGAAATGCTCAAAAAATGCACAACAAAGTTGGTAAGGCAGTTACTGGTGCTGAGTTTAGAGATGGTTACGAAGCTATCAACATGAATGAAGCAAGAATGAAAGAGTTAGGTATTGATGGAATGTTAGCTCCATTCTCTATTTCTTGTGCCAATCATGAAGGTGCTGGTAAGTTTGCTGTAATGCAGTGGGATGGAACTAAATTCAATCAGGTAACTGGTTGGGAAGCTCCATTAGATCCTAAATTTATTAGAGGTCTAGTAGAAGCATCTGCAGCAAAATTTGCTAAAGAGAACAACATAACACCAAAAAAATGTTAATACTTAATTTAGTAATAAATTAATATTAAGTGAAGGGGGAGTTTAAATAATTAAATTATTTAAAACTCCCCTTTTAAATAAAATTAAATTTAATATAAAGAAAAGCTAGATGAACAACAGCTCACCAAACATACTTGATATTAAGAATATTGAAGTCAGATATGATAATGTTATTTTAGCTTTACACGATGTATCTTTAAAAGTTCCTAAAGGAAAAGTAGTAGCATTATTAGGAGCAAACGGAGCAGGTAAAAGTACTACATTAAAAGCAGTTTCAACCATGTTAGCTTCAGAAAGAGGCAAAGTTACAAAAGGTTCAATTGATTATGATGGAAACTCAGTAGAAAAACAAACCCCTTCTCAAATGGTTGGACTTGGAATGGTTCAAGTATTGGAGGGCAGAAGATGTTTTGGTCACTTAACTGTAGAAGAAAATATTATTTCAGGAGCATATTCAAGAAAACTTTCAAAAGGGGATATTAACCAAGAACTAGAGAAAATTTACACTTATTTTATAAGATTAAAAGAAAGAAGAAAAAGTCAAGCAGCATTTACATCAGGCGGAGAACAACAAATGATAGCAGTAGCTAGAGCAATGATGGCAAAACCTAAAATGTTGTTATTGGATGAGCCAACAATGGGGCTGGCACCTCAATTAGTTGCTGAGATATTTAATATTGTAAAAGAATTAAATCAAAAAGAAGAAGTTAGTATTTTGCTTGCTGAACAAAATACCAACATTGCATTAAAAAATTCTGACTATGGTTACATCATTGAAACTGGAAAAGTCATGCTGGAGGGAACGGCACAAAGTTTATTAAATGATGATAAAGTCAAAGAATTGTATTTAGGTATATCAAAAAAAGGTAGAAAAAACTTTAGAGATGTTCTTAAAGACGAAAGTTTAAACAAAAGAAGTAATTAAATATGGCCTACGAAAGAAAATTTAAAATAGGTAAACCAATTTTAGAGGTGAATAATATTTCACTCGCTTTTGGAGGAGTAAAAGCTATTACTGATACTTCTTTTGATGTACTTGAGCACGAGGTTAGAGCAATAATTGGACCTAATGGAGCTGGAAAAAGCTCAATGTTAAACTGCATTAATGGAATTTATAAACCTCAAAAGGGGACTGTTTCTTTCAGGGGACAAGAAATAGCTAATATAACCCCAAATATTATGGCTCAAAAGGGTCTATCTAGAACATTTCAAAACTTAGCACTTTTTAAAAGAATGTCGGTTTTAGACAACATTTTAGTTGGCAGAAAACTTCATACAAAAACAAATTTTCTTGAGGTCGCTTTACAACTTCCTAAAGTAAAAAAAGAGGAAAAACAAAACAGAGATAGATCCGAGGAGATAATTAGTTTTTTAGAGATTGAAGATATTAAAGATACACCAGTTGGAAAACTTCCTTATGGATTACAAAAAAAAGTTGAGTTAGGTCGAGCTCTTGCAACTGATTCTTCAATAATTTTATTGGATGAACCAATGGCTGGGATGAATGTCGAAGAAAAAAGAGATATGTGTAGATTTATTTTAAAGGTAAATGATGAACTTGGTACAACAATGGTTTTAATTGAGCACGATATGGGAGTGGTAATGGATATATCTGATAGAGTTGTTGTACTTGACTATGGTAAGGTTATTGGTGATGGAACACCAGATGAAATAATGGCAAATCAAAAAGTAATTGATGCTTACTTAGGAGTTGAACACTAGGATTAAAATATGGCAAATGAATTATTATTTTTTATGGAAGTTCTGGTTGGTGGTTTACTTGCCGGCACGATGTACTCTTTAGTTGCTTTAGGATTTGTTCTTATTTTTAAAGCTTCAGCAACATTCAACTTTTCACAAGGAGCTATGGTTTTTTTCTCAGTTCTTGCATTCTGTGGTTTCATGCAAGACTTTAATATACCTTTTGTACTCGCATTTATTTTAGCAGCTCTTTTGATGGTAGTGGTAGGTTTATGTACTGAAAGATTTGTTTTAAGACCTTTGATGAATGCCAGCGAAGATACAGTGTTAATGGCTACAATTGGCTTAGGATATGTTTTAGAGGGACTTGCTCAAGCGGCATGGGGAGTAGAAGTAAGAAGATTAGATTTAGGCATAGGAGATTTCCCGGTGCCATGGATTGCAGATAATCTTAAACTATTTATTAGTGCTCTTGATATTACAGCTGGATTAGTTGCAGCTTTAATGATTATCGGTCTGTTTTTATTGTTCAAATATACAAAAATTGGATTAGGTTTAAGAGCTGTTGCAGACGATGCGGGAGCAGCGAGCTCAATAGGAATTCCTTTAAAACATATAATGTTATTAGTCTGGTCAGCTGCAGGTGTAGTTGCTTTGGTAGCTGGATGTATGTGGGGAGCTAGAGCTGGTGTTCAGTTTGCCCTTGTTGATCTTGCATTAAAAGCTTTACCAGTCTTAATTATTGGTGGTTTCTCATCTATCCCAGGAGCTATTGTAGGTGGCTTAATTATCGGTGCGGTAGAGAAGGTATTAGAAGTATACATTGGACCGTTTTTTGGTGGCGCTATTGAAGGTTGGGCCCCTTACGTATTAGCAATATTCTTTTTACTATATAGACCAGAAGGTCTATTTGGAGAAAAAATTATCAGGAGAGTTTAATTTATGAAACCAGTTTTTATGACTTATACAAAAAAAGACCTAACTAACTTAGCTGTTTGTATGGTTTTGAGTGTATTAATAATACCAACATTTATAAAAACAGAATATTGGTATACCTCTATTTTAATCCCTTGGCTTTGCTTGGCTTTAGCTACAATTGGACAACAAATTGTTATGGGTTATACGGGACAATTAGCTCTGGGTGCAGCTGGCTTTATGGCTGCAGGTGCTTTTGCTATGTTTAACCTTATTTTGCGAGTACCTGATCTTGGTTTTGTAGGTTCACTAATAGTGTCAGGTTTGATAGCTGCAGCCTTTGGAATTTTGTTTGGTCTACCAAGTTTAAAAGTAAGAGGAATTTATCTTATGGTAGCAACATTAGCCTCACAGTTTTTTATTATATGGATGATAGATAAATTTGGTTGGTTTAAAAACTACGACTCATCAGGAATTATAACTGCACAAGATATAGTTATCTTAGGAAAACCATTTACAACTCCATTAGCTATGTATTTTGTATGTTTGGCAGTTACCACGGTTTTAACTTTACTAGCGATGAATATGGCTAGAGGTAGTACAGGCAGGAACTGGATGGCAGTTAGAGATATGGATATCGCTGCGGAGTCTATGGGGGTTTCACTATTAAGAACAAAAGTACAAGCATTTGCTATTAGTGCATTTTATTGTGGAGTTGCAGGTGCACTTTTTGCATTTTGTTATCTTAAATCTTTAGAGCCAGTTGCTTTTGATATCAAACTATCTTTTAAAATATTATTTATGTGTATTTTAGGTGGACTCGGTACTATAAATGGCGCATTTATAGGAGCTGCATTTATTTTGCTTTTTCCAGTTTTATTAAACGCTGTAGGAAACAATGTATTTCACGGAGCTATTGATGCAACAATTATATCATCTATCGAACAAGTAATATTTGGTTTATTAATGATTATTTTCATGATCTACGAGCCTTTAGGAATGGCAAAACTTTGGGAGAATCTTAAGCAAAGTATAAGATTAAAATTATCTTCATCAGGTATTAAAAGTGTAAAATCCTCAGCTCAAAAAAGTGAATAAGAAGAAATTAATTTTTGCATTGATTGTAGGTATACTAATAGGTTTGCTTATTGAAAATAATTTTATAATTTCGTAAAGAATTATTTTTGGCTTGGGTAAGACTTTTTCAAAATAAGCTTGTTAACAATTATTGCAAAAATAATAATTATAACCGATCCTGTAATTACAGGACTTAACAAGTAATCAAAAGATACACTACCAATAATTACTATTATGGGATTACCTCCTGCAGGTGGATGTGTAACATTTAATAGTATCATTAACCCAACTCCAAATCCTACTGCTAATGGTATTGTCAAAAAAATTGGTAATGGGACAAAGTATAAAAAAAGTAAACCTACGATAGCTGTAACCAGATGACCAAAAAAAACATTTTTTGGTTGGGCAAATGGACTTTCAGGATATCCATAAAGTAGAACCATTGATGATCCAAATGAGGCTAATAAAAATACTCCAAACTCAGTTCGGTAAGTTAAAAATGTTAATGTTGCTATTGTTATTATAGAAAATAGAGCAGCAATAAGTGATTTTTGTAAAGTAGATTTTGAAATATTCATAATTTATTTTTTAATTGCTTTAAGGATTGTTCTTAATGGTAAAAGTAAACATTCTTTTCTATTTAAGTTTTTTTTAATAAAAATTTCTTTAAAATCCTTCCAGTGTTTATCTATATTAACCTTTACATCATCAAATAATTTTTCACCATGAGTTATAAATATCTTTATTTCTTCAATACTTATATTCTTTATTTTTCTTGAGAGTAAACTTGCTGATGCTTGGCAATAAACACAAGATTTACATTGATAACCCATATCTTTGATTACATCATCTTTAATTATTAATCTTATTTCCATTTCATCTCCACACAGAGGGTTTTTATGTTTTGATTTGTGGGTAAAGTCTTCAATAATCTTATTATTATCTGTATGTGATGCTATCTCCAAAATTTTGAGGTTCATTATATTTCTTTAATTCAAATTTTAATGTTTTATATTTTGTAAATGGATCATAACAATATTTTACCCGTAGTACTAGCAGGAGGAAAATCTAAACGATTTGGTGAAGATAAATCACAAGTTAAATTAGGAGGAAAAATCCTTATTGATTATATTTTGTCAGAATTGATAGATGAATTTAATGAAATTCTTATTGTCGCAAATGACCCCATCAAACATCTATCATCAAATAAAATTAGAAAAATAAAAGATTTTAAAAAAGATCTTGGGCCGTTAGGAGGGATCTTTACTGCAATGAAATGGGCAAAAGATAAAAATAAGTCTTATAAATGGATTGCATCATTTCCTTCAGATACTCCATTCTTTAAAAAGAATATTCTTAATAACTTTTTTGAAAAAGTTAATGAAAAAGAGAGTGAATTATTTTTTATGACATTTAATGATAAACGACACAATATATTTGGTTTATGGTCTACGAGTTTAATTGATCAGCTAGAAAAAGATTTAGAAAATGGATCAAGAAAAGTAGAAAAATGGTCTAATAATATTGGTGTAAAAACCATTAATATGTCATTTGAAAAAGAAGATCCTTTCTTTAATATTAATACTCAAGAGGATTTAAAAAAAGCAAACAAAATCTTAAATGATTAATTATCTACAAGCAAAAAAAATTTTAAAAAAAGCAAAAATTAAAATCAGAGATGAAGAAATCTTTATTAATGATTCTTTGAATAGAGTTGCATCAAAAGATATCCTATCCACCTCTGATTATCCTTTAAGTGATAATGCTGCCTTTGATGGCTTTGTTATTAATTCAAATGATACAAAAGCTTTAAATAAAAAAAATATAAAACATTTTAGAATAATTGGATCAATTGCAGCAGGCAATAAACCTTTAAATAAAAAAGTTAAAAAATTTGCAACAGCAGAGATAATGACTGGTGGAGTAATTCCCAAAATGTTTAATACAATTGTTCCAATTGAACAAATTAATTTTTATCCAAATAAAAAAAATCCAAGATCAATTATTATTGATCAAAAGATAAGAAAATTTAATCATATTCGTTTTAAAGGATCTGACTATAAAAAGAATCAACTTGTTATAAAAAAAGGTACAATTATTCGATCGAACCATATTTTAGCACTAAAAACATTAGGTGTTAAAAAAATTAAAGTTAAAAAGAAATTAAATATTTTATTTTTTTCTACAGGTAATGAAATTTCTAATTCTGATACTATTCCAAGTTGGAAAGTAAGAAATTCAAATAACTATTATATTAGAAGTTTGAATAATAACTTTTTATTTAATTTTAAAGATGGCGGTATTTTAAAAGATCATCATCAACTATTATTTAAATCTAAAATTAGTAAAATGATTAAATCTAATATAGATATGATTATTACATCAGGAGCTGTCTCTGCTGGAAAGTTTGATTATGTACCAAATGTTGTTAAACAATTTAAAACCTCTCATTATTTTAAAAGTGTGATGATAAGACCAGGAAAACCAGTGTTATTTGCAAAAATAAAACAAAAAGCAATATTTGGTTTGCCAGGAAATCCAATTTCATCCGCTGCATGTTTCAGATTTTTTGTTTATCCTTTTATTGAAAATATTTTAAATATTAACAATGAAAAACCAATCAAAGCATCTTTAAAAAATAATTATGAAAAAAATAAAAATTTTACAAGATTTATAAAAAGTAAACTAATTACAACTCAAAATGGTAAATTGGAAGTAGAGTTATTACCTGGTCAAGAGTCGTTTAGAATTAACTCTTTTGTAAAATCAAATATATGGGCAGTACTACCCCAAGGCCAAACTAAATTTAAAAAAGGTCAAATTATCGATTGTTTTTTCCCTAACTTCCCTAATAAAATTTTTGATTAAAGAGCTGAAATTATGTTGTAGTTCTAAATTTTTAGAATTATTCTCCCGCGAATGCTTGAATTAAGAAATCCAAAAGTAGCTATTCCAGTTGTTTTATTTGCAGGAATTTTATGGTCCTTTGGACCCTTGGTAGTTAGATATATGGATAGTCCTAACCAAGTACCATGGCAGTATATATTTGGACGAGGGCTTACTATCTTTATCATACTTAATCTTTACTTATATTTTGAAGAAGGAGTTAAATTTTGGAAAAATTATTTAAAAATAGGTGCATCTGGAATAATAGGTGGTTCAGGCCTTGGTATTGCAATGATCTCATTTATTTACTCTATTACAAATACCACTGCTGCAATTACTTTATTATGTTTAGCTGCTATGCCTTTTTTTACAGCACTCTTAGCATTTATTTTTTTAAAAGAACAAATTTCCCTAAATGTTTGGATATCAATAGTTATTGCGACGATTGGGATTATAATAATGGCTTTTGGAAACACTGGAGAAAATTCTCTTATTGGATTTATTTTTGGAATAACTTCTTCTGTAGGTTTTTCTATTTTTTCTGTAACATTAAGATGGAGGAAAGAAACACCCAAGTTTACAACAGTTGCCTTCGCTGGATTATTTTGTTTTGTTTTTGCAACAGCTATGATTTTATTGAAAGGACAGGTTTTTTTTTCAACCAGTTATAATAGTTCATTATTTTCATTACATGGTACTTTAGTTTGTCTCGGACTAATTTTATATTCTATTGGTTCTAAAGCAATCCCTGCTGCTGAATTAACTTTACTTTCTTTAACAGAAGTAATTGGTGGAATTTTTTGGGTATGGTTACCTTTATTTGGTATTAACGAGGTACCAGATACAAATACTATTATTGGTGGTTTCTTTTTATTTATATCTTTATTTTATTACAGTTTGATTATGAGATGGAATAAAAGATATATTGGATTAAATTAATTTCATAGGTAAATCAAATGGAAAGACCTGATTTTTTTACATTAAAAAATGGAGAAAAAGCAAAACTTCCTTTTTCAAATAACGAATATAACAAAAGAGTTACTAAGCTTAGGTCGCTAATGGATAAAAATAATCTAGATATGATTATTTTAACATCTATGCACAATATCGCTTATTACACAGGTTTTATTTATTGTTCTTTTGGAAGACCATATGGTTGTGTGATAACTGAAAATAAAATTTCTACTATTTCAGCAAATATTGATGCAAGTCAGCCTTGGCGTAGATCGCACTGTGATAATGTAATTTATACTGACTGGAAAAGAGATAATTTTTTAAGAGCAATAGTATCTATTATAGGAAGAGATGAGCCTCCAAAAAGAATTGGTATTGAAAATGATCATGTAACACTAGAGATGAGAGAAAAAATAGGATCTATATTCACTTTTTCAGTTTTTAGCGATATTTCTAAAGATTTAATGAAGTTAAGAATGATAAAATCTAAAGAGGAAATAGAGATTATTAAAAATGGAGCAAGAATAGCCGATATGGGAGGTGAAGAAATTGTAAAAAATATTCGAGAGGGCAATACAGAGTTAGAAATTGCTATTGCTGGTAGAGATAAAATGGAAAGAGAAATAGCCAAAACTTATCCAGACGCAGAATATATGGACACTTGGGTTTGGTTTCAATCTGGAATTAACACTGATGGAGCTCACAATCCAAAAACAAACAGAAAATTATTAAAAGGTGATATTTTATCATTAAATACTTTTCCAATGATTTCAGGTTACTACACAGCTTTAGAAAGAACTTTATTTGTTGATCATGCAGACGATGCATCTTTAAAAGCCTGGGAAGCGAATGTAAAAGTTCACAAAAGAGGTCTAGAACTTATTAAACCAGGTGTTAAATGCTCAGATATTTGTTATGAGCTTAATGAACTTTTCGCTGAACTTGGATTTCTTCAATTCAGAACTTTTGGTTATGGTCATTCATTTGGTATGCTCTCTCATTTTTATGGTAGAGAAGCTGGATTAGAGCTAAGAGAGGATATTGATACAGTGCTTGAAGAAAACATGGTAGTTTCAATGGAACCAATGATTATGATTCCAGAAGGTAATCTCGGTGCAGGTGGTTATCGCGAACATGATATCTTAGTGATTGGAAAAGATACTGTAGAAAATATTACAAAATTTCCTTTTGGTCCTGAATACAATATTATAAGAAACTGATATTATGAGTGGAAATAAAACAATCGTTAATAGTTGGAACGAGTGGGATCCTTTAAAACATGTAATTGTTGGTCGAGCAGACGGCACATGTATTCCAGCACCAGAGCCTGCATTAGATGCGAAAGTTCCTGAGGATAGTGATATGAGAGGTCAATTTGGACCTAGAACTAAAGATACAGTTGATAAAGCTAACCAACTTTTAAATGATTTTTCAAATATGCTTGAAAAAAAAGGTATTAAGGTAGATCGACCAACTCCATTAGATTTTAATCAAAAAACATCAACACCTGATTGGGAAGCCGAAACTATGTTTGGTTGCATGCCTCCGAGAGATGTTTTGCTAACTGTTGGAAATGAAATTTTAGAGGCAACAATGAGTTATCGATGTCGTTGGTTTGAATATCTTTGTTACCGACCTTTATTAAAAGCATATTATGATGCTGATCCTAATATGAGACATGAATCAGCTCCGAAACCAAGATTAACTGATGCAGATTATAGAAAAGATTATCTTTCAGAAAAAATTGGTGTTCAAAAAAGATTGGAGTGGACAGAAAAGAAATATTTTGTAACTACAGAAGAAGAACCATTATTTGATGCAGCTGATGTGTTAAGATTTGGTAAAGATTTAGTTGTACAACATGGTTTTACAACTAACTTAAAGGGAATTGATTGGTTAAAAAGACATTACAAAGATCATAGAGTTCATGCTGTTAATTTTCCTGGTGACCCGTACCCAATTCATATAGATGCAACTTTTACTCCAGTCAAAGAAGGATTAATTATTAATAATCCTCAAAGAAGACTTCCAATAGAACAAAGAAAGTTATTTGAAGATAATGGTTGGGAAATTATTGACAGTGCTCAACCTGCACATAATGAGCCACCACCTTTATGCTATTCATCAACATGGCTATCAATGAATGTTTTAGTTCTAGATCCAAAAACAGTATGTGTAGAAAAAAGTGAAATTTATCAAGCAGAACAACTAGATAAACTTGGAATGGAAGTAATACCAGTAGAACTTAGAGATGCCTATGCATTTGGTGGTGGACTTCACTGTTGTACTGCAGACGTTTACAGAGAAGGAATATTAAAAGATTATTTTCCAAAACAGTAAAATTTTAACTGGGATTTTTCTTTAAAAACTCAATATATCTCAACACTTCATTAAATTTTTCATCAGAAATATCTTTGTAACTTGCATTAAAATGATCTTTTACACATATGGCGACATGAGCATATGGATTCCTTCCTTTAGGATGATTGGGGTGATCTGGTAATTGTCCAACTAGATAATCGCCAGCTTCCTGAATAATTTTCCAGAGTTTACTTGCGTTTTCTTTATTCATACAATCAAATAATGTTTTTTATCTTAAATAAGTCTAATCGTATATCTAGTTTTTGTTTAATATCTAATAAAATAGTTTATTAAATCTTATGGCTAAGTTAAAAAGATTAATTATTGCTTGTGATGGAGAGTCTGCAAGTGGAAAAAGCACAGCTGCAAAACTAGTCTCAAAAAAATATAAACTTTTACTGATTAATTCTGGTTTAATTTATAGATATTGTAGTAAAATAATTATTCAACATAAGCCTAAAAATATTATTCCATTTTTAAAGAAGAAATTTAAAAGAGTTTCGTACAAAGTTATATCAACACAAAAACTTCATTCAGAAGTAATTTCAAATCATGTAGCTATCCTTGCTAAAAATAAAAAAGTTAGAGAAATCGTAAATAAATTACAAATGAAAATTATTAGAAAAAATAACAAAATTTGTGTAGAGGGGCGTGATATTGCAAGTAAAATTTTAAATAAAAGCCCAAAGTACGATGTAGCTTTTTATTTTAAATGTAATCTAGAAATTGCAGCTATGAGAAGATGGTTAGATCTTAAAAAATCAGTCCCACTTAAAGAGGTTAAAAAGTCTCTAAAAATTAGAACTAATTTGGATAAAAAAAGGAAAAATAGCCCTCTAATTAAAGTTAAGGATGCAATATTAGTTAGAAGTGATCAGCTAAATAAGCAACAAGTTTTAAATAAGATGTCAAAAGCAATTGATAGAGCCTTAAGAAATTAATATTTTATTTTTTCAGAAGTATCAGAAATATTCTCAGAACTTTTTATAACAGGATTTGGTTCTTGGATTGGTTCAGTTTGTGGATTTAACTCAATTCCAGCTGGGGTAATTGTTTGAGGCATTGCAACAAATTGTGAGTCTGGATTATCAACTGTTTTTCTTACTCTCATTCTATAAATTCCAAAAACTCCAATCACAGAATGAAAGAAAAATAAAAATATAAAAAATCCGTTCGAACCAACTAAATCCATAAATATTGAACATAAAAAAGGCCCACTCATAGCACCTAATCCAAATACAAATTGGAGACCTGCACCTGCTGCAACAAATTTTTCTTTCGGTATATAGTCATTTGTGTGTGCTAAAATTAATGAAAACATTGGCAAACTACAAAAAGAAAAGAGTATTAAAAAAATATAAAACCACGTTTTACTAGTAGCCAAGCCATCAGGTAAATACATTTGTCTTGAAACTAAAATCGCAAGAAGTGCAAACAATGCTGCACTAAAAGTAGAAACAACGATAACCAGTCTTCTATCATATATATCAGATATTTTTCCGACAGGAAATTGTGAAACAGCTCCAGAAATTGCTAATAAAAATGTTACAATTGATATTTCTAATATCGTAAAATTCATTGAAGTTGCATAAACTGCTAGTAAAGTAAATAAAGCTGCTTGAATTGTTCCATAAAAAAAAGAACTTACCATTCCAAATGGTGAAGCCTCATAGAGATCTTTTAATGTCATTGCTTTAATTCTTTTAAAGGTAGGTGGTTTTTTTTTAGTCAACAAAATAGGAATAAGAGCAGCTGATGTAATTACAGATATTAGTATAAAAGGTTGAAAATTTTTAGGACTACTAAAATTAAGTAAGAACATACCTACACCCATTGATCCATAAAGGATGACCATATAGATAGACAGAACACTTCCTCTATTTTTATTGCTTGATCTGTCATTAAGCCAACTTTCAGCAACTGTATAAATACAAACCATACTTATTCCAGTTAATACCCTTAACAAAAACCAAACAAATGGATTAATGATTATAGAGTGAACTAAAATAACTAATGATGCTAATGAAGCAAATGCTGCAAAAACTCTTATATGACCTACTCTTGAAATTATGTTTGGAATTGTAGCTGCACCAACAAAGTAACCTACAAAATAACCAGACATCATAAAACCTGTAGCTGTTAGACTAAATTCCTCTTGTACTGCTCTAACACCAAGTAGGGACCCTTGAAAACCATAAGCCATCATAATGAACCCCATTCCTAAAAAAAGAGCCCAAGAATTTTTTAAAACTTTATTCATAAAAATTGCAGTAACTATTCGCGATCTATTATTAAATCAAGTCTTAATTGTGACAAGCTCAAGAATTCTTAAGCTTTAAAAAAGAATGGATTGCAATGGTAAGAATTATAACTACGCCTCCATAGAGGGTTTCAATACTTGGTTGTTCTTTTATTATCAACCAAACCCAGATTGGACCTATAATAGTTTCTAGTAAGAAAAATAGGTTGACTTCAGCTGCAGGTATAAATCTTGGAGCTATGGTTACTAAAACAAAAGGTATTGCTACGCATAGAATAGACATCAAAGGAACTATAATAAGGTCTTTTTCAACAAGCACAAAACTCTCAATAAAAAACAATGCAAAAGTTGCCACTAATAGTTTTCCAACAACAGCAGCTGGAACCAGATTTTTTGATTTTGCTGACCTTATAGTAACAGCACCTACTGCCAAACCTATTGCAGTAACAAATCCTAAAATATCTCCATAAAAATTACCTAATTTTAGAGAGTCAAAAAAGATATAGATTATTGCAAAAAAAGTAACGATTATCGAGATCCAAGTTTTTTTGTCAGGAGGTTCTTTTAAAAAAATTGCACCAAGAATTGCCGACAGCATCGGAGCAGTCGCAATCATTACAAGTGTATTAGCTACATTAGTGTTCTGAATTGAAACTACAAAAGTAATATTTGTTACACTAAATGTACCCACATAAATAAGTCCATGATAACCACTTCTAAAAAGAATTTTAAAAAAATTTAATTTATAAATTAATAGCATTCCAAAAAAAACAGTAAAAAATGGAATGATACCTCTATAAAAAACTAAACCCCAAGTATCAACATTAGAAAGTCTTATAAATAAAGAATCAGGTGTAATAAACATTACAGCTATAAAAGCAAGTAACGAACCTTTTTGCTGATCAGTAAGATTGTTCATGCTTTCAATTCTTTCCAAAAGGTTTTAGCAAGATTAACTTTCGATAAATCATAAAAAGTTTTTAATCCAGTCGGAGATGTAACATTGATATCTCCATTAAGTTTTTGATCAATGAAGTCAATTCCAGCAAAAAAAATTTTTTCTTTTTTTAAATCTTTAGCAACAAAATCAGATATCTTTTTCTCTATCTTTGTTAGTTTAGTATTAATCGGTTTGGCTCCTTTGCTCATATTACTTAAAAATGAACCTTTTTTGGGAATTCTTGAAATTACACCGACAACTTTACCATTAATCAAAAAAACTCGTTTATCACCTTTGCTTATCTTAGATAAATATTTTTGGCAAACAATATGATTATGTTTTTTTATAAATTTTTTAATAAATTTTAAATTAAATTTATTTCTTAGATAAATATCGTTACCACTAAAGCTATGAATAGGTTTTAGAATTACCTTTTTATGTAATTTGAAAAATTTTTTTATTTCAACTATATTTTGTGTAAACATAGTATCCGGCATAAATTTCTTATATTTAGCCGAATAAAGTTTTTCAGAAATATTTCTAATTGATGTTGGGTCATTTATAATTTTTACTTTTTTTTTGATTACATCTAAAATATAAGTTGTTGAGATATATTCTAGATTAAATGGAGGATCTTGTCTGATTAAAATAAACTTACATTTTGTGAGATCTAAATCTTGTTTTTTTAAAATTTTAAATTTTTTTTTTTTATTATAATTAAATTTTACGAAAAATCCCTTAGCTATAACTTTAGAGTTTATTATAGATAAATCCTTAGGCTCATAATAGAATATTTTATATCTTTTACTCTGAATTTCATTAGCTAAAAATATACTTGTATCAGTTACTAGATTTAGTTTAGAAGGATGATTTCCTTGGATAGCAACAATTTTATTTATCATATAATTCGGTCAAATCTTCATTTTTAGAAAATTTACTAATCATATGATCTGCATTTGTGGTTTTATTATCAATTACTTTTTGTAAGTGATTTAAAAATAAAGCTTCATTTTTTTTACTTTTATTGAGCATATCTCTTTTCTCTAATCCCTTTCTTGATAAATCTAATAAATTTGAAGCCCAGTAAAGAAGATCTTTACCCATTAGCTCGGTATTGAGTCCTTTCTGAGGAGCTTCTAAATAAGCATTAATTATTTTATCTTTGTCCCATTTAGAAATTAATTCATAAGCTTCATCAAGATTACCATACAACATTCCAATATTAAATGCAGGGCCGGCACATAAACAATCCCAACCACAAGTATCCATTGATCTAAGCTCTATATACTTCTTAAGTCTATTCTCTGTAAAGATTGTGCTTAGGTGGGTGGATAAATCATTTTCATTTGGTAATCGATTTCCAATTTCACTAATTTTACCATCCATGAAATCTTTAAAAATATATTTTTCTCCTGAAATATAATCATCTTTATCTTGAACAAATAAAATTGGAAAGTTCATAATAAATTCAGCATATTTTTCAAAATTTAATTCTTCAAAAAATATCTTTGGTAGACCTCCCCGCGCTGTGTTTTGCCAAACTTTTGATCTATATGATAAGTAATTACTTTTTTTCTTTTCAACTATTGAAGAGTTAGCAAATAAAGCTATTGAAATAGGGACAATTGAATTTACTATTTTAAATTTCTTAATAAAATCTTCTTCAGAATTATAATCTATATTTAATTGCGTTCCACAAGTACGATACATCATATCTAAACTTAACTCTCCACCTGCAGGCATATCTTTAGTCATAAGCTTGTATCTTCGTTTTGGATTATTTGGGATTTCATTAAGTTTGGATATTGGATCAAATCCAGCACTTACGAGGCTTATATTTAATTTTTTTGTGACTTGTTTTAATTCAAATAAATAATCATGAGACTCAGCACAAGCCTCGTGAATATTATTAAGTTTTTCACCTGATAATTCTATTTGATTTCCTGGCTCAATTGTTATGTTTTTTCCTGCTTTATTTAAACCTATAATATTATTTTTTTCTAGAATTGGGTTCCAACCAAATTCTAATAAAGCAGAAAACATCTCCTTTATTTTTGAATAATTAATTCGTTTATTATTTTGGTTATTGAATAAAAATTTTTCGTGCTCAATTCCAATTTTAAAATCTTTAGAATTTTTTATACCTGATTCAAAATATTCAATAATTTGTTCTTTATTATTAATTTATAAATAAGGCTTAATCTGTTAATTTAAAGTTAAAGAACATGATTTTCTTGAATGAGTAAAATTCACTGTTTTTAATCAATTATTTGATGCTGTGCTAAGCAAAGATAGTTGAGTAATTTTACTGTCTCCTAATTCATCAATTGGCTTAACTGGATAATCACCAGTAAAGTAATGATCTGTTAATTGAGGGTAATTTTCATTTCGTTTATCAAATCCTATTGCTCGATACATTCCACTGATTGATAAAAATTTTAAAGATTTTGCACCAATATATTCACAGATTTCCTCATTTGTTTTATTAGCAGCTAATAATTCTTTTCTTGTAGGAGTATCAACTCCATAAAAATCTGGATATCTAATTTCAGGACAAGCAATTTTAACATGAACCTCTTTAGCACCAGCTTCATAGAGCATTTTTACTATTTTAAGCGATGTTGTTCCCCTAACAAGAGAGTCATCAATTAAAATTATTTTTTTATCCTTTATGGTCGTTTTATTTGCGTTGAGTTTTAACTTAACACCTAAACTTCTTATTTGTTGACTTGGTTCAATAAAAGTTCTTCCAACGTAGTGATTTCTAATTAATCCATGTTCATAATTTTTACCTAGATGTTGAGCGAATCCTAAAGCAGCTGCATTACCACTATCAGGGACAGGTACAATGATATCTGCATCAATATCATTTTCTTTAGCAAGCTCTTTTCCTAAATTTTTTCTATGTTCATATGCTGATACACCACCCAAAATACTGTCTGGTCTTGCGAAATAAATATATTCAAAAACACATGGCCTAACTTTTTTGGGAGGGAAGGGTTTAATGCTTGTAAGTTTATCATTTTCAATTAAAACGATCTCACCGTTTTCGACTTCTCTCACAAAAGTTGCTCCAATTATGTCTAGTGCACAAGTTTCAGATGCCAGCACGTAACTTTTTTTTAGTTTTCCAATTATTAGAGGTCTGATACCATAAGGATCTCTAACACCTATCAATGATTTTTGCGTTAGCATTACTAAAGAATACCCTCCTTGAATTTGAAAAATTGCATCAACTATTTTATCAATTGTCTTAGGTCTTTTAGATTTTGCAATTAATTGAACAATTGTTTCTGTATCTGAAGTAGTGTAGAAAATAGCGCCATCTTCAACTAGTTTATTTCTTAAATAAATAGAATTTGTTAAATTCCCATTGTGAGCAACTCCAATTCCACCAGCATTAGTGTCTGCAAAAAAAGGCTGAATATTCCTCAGAGTATTACTTCCTGTAGTACTATATCGATTATGCCCAATTGCATAATTTCCTTTAAGTCTTTTAAGAACCTTTTCCTTATTAAAATTGTCACCAACTAACCCAAATCTTTTTTCTGAGTAATACTGTTCACCATCAAAAGTTACGATCCCACAACCCTCCTGACCTCTATGCTGAAGTGCATGAAGACCTAGAGCGGTTAAAGCAGAAGCATCTTCAATATTACTGATACCAAACACACCACATTCTTCTTTAAGTTTTGGATTAAAGTTCTTCAATTTTTTCTTTAGAGTCTTGGTATGTTTTTTCATCTGGGAATTCTTTCAACAGATAATTACTACCTTTCTCTATGTATGGAAAGACATAAGATTTATCCACATTTATTGGCCATTTATCATAATTATACACGATATGGATACCTGAAAATATAAATACTGAAATTATATATGCTCTTAAAAATCCAAAAAAGAATCCAAACAATGTATCCAAACTTCCAATTCCTGTGTATCTAACTGCTTTACTGATACCTTTATTAATCATTAAAACCAAAAAGATAACAACAACAAATATTGTTATACCAAGACCTATGTCAAGTACATACTCATTATCAATGATATTTTTTAAAAATGGTTTTATTCTTGGAAAAATTATTAATGTAATAATATATGCCAGAAGCCATTTCATCATTGATAAAATGCTAAGGACAAATCCTTTTTTATAACATTTGATTAATGATAGAATAGTAATGACAAAATAAATTAAGTCTATAATAGAGGTTGCATCATAAAAATCCACGAAAGTTTTAAACATTTTTTATTTACCGAATGGTTTAATGACTAATATCAAAGAAGGTAAAAGAGTTAATACTGAAATCATTGCGAGTAACATTGCAAGTCCTGTAAATACGCCAAAGTAAATAGTTGGAATAAATTTAGATAAAACTAAAATTGAAAAGCCAAACACAATAGTAATTGAAGTATTTAAAATTGCATTTCCCACAGTCGAATGACAAACTTTAAGTGTTTTCTTATAATCTTTAAGTTTATTGAATTCTTCTTTGAATCGATAAATATAATGAATACTGTTATCTACCGCTATTCCAATAGTAATTGCTGCAATTGTAATTGTCATCATATCAAGGGGAATATTTAGCATTCCAATAATTCCTAAAATAAAAAAAGCAGCTATAAAGTTTGGAACAACACCGATTAATGATAATCTAATATTCTTAAATAAAATTATGAACATTGCTAAAATTCCTATCATAACCAGTCCTAAAGTTAAAATTTGAGATTTAAATAAACTTTGTAAGAGGTTGTTAAATAGAATTAGTACTCCAGCTAACTTATAGCTATCTTTTTCTATTCCAAGCTCATTTTGAATATCGTAGTTTATTTTATTTATTAAATCATTTCTTCTCAAGTTTTCTTGGGAGTCAATTATTCTTAAGGAAATACGAGCTTCATTATTTTCTATTGAAATATATGGATCTATAATTTCAGTTTTAATAGTTTCAGGAATCTTTGTATATAAAACCCCCATTTCTAAGGTACCAAGTGGTTTATTATTATTTAATTGAGTAGCAACATCAATTATGGATGAAAATGATAGAACTTTTCCTACTTGTGGAAGGTTATCTAAATAATTATGTACATTTGCAATCGTATCAATTTTGTCTTTTGTAAACCAATATTTTTCATCATCTTCCTCATTTTTTTCATCCCAATCGTCAAAATCATCATCTTCATTAGATTCTTCTTTTTCTATTTTTGGAAATTTTAAAATAACTTCTAGAGGAGTAGTTCCTCCAAGTTCTTCGTCAATTAACTTCATTCCTTTGTAAATTTCAGTTTTTTTACTAAAATAATTAATAAAACTGTTTTCCACCTCTAATTTACTTATCCCAATTACACTTAATCCAACAACTAGCACTGTAATAATAAAAATAGGTATTTGATAATTTAGAGATAGGTTTCCAAGGAAATTTGTAAATTTCGAATCTTCATTATCCTTAACATTAATATTTTCTGTAGATGTAAAATTTAATAAAGTAGGAAGCAGTGTAAAGGTAATAATAAATGAAGTAATCAGCCCAAAAGTCATCATCCAGCCAAAATCAATAATTGGTTTTATCTCACTAAAAATTAAAGATAAAAAAGCAATTACAGTTGTTAGAACTGTATACAAGATTGGCCAAAACATTTTGCTAGTTGTCAAAGTTAAAATTTCT
>CACJSJ010000008.1 GCA_902596045.1 uncultured Pelagibacteraceae bacterium
TATAATTTTATTTTGTCTTTATTTATATTATTAATATTTATTGTAGGTTTTATTTCAGATACTAACTTATTATCATCGCCAAAACTAAGATTTGTAATTCAATCAACTATAATTATTTTTTTTGTTTTATTATTGGATATTAAGATTAATCAAACAAACTTTATTTTTTTAGATTCTTTATTAGGAAATACTTTCTTTAAATATTTCTTTCCAGTATTTTGTTTATTGATTCTAATTAATGGATCAAATTTTATTGATGGTTTGAATGGTTTAATGCTAGGTTATTTTTCCTCAATAGTATTTTTAATTTTTTACTTTGATTTTTATTTGTATCTTGAAATAGATAAAACGTTTTTAATGAACTTCATCATTATTTTATTTTATCTGTTCATTTTGAATATTAATAATAAACTATTTATGGGTGATAGTGGATCATATGTTTTAGGATTAATTTGCGGTTATCTTTTAATTAATATTCATCAGTCAAATCCTTCAATTTCATCATTCTTTATAGTGTTACTTCTTTGGTATCCTTGTTTTGAAAATTTATTTTCTATTTTGAGAAAATTTATTTTAAAAAAATCACCTATTAAAGCTGATAATAATCACTTCCATCAACTGGTTTTTTTTTATATTCGAAAAAAAATAAGATTTAAAAATCTAAATCCTAATAATTTTTCAGCTTATCTAATTATTTTGTATAATTTTTTTGTTTTCTTAATTGGCTCAAGTGATCCAGGTAATACACAGTTACAAATTATATTAATTATATTTAATATTTTGGTTTATTTAATTATTTACCTCAGGTTGTTTATTTTTAAGTACAGTAATAGTTTTAAAAGTTTGAGATAATTTAAAGAGAGACAATTAAATTTTTATTATAATTTGCAGAAAATAAAGGTATTTTGATGATAAATCTTTATTTACATATTACTCATTATTAGTATAAAGCTCATGCCGGTAATTATTGCGAAAGTGTTATACCCGATCCCATACCGAACTCGGAAGTCAAGCCTTTCAGCGCTGATGGTACTTTGTCTTAAGGCATGGGAGAGTAAGTCGTTGCCGGCATAATAAAATATATGAAAATAAAAAGTTCACTCAAATCTATAAAAAAAAGAGATCTTAACTCTAAGCTAGTTCGTAGAAGAGGTAGAATATATATTATCAATAAAACAAATCCTAAATTTAAAGCAAGACAGAAGTAGTTTTTATGGATAACGAGAACCATAAAAATACTTGGAATAATTTTACTAAGTTTGTTCTGTGGGGAACTGTCGCTATTATATTAGTTTTAGTATTAATGGCAATTTTCTTATTGTAAGGTTTTTTTTATGATAATTGCATCAATTTTAGAAAACCAAAATCTTGAAAAAAGAATAGCAATTACACCAGAGATTTCAAAAAAGTATTCATCATTAGGTTTTAAAGTATTGCTGCCAACAGGATATGGAAAACATTTAGGCATCAAAGATGAAGAATATGAAAAATCAGGAACTCAAATTTCAAAGGATGAAAAAGATATTTTAAATAGTGCAAATGTTATTGTTCAACTAGGTTTTCCTTCTGATGAAAAAATTTCTTCCTTAAAAGAAAATCAAACTTTAGTTGGTGTTTTAGACCCTTATAACAATGAAGAAAAAATAAAAGGCTTAGTCAAAAAAAAAATTAATGTTTTTTCTCTGGAATTACTTCCGAGAATAACAAGAGCACAATCAATGGATATACTTTCTTCCCAAGCAAATCTTGCTGGATATAAGGCAGTTATAGAGTCGTTTGCTTATTTTGAAAAAGCTATTCCAATGATGATGACTGCTGCAGGAACAATTTCAGCTGCTAAGGTTTTGGTTGTAGGTGCAGGTGTAGCTGGATTACAAGCTATTGCAACTGCAAAAAGAATGGGTGCTATTGTTTTTGCCACTGATGTAAGAATGGCATCAAAAGAGCAAGTTGAGAGTTTAGGGGGAAAGTTTCTAACAGTTGAAGGAGTGGAAAACCTTGAGACTGAAGGAGGTTATGCCAAAGAGGCATCAGATGATTTTAAAAAAAAACAAGAGGAATTATTGAGCGACACACTTAAAAAAATTGATATTGTAATTTGTACTGCTTTAATTCCTGGAAAAAAAGCTCCTGTAATAATTAAAGATACAATGATTCAAAATATGCAACCTGGATCAATAATTTATGATTTAGCAGCTATACAAGGTGGAAATACTGCCTTTACTGAAGTTGATAAAATAATTGACAAAAATGGAGTAAAAATTATGGGTGACAGCAACATCTTAAATAAACTTCCAACTTCTGCTTCAAATTTATATGCGAAAAACGTATTTAATTTTGTTTCAAATCTACATGATAAAGAAAAAAATAAAATAAACATTAATTTAGAGGATGAAATAATTGAGAAAACCTTAATAAAATAAGATTATGGAAATAGATCCTTTTATATTTAGACTTAGTATATTTATCCTTTCAATTTTTATTGGATATTATGTAGTTTGGAGCGTAACACCTTCCTTGCATACTCCCCTGATGTCAGTAACAAATGCAATTTCATCTGTAATAATTGTAGGTGCAATTATTGCTGGATTAGCTGGCAGTTCCGATAGTGTTTTTAACGTCTCAAGTATTTTTGGATTTTTAGCAATATCACTTGCTGCTATAAATATTTTTGGTGGTTTTTTGGTAACCCAAAGAATGCTTGCAATGTATAAAAAGAAGAAAAAGGACAAAAAATGATTTCTGCAAATTTATCCGCAGTTTTTTATCTTATCTCAGGAGTTTTATTTATTTTGGCTTTAAGGGGATTATCTTCTCCAGAAACGTCTAGACAAGGAAATTTTTTTGGAATTTTAGGAATGGTGATTGCTATAACAGTCACATTCTTAACAATAGGGAATTTTTCAAGTGGATTTTTATATGTAATAGTATTTCTATTAATTGGTGGTTTATTAGGTGCTTTCATTGCATATAAAATTCCCATGACAGCTATGCCCGAACTTGTAGCTGGCTTTCATAGTCTTGTTGGGCTAGCGGCTGTCTTTGTAGCTATTTCAGCATATTTAAACCCTGAAGCTTTTAACCTTGGTTCGCCTGGAAATATTAAGCTTTTAAGCTTGATTGAAATGTCAATAGGTGCCGCAATAGGTGCAATAACTTTTTCTGGATCAATAATCGCTTTTTTAAAACTCCAAGGAATAATGTCAGGATCGCCAATTACTTTTAAAGGTCAACACCCTTTAAATGCTTTAATATTAATTTCTATAATCGTTTTAATTTATTTGCTTTGTAGCACACAGTCTTCAAATTTATTTTGGATTTTATTGGCTGTATCTTTTTTAATTGGTTTTTTATTGATAATTCCAATTGGTGGAGCAGACATGCCAGTTGTGATTTCTATGTTAAATTCTTATTCAGGTTGGGCTGCGGCTGGGATTGGGTTTACTCTAGAAAATACTGCTTTAATAATAACAGGTGCATTAGTTGGTTCTTCTGGAGCAATTCTTTCATACATAATGTGTAAAGGAATGAATAGATCATTCTTTAATGTCATACTAGGTGGTTTTGGTGCTACTGATCAATCTACTGTTAGTCAGAACAAAGAGCAAAAACCTGTTAAAAGTGGAAACGCTGAAGATGCAGCCTTCCTGATGAAAAATGCTTCATCAGTTATAATTGTCCCAGGATATGGTATGGCAGTTGCACAAGCTCAACATGCTTTAAGAGAAATGGTTGATACCTTGAAAAAAAATGACATTAAAGTTTCTTATGCTATACATCCAGTTGCTGGACGTATGCCTGGCCATATGAATGTCTTATTAGCAGAAGCAAATGTTCCTTATGACGAAGTTTTTGAACTTGAAGAAATAAATAATGATTTTGCCAATGCAGATGTGGCATTTGTAATAGGTGCGAATGATGTGACTAATCCAGTAGCTAAAACAGATCCTCAAAGCCCAATTTATGGTATGCCGGTACTTGATGTAGAAAAATGCAAGTCGGTTTTATTTGTTAAAAGAAGTCTATCACCAGGTTATGCTGGAATTGACAATGATTTGTTTTATAAAGAAAACACTTTAATGTTATTTGCTGACGCAAAAAAAATGACTGAAGATATTACCAAAAATTTATAGCTAATTGATGATAACAAAAATCTTTTGTGATATTGCAGATTTACCCTCAATAAAAAGGTTTAATAAAAAAATTATAGTAAAAGGTTTTACAACTAACCCTAGCTTGATGAGAAAAGCAGGTGCAAAAGGCTATGAGTCATATTCAAAAAAAATTTTAAAAGTCTGTAAAAAAAAACCTATTTCTTTCGAAGTCTTTGCTGATGAAGAAAAATCTATGATAAAACAGGGTGAGCAAATTAGTACTTGGGCAAAAAATGTTTACGTTAAAGTTCCAGTTATAAATTCAAAAAATAAATTTACAGGAGAAGTCATTAAAAAATTAAACAATAAAGGAATTAAATTAAACATAACTGCTGTATATACATCTAAACAAACAGAAAAAATCTTAAAGGTAATTAATTACAAAACTAAAGTAATAATATCAATATTTGCAGGTAGAGCAGGAGACACAGGAAAAGACCCAATCCCCGAGTTTACTAGAAGTATTAAGTTAGCAAAAAAATTTAGAAATGTAGAAATATTATGGGCAAGTGTCAGAGAACCATATAATTATTTACAAGCCAAACAAATAGGATGTCATATAATCACAATACCTCCGTCAATAATAGAAAAGATTGAAAAATTTGGAAAATCTTATGATCAGCTTTCGATAGAAACAGTGAAAGCATTTTTAGCTGATGCTAAAAAATCTAAATTTAATATTTAGTTTTTTTATAATAATTATATCCCATCATAATTGCATAGTTAATCCAAAATATTGATGAATTATAAGTAGCAAAAAAACTACCTGTAGGTATTACAGGAAGTATTGAAATTATTACAACAATTATCCCAGACAACTGATAAATATTTTTTTTTTTTAAATAATTTTTAATAGAAAAAATAATAGAAGATAAAATAAATATTAAAAAACAAGAAAAGCCAAATATTCCAGTTTCAGATAGAAATTCATAGTAAAGTTCATGAGGGTGATTAGAGCCAAGCATGTGCTTTTCTTCGTCATTGTATTTTTTATTTCTACTCTCAATTCTAAAGTTTTTAATACCTACACCAAATAAAGGGTTGTCTAAGAAAACTTCTTTAGCAGTATTTCTATGAGCCCCGTATTCTGAGTTATCTAGATATTTAGTTAATCCATTTGAGCTAAAAACCCATTTCATTTGCCAAATGTATCTAGCTTTATAAGACTGATCTGCATTTAAATGAATTATTAAATAACTTGAAAAAACAATTAGAATTATTGAAAGAATTTTAAATTTGTAATCAATTTCATAAATAAAAAATATAAATAGTGAGATTGCCAAAAAAGTTTTAACAAAATTAGCCCTTTCACCAATTATAAAAGAAATTATTATTAAAGAAGATGCTAATATTAAACTAAAACTATCTTTTTTAAGACGAGAGTATAAAAATGATAAAAAAATCAGACAAAATCCAAAAAAGAAATGACCTATTACACTTTCTTGCCCAGTAAAACTTCCCAATCTACCTGGCATCATAGTACTTTGACCAAGCATATTTTTGCCAACAAAAAATTCAATCAACAAATCTACTATTATAATTAAAAAAAATATACTCCACAATTTATATATAACTTCTAAATTTTTAGAAAAATTTATAATCAAATATTTAAACGAAATAATAAAAAATATTACAAAAAAAAATTTAGTTACTCTTTGATATGATAGGTGAATATCATTTGAAAATACAAGATTTATTAATAATGATATAAAAAAAAACAAAAGTAAAAAAAAGGAATTTTTATATTCAAAAAAAAAAGTTTCTTTTTTTACTAGTTTATAAAAAAAAATAGATCCAATAATAAGAAAACATATATTAATTGCAAAGTTTCCAGAGAGAATTGCCAAAGGATAAATTGAAAAAAAAGTAAGTAAAATGAAATCTAATTTATTTTTTTTATATTCAAACATAGTTAAGTTATTAATTGGTTGCGGGGGACGGATTTGAACCGCCGACCTTCAGGTTATGAGCCTGACGAGCTACCAGACTGCTCCACCCCGCGGTATACTTAAATTCTGTTTTTAAGTTTATTTAATTTTTTAACTCTTTTTATGTTTTCTTGAAGAATTCTTTTCTTTTTCTCTGAGGGTTTTTCATAAGTATTCTTTAATTTTATTACTTTAAAAAAACCATCCCTTTGAAGTTTTCTTTTTAAAACTCTCAAAGCTTGTTCAACATTGTTATCTTTAACTTCTATTTTAATAAATACCTCCAAAAAAGTGAGTAAATAACACTTTTAATTTTTTATGTCTATTCATTTTATCCATTAATTATTTAATTGTTGCGAAAGTCTTTCTTTTTCTTTTTGTTTTTTTTCTCTTTTAATTCTTCTTTCTGCTTTTTCAATTGCTTCAATTAGATTTTTCTGAGTAAATAAGTTTAAAGCTACTGGATCTTTGGGATTCAAATTATTATAATTCCAATGGCTTTTGTTTCTAATTGATGTCACAGAATTTTTTGTAATACCAACTAATTTTGCAATTTGAGAGTCCTTAAGAATATTGTGTTGTCTAATCAACCATAAAGCTGAATCTGGTTTATCTTGTCTTTTTGAAAGAGGGATATATTTCTTAATTTTTTTTTCAGCATTTGAAATTTCAATATCTGAACTTTTGATTTGTAAAGGTCGATTTTCATCACTTGAAGAAAGTTCAATTTCTTCTCTAGTCAACTGACCTGATATGATTGGATTATACGCCTTGATACCCTTTGCTACTTCTCCATCTGCAATACCTTGTATTTCTACTTCATGTAATTTACAAAACTCAGCAATTTGTTTAAATGTGAGAGTTGTATTTTCAACAAGCCAAACAGCAGTTGCCATTGGCATTAAAGGTGAATTTGACATTTAATTTTTTTTTTCTGTTTTGAAATTTTGAAATTTTTTATTAAATTTGCTTATTCTACCTTTATCCATAAGTTTTTGTTTGCCGCCTGTCCAAGCAGAATGAGATTTTGGATCAATTTCCAACTTTAGAACTTCACCTTCTTTTCCCCAGGTAGACTTAGTTTCAAACTGAGTACCATCAGTCATTTCAACTTTTATTTTGTGATAGTTTGGATGAATATCTTTTTTCATGACGAGACTTATAACAAAAGAATTTTCTAAAACAATTAAAAGTTGGCTAATTTTTCAAGTAATTTTGTATTAATATCAGCACTCGAGGCAATAATTTTGATATTTTTATTAACTGACAGATCAATATGATTAAGCATTCCGCCTGCTTCTTTAACTAAAATAATTCCAGCCGCAATATCCCAAATATTTAAATTATGTTGAAAATAACCATCATATCTTCCTGCAGCCACATAGGCCATATCAAGAGCTGCAGACCCAGATTTTCTATATAATAAATCTGGCTCTTGTTTTATTTTTCCTCCTGTTACAAATAAACAATTATTCAATTTATTTTTTTTTGAGACTCTGACTCTATGATTATTAAAAAAAGCTCCACTCTCTTTTTCTGCAAAAAACATTTCATCTTTAATAGGATCAAAAATTAGACCTGATATAATTTCATCATTAGATTTTAATGCAATTGAAATAGCAAAATGAGGTATACCATGTAAAAAATTTATAGTTCCATCGATTGGATCTATTATCCAAGTGTTATTAGAGTCTTTGTTTTTTTCAATTCCATTTTCCTCACTTATTATAGAATAGTCAGGTCTTGCTTTTTTTAATTCTTCAATTATTATTTTTTCTGCCTTTAAGTCAGAGTTTGTGACAAAATCTAACGGGCCCTTTCTAGATACTTGTAGTTTTTCAATTTCTCCAAAATCTCTTATAAGAATTTTTGAGGCTTTTTCACTAGCCTTAATCATAACATTTAAATTTGCAGAAATCGAATTCACTATATTAAATCTTTTTGATATATTCTAAGTTTCTGGTATCAATAATAATATTATCTCCATCTTCAATAAATGGTGGAACTTGAATACTTAAACCATTGTCTAATAAAGCTGGTTTATATGATGATGATACAGTTTGACCTTTTAATGCAACATCTGTTGAATTAATTTTACATTGTACCTGATTAGGTAAATCAACTGAAATTGGAGACTCATTGTAAAAACTTACCAATACTTCTAAGTTTTCAGTAAGTAACTTCCCTTTATCTCCAATAATATCTTTTTTTATCTCAATTTGTTCAAAAGATTTTGGATTCATGAAAAAATAATTAATATCATCTTTATAAAGAAAATTGAAATTAGTTTCTTCTAAAGATGCTTTTTCAACAGTCTCACTAGATCTAAATCTTTCATTGAGTTTAGTATTTCTGTTTACACTTTTCATTTCAACTTGAGCAAAGGCACCACCTTTACCAGGTTTTACATGTTGGGTTTTGAGAACTTGCCACAAGTCATTTTTAAATTCTAAAAGCATACCAACTCTTATTTCACCAGCATTAATTTTCATTTTATTTTTTTTATAGCCTCAAGGGGTTTATATTTTTTATTATTCCAAATGTAGCCTGAAATAGCTAAAAAATTAGCTTTGTTCAATAACAGTTTTTTATAATTGGAGCAATTAATTCCACCTATTGCAACAATTATAGTTTTTGTAATTTTTCTTGCTTTTTTAAGCAAATTAATTGAAGCCTTATATTTTACTTTTTTAGTTTCAGAAGAATTAAAAGCACCAAAAGCTAAGTAGTCAGCTTTATTGTTAATGGCAATTCTTGCTAATTTAATTGAGTTATGGCAGGTAATTCCTATTATCTTATTTCCAATTATTTTTCTAGCTTCAAAGATATTCATATCCTTTTGACCCAGATGACAACCATCGGCATCTAATTTTTTTGCAAGAGAAACATCATCATTAATTAAAAACTTAACATTAAACTTTTTACATATTTTTTTAATTTTTTTTCCAATTATTAATTTTTTTTTTAAACTTTCTTTTTTAAGTCTTAATTGAAAAAAACTAACTTTTCTTTGTTTAAGAACATCAATCAAATCACCATAAAAAGATTTATCTATTTTTAATGGTGAAATAAGATAAACAAATCTTTTACTGCTAAATTTCAAGATTTTTAGACCATTTTCCTTGAGCTGCTAATGTATTCATTTTCGCTCGGTGGTTAAAAATCTTTTGAGTACCCTCAATGTTCTTTATATCTTTTGACCAAAATTTTAATGCACTTTGTTGAAGGGCTCTTCCATAAGAATAACTCATTATAAAATTAGTATCATTATACTTATTTATTAAATTTAAATTTTCTGTTGCCTCTATTTCTGATTGACCACCAGATAAAAAAGCAATCCCTGGTACTTCGGAAGGCACTGAATTTTTTAAGCATTCCAAAGTTAATTTAGCAACTTCTTCATTTGAAATTTTATCTTTAGATTTATTACCAGCTAAAATCATATTTGGTTTCAGTATAATTCCTTTTAAGTCAACTTTATGTAAAATTAATTCTTCAAAGCATTTTTTGATTACTTCAGAAGTTTTTTCATAGCAGTCTTTAGACGAATGATCACCGTCCATTAATACTTCTGGCTCTACTATAGGAACCATATTACATTCTTGAACTAGTGCTGAATATCTTGCTAATGCATGAGCATTAACTTGTATCGAAAGCTTGCTTGGGTAATTTTTAGATATATTATAAACACCTCTCCATTTTGTAAATTTTGCACCAAGTTTATAATATTCTTTTAATCTTTCTCTTAATCCATCTAAACCTTCTGTAATTTTTTCATCCGTTGAACCAGCCAGAACCTTTGCACCTGTATCAACTTTTATACCTGGCGCAGAACCCATTTTGGAAATTAATTCTGGGATCTTAATTTTTTTTGATGAGTCTTGTTTTATTGTTTCATCGTATAAAATTACACCTCCAATACACTCAGTCATACTTGAAGCACTGAAAAGAGTTTCTCTAAACAACAATCTATTTTCTGGAGTTGAAGGAACATTCACATCATCTAATCTTTTGGTCATCGTTCCATTGCTTTCATCAGCTGCTAAAATTCCTTTACCTTTTTCTAGGATTTTAAGTGCAATGATATTTAACTCTGACATATTATTTTAGAGCTTTTATACCAGGAAGTTCTTTTCCTTCAAGGTATTCTAAAAATGCACCACCAGCAGTTGAAACAAAGTTGAAATCTTTAATTGCATTAATTTGATTTATTAAAGCTATGGTGTCACCACCTCCTGCAACAGAATAAATTGATTTGTCTTTATTTTTTTTGACAATCGCTTTTGCAATTTCGTAACTACCATTCGCAAAATTTGGATTCTCAAAATAGCCAGCTGGACCATTCCATAAAACAGTTTCACTAGTCTTAATAATATTTTTTATTTTATTTATTGTCTTTGGCCCTATATCTAAGATTAATTCATTATTTTTAATATTATTTATTTCTTTAACTTGAGAAGAATCATTCATATTTTTTCCAACCAAAACATCTTCCGGATAAGTAATTACGCAAGAATAATTTTTAGAAGTTTCAAAAATTTCATCAATTATCATTTCACAGTCTTTTTCTTTAACTGATTTACCTATTTGGTTTCCTTTATAGCTAAGGATATTATTAGCCATCCCTCCAACGATAATTATATTATCAAATTTAGGTATTAAATTCTTAATTATTCCAATTTTTGTTGAGATTTTAGATCCTCCAACAATACAAGTAATTGGTTTTTTAATTTCAGTAGTAACTTTTTTTAGTGCATTTATTTCTGTTTCTAATTGTATGCCAGCAAAAGATGGTAAAAATTCTGTTATTTTACACACAGATGTGTGAGCTCGATGAGAACAAGAAAATGAGTCATTAACAAATAAATCAGCAAGCCCTGCCAAATGTTTTGCAAAAGAAATGTCATTATTCTCTTCCTCTTTATAAAATCTAATATTCTCTAAACAAACAATTTGGTCGTTAGGATCTTTAAGTAAATCTTCCTTTTTTAATTTAAAAATATCATCATCTATTAATTTTATTTTTCTATTAATTTTTTTCTCCAAATTTTCACAAATAGGTTTCAGAGATAGATCATTATTTATTTTTCCTTTTGGACGACCTACATGAGAGATTATTATTATTTTAGAATTTTTATTAAGTAAAAATTCAATTACTGGTATGATTTTATTAATTCTTGTTTGATCTGTTATTACGCCATCTTTTAATGGCACATTTAAATCTAATCTTAACAAAATTTTTTTTTGATTAAGATTTTCAAAATCTTTAATATTATTCATTAGGAAATCTTATGAAGATACTCTGCGATGTCACACATTCTATTTGAGAAACCCCATTCATTATCATACCAAGCTGAAATTTTGCCCATATTTTTACCTACTACATTTGTTAAACTTGAATCAATAATGGATGAAGCAGGGTTATGATTAAAATCAATTGAGACAAGTTTTTCATCTGTTACTTCAAGAACTTTATTTTTTTTACTAAAATTTCGAAATGCTGAATTAATTTTTTCAATACTTAAATCTTTTTTTGTGCAAAAGACTAATTCAATTAAAGAAACATTTGGGGTAGGCACCCTCATTGCCACACCTTCTAATTTTCCTTTAAGGGAAGGAATAATTTCACCAATTGCTTTTGAAGCTCCTGTCGAAGTTGGTACAATAGATTGGCTAGCAGATCTAGCTCTTCTAGCATCTTTGTGAGAATTATCTAAAATTCTTTGATCACTTGTAAAAGCATGAATTGTTGTCATAAACCCTTTTTCAATTTCAAAATTTTCATTTAAAATATGTGCTACTGGTGCAAGACAATTTGTTGTACATGATGCAGCAGAAATAATGGTGTCATTTTTTTTTAATTCAGATTCATTCACTCCAAATACAATTGTTTTGTCAGCTTTTTTGCATGGAGCAGAAACTATAACTTTTTTTGCTCCATTATTTAAATGAGGTAATAATTTATCTTTAGAATTAAATTTGCCAGTACATTCAAAAACATAGTCAACATCATGCTTCTTCCATTTGATATTATCTAAATCAGTTTCCTGGCTAAAAGTAATTTTATTTTTGT
This sequence comes from uncultured Pelagibacteraceae bacterium, assembly GCA_902596045.1. Lineage (GTDB taxonomy): Bacteria > Pseudomonadota > Alphaproteobacteria > Pelagibacterales > Pelagibacteraceae > Pelagibacter. The sequence goes on from CACJSJ010000008.1 coordinate 12,156, forward strand.
TGATAATTAGATGCTTTTCATCAAAACCTAGTTCAGCATTGAATTTTCCATGAATAGAATCATATTTTAAAAGAGTTGAGCAAGCCTCAGAGTTGGTTTTATTATTTATATGCTTTATTTCTATGTTTTTATTATTATTTTCAATAATTGACCTAACAATCATTCTTCCAATTCTACCCATTCCATTAATTCCAACTTTTATTTTCATTTTAATTTCTCATCAATTTTTTTGACTTATTAGCAATGTTTGAGACAGTTAATCCAAAATGTCTATAAATATCTCTATATGGTGCACTCTTACCAAAATCATCAATACCAAAAGCCAAACCATCAGTACCGATATACTTTTTCCAACAATCAGTTGATCCAGCCTCAATAGATATTTTAATTTTTGACTCATCAAGAATTTTGCCTCTATAAGACTTTGACTGTTGGTCAAAAAGATCTTGGCACGGCATTGATATGACCTTTGAGTATATTTTATCTTTGGCCAATTTAAGGCTAACTTCTATTGCTAAATTAACCTCAGAACCACTTGCAAGTATAGTTAAATTGATCTTTTTTTTAGTTCTTAAAATTTCGTAAGCGCCAAAAGAACATTTATTAATATTTGAATATTTTTTTCTGACAGGGTTTAGATTTTGTCTAGTTAAAGATAAAACACTTGGAGTATTAGAATTTTTCAGCGCCTGTTCCCAACACTCAATAGTTTCCATTCTATCCGCAGGCCTAAAAACATTTAAATTTGGAATTGATCTTAAACCGGATAATTGTTCAATTGGTTGATGTGTAGGTCCGTCTTCCCCTAATCCGATAGAGTCATGAGTCATTACATAAATTACTCTTTGCTTCATCAGGGCCGATAATCTTATTGAAGGTTTGCAATAATCTGAAAAAATTAAAAATGTACCACCGTACGGAATAAAATTACTATGAAGAGAAAGGCCATTCATTATTCCACACATTGCGTGTTCTCTTACACCATAGTGGATATAATTGCCATTAAACTCACCAGGTTTAAAAATTTTGTGGTATTTTGTTTTAGTATTATTCGATCCTGCTAGATCTGCAGAACCACCAATTAAAGTATTATTTTCTTTTGTTAGTGCATTAAGTGTAAGTTCAGAGGATTTCCTTGTAGCCAAGTTATTAATTTCCTTTATTGAAATTTGTTTTTGTTTTTTTAGAATTTTTGTAAAATTATTTTTTAAAAACTTATTTATTTGCACTTTCTTTTTTTTCGAAGCCTTATTCCACTTATTCTCAAGTAACTCACCTTTTTTTCCAATTGTTCTCCATTCTTTTAAAATTTTTTTCGGAATTTCAAATGGTTTATAGTTCCAATTTAAATTTTTTCTAACAAGCTCTATTTCATCTAAACCAAGAGGACTACCGTGAGATGAAGATTTTCCTGATTTATTAGGCGAACCATAGCCAATTTTAGTTTTGCAAGAAATTATAGTCGGTTTTTTTGCTTTTTGAACTTTTTTAAGAGCTTTAAAAATTTCGTTTTTATTATGGCCATTAATAAGAATGTAATCCCAACCATAACTTTCAAATCTTTTTTTAAAGTTATCTGATACCGCTAAACTAGTTGGCCCATCTATAGATATTGAATTGTTATCAAAAAGCATTACTAAATTTTTAAGTTTTAAATGCCCAGCTAAACTCATCGCTTCATGACTTATTCCTTCCATCAAACAACCATCTCCAGCTAAAACATATGTTTTATGATTTATAATTTCTTTCCCAATCTTTTTTTTTAAAATTTCTTCTGCAATTGCAAACCCGACCGCATTTGCTATTCCTTGGCCAAGTGGACCCGTAGTAGTTTCTATACCAGTCTTCGGATGATATTCGGGATGTCCTGCACAAATGGAGTCTAGCTGTCTAAACTTTTTTATACTGTTAAGTGAAATACTTTTATATCCAGTTAGGTATAACAAAGAATAAAGGAGCATTGAACCATGCCCTGCTGATAAAATAAATCTGTCTCTATTTAACCAGCCTGGGTTTTTAGGATTAAATCTTAAAAAATTTTTGAATAAAACCGTTGCAACATCAGCCATTCCCATGGGCATACCAGGATGGCCAGAATTAGCTTTTTGAACAGCATCAATAGATAAAAATCTGATGCAATTAGCTAAATCATTATATTGTTTATTCAAAAATTATCCTGTGTAGACTTAGAAGAATCTATTTAATATTATAAATATATATATATGAATTCTATTATCGAAAAAGAAAAAAAATTAAGTTTAGCATTAACAGAATTAAAAAAATTAAATCTAAAAAACCCTGGGTTACAAAGTAGTATTGAAAACTTAAATCAAAAAAAAAATCAATTAGAAATTGAAAAAAAAGGTTTAGAGGACAATTATCGATTATTAAAAGAAGATTATGACACTTTATCTAAAAAATTAGAGGAGATGAAAAGCAAAGAAAAACTAGAGGAGAGAAAACAGATTGAGTTTTCAGAAAAAATTGATGAATTAAATCAAGAAACAGATACTCTTATGGACGAGATTGATAAATGGCAAACGTAAGTATTAAATTTAACGGAAAAGAATTTTTGTTATCCTGCGATGATGGGCAGGAAGAACATTTAGAAGAACTTTTAATACAACTTAATCAAAAATTTAATGAACTTAAAAATGACCTAGGAAATTTAGGTGAAAATAAGTTGCTTTTGATTACCGCGGTTAAAGTAATGGATGAATATTATGAAACAAAAAAAAAAGTTGAACAAAAAAAAAACGAATTAAAGGATCTTTCAAATAAATTTAGAGAATTAAAAAACCTAATCTACGATTATAGAGATAAAAAAGAAGATGAAATAAAAGAACTCAACAAAAGACATGATAACCTTAAATTAGAAATTGAAAATAATCAAAAAAATTATGAAAAATTGATTGATCAAACGGCTAATGAGATTTCAAATTTTATTGAAAAAGCAAATTTAAAAGAATTATCTTAAATATTTTAGTGAAAAAATCATATATTAGAAAAAAAATTCTTAATTTAAGAAAAAGAAACTATTCAAAAAATTTATCAATTAACTTTAAAAAATTTTTAAAATTTTTAAAAAAAAAAAATATTAGAACTAAGATTATTGGTGGTTATTATCCATTTAATTATGAATTAGATTCTTTGAATATTTTAGAAGGTCTTGAAAAGAAGAATTATGTCATTTCTCTCCCTAAAGTTGGCAAGAACAATATAATGAATTTTTTTCAATGGTCACTTAAAGATCCGCTAAAAATTAACAAGTATGGTATTCCTGAAACAATATCTAAAAAAAAAGTTAACCCAGGGGTATTATTAGTTCCACTAGTAGCCTTTGATAAAGAATTAAATAGACTTGGTTATGGAGGAGGCTATTACGATAGATATATATCAAAGTTACAAGACAACCATAAGATAATTAAAATAGGTGTAGGTTTTTCCTTTCAAAAAGTTAAAAGTTTACCAATAAATAAATATGATAAAAAATTAGATTTTGTGATTACAGAAAAATATTTTATTACATGAAAATTTTATTTTTAGGAGATGTGGTTGGTGTTTCTGGATGCTCTAAAATTTTAAATTATTTAAAATCAGAAGTAGAAAAAAAAAAAATTGATTTTGTAATAGTTAATGGTGAAAATTCAGCAGAACCAGGTGTGGGACTAACTGAAAAAACCTGTAAAGATTTTTTTAATTGTGGAGTAAATGTAATTACATCTGGCAATCATGTTTGGGATCAGAAAGAAATAATGAGTTATATTGATAAGGAAAATAGACTTTTAAGACCCTATAATCTTTTTGAACCTTCTCCTGGAAAAGGTTTTGAAATTTACAAAACATCAAATGACATAAAAGTTGGCGTCTTAAATTTAATGGGGAATGTATTTATGAAAAAGTGTGAAGATGTATTTGAAATTGCAAAAAGATTTTTAAAAGATCATAGTCTTAAAGAAGATTATGATTTGTTGATTGTGGATTTTCATGGGGAGATTACAAGTGAAAAAAATGCTATAGGTCATTTTTTTGATGGATGTGCAACATTAGTTGTAGGAACACATACTCACATACCAACAAATGATGCTCGTATTTTAAAAAATGGAACCGCTTACCAAACTGATGCAGGCATGTGTGGAGATTATGATTCTGTAATTGGAATGAATAAAGAAAATTCGATCAACAGATTTTTTAAAGAAAATTCTAAAAAACATTTCCCAGCAATAGGAGAGGCTACCTTAAGTGGAGTAATAGTCGATTGTGATATAAAAACTGGAATGGCCAATCATGTAGAAAGTTATATTTTTGGTGGTCAATTAAAAAATACATTGTAGATTATGGCAGGACATTCTCACTGGGCAGGTATAAAACATAAAAAAGGTAAAGCAGATAAACAAAGATCAAAGATATTTTCGAAACTCTCAAAAGAAATTACTGTTGCTGCAAAATTAGGTGACAAAGATCCCGCAATGAATGCCAGATTGAGATCTGCAATACAAACTGCGAGGTCAGCTAACATGCCAAAAGACAACATCGAAAGAGCAATTGATAAATCATCAGTAAATACTGGAACAAATTTTGAAAATTTAAGATATGAGGGTTTTGGCCCAGAAAATGTTGCGGTAATTGTTGAAACATTAACTGATAACAAAAATAGAACAGCTTCGAATATTAGAACAATATTTCAAAAAGCTGGAGGCAGTCTTGGCACCCAAGGCTCAGCATCTCATAATTTTAACCAAATGGGAGTTATTAAAATTAGTAAATACGAGATCTCTGATGAGGAGATACTTGAATTAGCAATAGAGTCTGGTGCAGATGAATGTGTTTCTAAAGATGAATTTCATGAAATACAATGTTCAGTTAATGAAATATATAATGTTAAAAAAAATCTTGAAAAGAAAATAAATAATTTTATTTCTACCGAGATTGAGTGGATATCTTTGAATAGCGTTCAAGTTTCCAAAGAACAAGAGGAAAATTTAATAGAATTTTTTGAAACATTAGAAGATAATGATGATGTGCAAAATATTTTTTCTAATGTAGAACTGAATACTAATTAATGCTTATAATTGGAATAGACCCTGGAATATCAGGCTCAATATGTTTTTTTGAAGATGGAAAAATTTTAGATGTAGTTGAAATGCCAACTATGACCGAAGGAAAAAAGAATAAGAGACAGGTCAATGGGGCTCAAATTTTTAATGAAATTTCAAAAAGAATTGAACGCTGTAATAAAACAGACATTAAAGTAATTATAGAGCAGGTTTCAGCTATGCCAGGACAAGGTGTTACTAGTATGTTCAATTTTGGTCAATCTTTTGGAATTTTAAAAGGAATGTGTTCAGCAATGCAATTACCAATGTATTTCGTGAGACCAGCTAAGTGGAAGAAATATTTTAATTTAATTAACTCAGAAAAAGACGCAAGTAGAACAAAAGCAATAGAAATATTTCCATATTTTTCATCTAATTTAGCAAAAAAAAAGGATTCTAATAAAGCTGATGCGATTTTAATTGCTAGTTATTATTACGAAACGTTCAGACAAGAGGAATAACTTAAGTGAATAAGACAAATTGATGACACAATTGAGTGTAGAAGATTAATTATGGAAGCAGATATATCATCTCAAGCAGTAGGTTTAGCATCTAGTGCAGATTTTTCATTAATTAATTTATTTATTCGAGCAGATATTATAGTTAAATCTGTAATAATAATATTAATTGCTTGTTCTATTTACTCGTGGGCAATTATAATTGATAAAATTAAGCAATTCAAAAAAATAAATATTTTATCTGAAGAATTTGAGGAAAAGTTCTGGAGATCAAAATCTGCTGAAACTTTTTATAATAGTTTACCTTCAAACGTTGATGATCCAATGACATCTTTATTTAAAGAGTCTATGCAAGGGTTGTTAAAATCAAAATCAAAAACTAATTTAGTTGAGAAAATGGGTGGTGTTCTTGAAGTGGGTATAGAAAAACAAATGTCTAAAATTGAAAAAGGTTTTACTTTTTTAGCAACAGTAGGATCTACCGCACCATTTATAGGATTGTTTGGAACAGTTTGGGGAATCATGAATTCATTCCAATCAATAGCTATCTCAAGAAATACAAGTTTGGCAATCGTTGCTCCTGGAATTGCTGAAGCACTGTTTGCAACTGCTCTTGGACTATTAGCAGCAATTCCTGCTGTTGTTGCATATAATAGATTTAATAATGACTCTAGAAAATATTCTCAAAAGTTAGAAAGTTTTTCGAAAAGATTTTTATCAATTATTTAGTTAATAAATGGCATTTAAATTAAATCGTTCAGGAAAAGAACCAATGAGCGAGATTAATGTGACACCATTTGTAGATGTGATGTTAGTGTTGTTAATTATTTTTATGGTAACTGCTCCTTTATTAACAGTAGGAGTACAAGTCGATCTACCAGAAAGTTCAGCTGATTCACTTCCTGAAGAACAAGAGCCATTAACTTTATCGATAAATTCAAAAGGAGAAATTTTTATACAAGAGTCTAAAGTTGAATATGATAAAATTATTGCAAAAGTTTTGGCAGTCTCAAAAAACAGAACTGATACTCGAATATATGTTAGAGGAGATAAAACAATTAATTATGGAAGAGTTCTAGAAATTATGGGTCTTCTTTCAGGTTCAGGTTTTACAAAAGTAGCATTAATTTCAGAGCCATATAAAGAAAGGTAGTTAATAAGTGAATAGAAGTATTATTTTATCTTCTGTTTTACATGTATTTGTAATAATTTTGACAGCAATGAGTCTTCCTTTTCTAGCAAAAAAACCAATTGATCTACCTCCTATTGTTTCTGTAGAATTAATTCAAATTACTGAAAAAACTAATATTCCTTTTGCGCCTAAAGCTAAAAAGATTATTGAAGAAGTAAAAGAAAAAGAAAAAAAGTTAGTTTCTGAACAAGCACCACCTAAAAAGGTTAAAAAGAAAAAACCAGACGCAGTCCCAATGCCTGAAGACAATGTCAAAAAAGTTGAAAAAGTTAAAGATGACACTCAAAATCCAGAAAAAATTGATAACGAAGTCAAACAGGTTTCAGAGTTTGAAAAAGAAGAATTATTTGATCCAAATAATATAGCTGCATTAATTGATAAATCTAAAGAGGAAACGGCAACTGTGGTTAATAAAACTGATCAAGTTACTCAAGATCAAGTTAAAAATTTTGAAAATAAAGGCTTATCTTTAAGTGAAGAAGATGCTTTAAAAGCACAAATCTTTGGCTGTTGGAGTATTCCATTAGGCCTACCTTACAATGAAAATCTATTAGTAAGAATTAAACTTGAATTAAAACCAGATGGTTCAGTAATAAAATCAGAAATTTTAGATCATGCAAGAATGAACAGACCAGGACAGGGATTTTACAAAGTTTTAGCAGAAAGTGCGCTTAGAGCGGTTAAGTTATGTCAGCCTTTAAGAGTACCAAGTACTGGATATGAAAGATGGAAAGAGTTACAATTAAATTTTGATGCTAGAGAAATGTTAGAAGGTTAAAAAATGAAAAATTATATAAATAAATTTTTAATATTAGTATTAATGGTTTTTATTTATCCCATAAAATCATTTGGGTTAATTGAAGTTGATATTACAAGAGGTAATCTGAACCCCCTACCAGTTGCTGTTTCACCTTTGTCAATAGATGAAAAATCTAGAAAAAGTTTTGAAAATTTAATAAATAAGAAAAATATTGGAGAAGAAATATCCTCTATTGTCGAAAATAATTTAAAAACTTCAGGATTGTTTAATCCCTTAAGTAAAGATGCTTTTCTTCAAGCGCCAGATATTGCAAATTTAAAACCTAGATTTGAAGACTGGAATCTAATAAAAGCTCAAGCATTAATAACTGGCAAAGTTACTAATATCGATAATAAATTGAGAGTAGAGTTTAGGTTGTGGGATGTTTTGGCAGGTAAAGAAATGATGGCCCTTGCATTTACTACTGTTCCTACAAATTGGAGAAGAGTTGGACATATAATCTCAGATAAGGTTTATGAAAGATTAACTGGGGAGAAAGGTTATTTTGATACCAGAATCATTTATGTTGCAGAAGAGGGTCCCAAAACTAAAAGAATTAAAAAATTAGCTATAATGGATCAAGATGGTGCTAATAATAAATTTTTAACTCTTGGTAACGAACTAGTTTTAACTCCAAGATTTAACCCAACTAGTCAGATGGTAACATATCTTTCTTACTTTAGAAATTTACCAAGGGTATATTTGCTTGATATAGAAACAGGCATGCAAGAAGTAGTTGGTGACTTTCCTGGAATGACATTTGCACCAAGGTTTTCTCCTGATGGGAAAAAGATAATTATGAGTTTTGCTAAGGACGGAAAATCAGATATTTATACAATGGACTTAGAAAATAGAATTGTAGAAAAAATAACTAATCATCCATCAATTGATACATCTCCATCATATTCTCCTGACGGAAAATATATTTGCTTTAATTCTGATAGAAGCGGTTATCAACAAATCTATGTAATGAAAAGTGATGGAAGTAAGGTTAAAAGAATTTCTTTTGGTAATGGGATATATGGAACACCGGTTTGGTCCCCTAGAGGTGATTTAATTGCTTTTACTAAATTACATAAAGGTAAATTTTATATTGGTGTTATGAGAACAGATGGAAGTGGTGAAAGATTGTTAACTGAGAATTTTTATCAAGAGGCTCCTTCCTGGTCACCAAATGGAAGAGTTTTAATTTTTTACAGAGAAACAAAGACAGATGAAAAAGGCAAAGGTTTTTCTGCCAAACTATGGTCTATTGACCTTACAGGTTATAATGAAAGAATGGTTAAAACCCCAACGGATGGCTCGGACCCATCATGGTCATCATTATTAAGTAATTAGAGCTAAATCACTTGATTTTTTAACTTGAAACCTCTAATTAGGTGTGAATATACTAAGTATTAGAAATATTGATCAAGGAGCAATAATGAAAATAAACAAAATTTTAAAAAATACACTTTTAGTTGTTATAGCATGTTTTGCATTAAGCGCATGTGCAACAAAAAAAGTTTCAACAAGTCAAATGCAAAGTGATGTTTACACTGGAACAGATACCGTAGAGTATTTAGCTTCAGGTGTTCCAGATAGAGTTTTCTTTGCAACAAACGAATCAGTACTTACAACAGCTTCTAGGGAGACATTAAGAAAACAAGCTGCTTGGTTGAGAAAAAATTCAGATATAACAATTGTGTTAGAAGGACATGCCGACGAGAGAGGTACTAGAGAATATAACTTAGCTTTAGGTGAGCGAAGAGCAAATGCAGCTAAAGATTATCTAATGACTTATGGTATTTCTTCAGACAGAATTTCTGTTTTGAGTTATGGTAAAGAAAGACCAGTAGATTCTGGATCTAATCCATTAGCTTGGTCAAAAAACAGAAGATCAGTTACAGTTAAAGCAAATTAATTAATATTTCTAAATTTAAAGACCCCTTAATTCATAAAATTAAGGGGTCTTTTTTTTGCCATTATTATAAACATAACTAATTCTAAATGAGTTTTAAAAAACTATTTACAGTTAAGTTATTTATAATATTTAATTTTATAATTAATCAATGTGCCTTTGCAGACAATCATAATATTTATGAAACTCTTGAGTTGATACAAAAAAATATCAAAACTCTTGAAAAAGCTGTTTATTCAGGATCAATTGAAATAAATAATGAAAGTGGTAGCTCGTCAATTTTAAATGACAATTCTGAGGATGTTTTAACAAAACATTTATTAAAGTTGTCAGAAATTGAAAATCAATTTCAAGAACTTACAAATAGATTTGAGGAAATAAATTTTAAGTTAGACAAATTATCTAATAGGTTATCCAAGGTACAAGCTGATAATCAAATAAGGTTTCAAGATATAGAAGGATCAATAACATCAGGTGATTTTAGTAATAAAATCTCTAAAAATAAATTAAATGAAAATGATAATATTTTACCAGGTTCATCGGAACCACAAGATTTAGGTTCGGTATCATATAAAGATACCCAAACAAATGAGACCTCACAAAAAATTCAATCTGTTGAAACAACTGCTTCTATAGTTACAGAAACTTTTCAGGCAGAGGAAAAAATTTTACCAAATGAAGCTCCAACCAAACAGTACGAATTTGCTACTAGTTTTTTAAAAGTAGGAGATTATCCTACCGCAGAAAGAGCATTTAGAGAATTTGTTTTATCAAATCCTGATCATGAATTGGCTGGAAATGCTCAATACTGGTATGCTGAAACATTTAGAATTAGACAATTATATACTGATGCTGCATCAGCATATTTAGAAGGATATCAAAAGTATCCAAAAGGAGAAAAGGCTCCAATAAATTTATTGAAACTAGGTATTTCAATGGTTCAGATTGGAGAAAAGGATCAAGGATGCAAAATGATAAATGGAGTTGAAAAACAATATCCAAAAGCCAATCAATCTGTTATCCAAAAAGCCAAATATGAGTCTAAAAAATTTGAATGTAATCAAAACTCCTAAAAATTTAAGATTAAAATTATCTAATAAAAAAATTCAAAGATTGTTCAAAAATTTTGAAAAAAATTTCAATATTCAAGAGGCATTTATAGTTGCTGTATCTGGTGGACCAGATAGTCTTGCTCTGGCTTTTTTAACTAAAATTTATTCAATTCAATATAATTTGAAATCTAGATATTTTATTGTAGATCATAAGCTCAGAAAAGAGTCGACGGAAGAGGCCAAAAAAGTAAAAAAAATTCTTAATAACTTTGATATTAAAGCTGAAATATTAACTTGGAGAGGAAAAAAACCATCTAGAAATATTCAATCATTGTCTAGAAAAAAAAGATACGATTTATTATTTTCAAAATGTAAACAATTAAAAATTTCAAATTTAATAGTTGGACATCATTTAGATGATTTATTTGAAAATTTTTTTATTAGAATGATAAGAGGAAGCGGATTAAAAGGTTTAGTCTCCTTAGAAAAAAAAACAGAGTTTGCATCAATTAATTTAATTAGACCATTATTAGATTTTGAAAAAAAAGATTTAAGATTTATTTCCAACTATGTTTTTAACTTTTTTGTAAATGATCCTTCAAATGTAAACACTAAATTTCAAAGAATTAAATTAAGAAATATAATTAGTGAATTTAAGAATAATGGCTTAGACAAAAATAAACTATTTTTGACATTAAAAAATCTAAAAAGATCCAATCAAGCTTTAATATTTTATATTGAACAGAATAAAAAGCAGAATTCATTTTTATATAAAGATAACAATGAAGCAGTATTAAATGAAAATTTTTTTATTCATCCTTATGAGGTTGTTTTTAGGTCTTTATCCGATATTCTTAAAATAATTGGGGATAAGTATAATTTTACTAGAGGAAAAAAAATTGACTTGATATTAGATAAAATTAATAAAAATACTTTAAAGAAAGAAACATTAGCCGGATGTGTGATAAAAAAGGTAAATCATACTGTAATTATTACAAAAGAGTACTAATTTTCACACTTGTTTAATCCATAATAATTCTTATCTTAAACCGTATGAATTTAAAAAATTTAGCAATGTGGGCAATCATAGTGTTCTTGACGATTGGACTTTACAATATGTTCAAGAATCCACAGTCTAATGTAAGAGCTAATAATCAAATAATATTCTCAGACTTTTTAACTTCAGTGGATAATGGAGAGGTTTTAAAAGTAGATATTCAAGGCAATAATATTAATGGAGTTTATTCTAATGGCGATAAATTTTCTACATATGCGCCGAATGATCCAAATTTGATTGAAAAACTTTCTGATAAAGGAGTAAGCATATCTGCAGCACCGTTAGAAGAAAAAATGCCATCGTTGTTTGGAGTGTTGTTATCTTGGTTCCCAATGTTATTACTAATTGCAGTATGGATTTTCTTCATGCGTCAAATGCAAGGTGGAAAAGGTGGTGCAATGGGTTTTGGTAAATCCAAAGCAAAGATGATGAATGAATTAAAGGGTAAAGTTACATTTAATGATGTTGCTGGAGTTGAAGAAGCAAAAGAAGAAGTAGAAGAAATTGTAGAATTTTTAAAGGACCCAAAAAAATTTAGTAGACTTGGAGGAAAAATTCCAAGAGGTGCACTTTTAGTTGGACCACCAGGTACAGGAAAAACTTTACTTGCAAGAGCTATTGCAGGAGAAGCTGGAGTGCCTTTTTTCACTATCTCAGGATCAGATTTTGTTGAAATGTTTGTAGGGGTTGGTGCTTCAAGAGTTAGAGATATGTTTGAACAAGGTAAAAAAAACTCTCCTTGCATAATTTTTATAGATGAAATTGATGCTGTAGGAAGAAGTAGAGGAGCAGGTTTAGGTGGAGGAAATGATGAAAGAGAACAAACTCTTAACCAACTTCTTGTTGAGATGGATGGCTTTGATACCAATGAAGGTGTAATAATCATTGCAGCAACTAATAGACCTGATGTTTTGGATCCAGCTTTATTAAGACCAGGGAGATTTGATAGACAAGTTGTAGTTTCAAATCCTGATATCATTGGAAGAGAAAAAATTTTAAAAGTTCATGTAAAAAAGATTAAAATGGCTCCGGATGTTAATTTGAGAACTGTTGCAAGAGGGACACCAGGATTCTCTGGAGCTGACCTTGCAAATTTAGTTAATGAGTCGGCTCTTTTAGCTGCAAGAAAAAATAAAAGGATTGTTACTTTAAATGAATTTGAGGAAGCTAAAGATAAAGTGATGATGGGTGCAGAAAGACGCTCAATGGTAATGACCGAAGATGAAAAAAAATTAACAGCATATCACGAAGGTGGACATGCGCTAGTTTCTTTTAATATGCCTAGTTATGATCCAATTCATAAAGCCACAATTATCCCAAGAGGTAGAGCATTAGGTATGGTGATGAACTTGCCAGAAAGAGATAAACATGGACATTCAATCAAATATTTAAAAGCCAGATTAGCCGTGTGTTTTGGTGGAAGAGTTGCCGAAGAAGTGATTTTTGGAAAAGATAATATATCCACAGGAGCCGGTGGAGGATCTGGGTCTGACATAAATCAGGCTACTCAATTAGCTAGAGCTATGGTGACAAAATATGGAATGAGTGAGGAAATGGGCCCAGTTGAATATGGAGAAAACCAGGAAGAAGTGTTTTTAGGAAGATCTGTTACACAAACACAATCGGTTTCTGAGGAAGTTGCTCAAAAAATAGATAAAGAAATACGAAAATTGGTAGATGAGGGTTATAATAAAGCTAAACAAATTTTAACAGACAAAATCGATGATTTACATAAAATTGCCAAAGCTCTTATTACTTATGAAACTTTAACTGGTGAAGAAATAGAAAATATAATTAATAAAAATATATATCCTGCTGATAAACAAGATCTAAAAGTAGAAGACGAAAAAGGCTCCGCTATGGGAGTAATGGGTTTAAAACCAAAAATTGTTCATTAAAATTTATGCATAGATATTACACTAGGGCGTGTAATTTCTATTACGGCAATAAATCAAAGTTTTTAGTTAATAAAAAAAGAACACTTCCTCTTAGTGGAAGCCAAGTAATATCTTTTGATCACATCGAAATAATATCAAGAAATTCAAAAAAAAAAATTTCATTAAAAAAAATAAACAGTATACCTAAAAAATTTAAAAAACAAATATTATTAGATTTGAAGAAAATAACTTCAAAAAAAAAAAATTTTGGTAAATTAAATTTCCAAAAAATACCAAATATCATGGGAGTATTAAATCTTACTCCTGATAGTTTTTCAGACGGAGGAAAATTTAATAATAAAAGTAAGGGAGTAAAACATGCTATTCAAATGTTTGAAGCTGGTGCAAACATTATTGATGTTGGAGGTGAGTCAACAAGACCAGGGTCTAAAGCGGTAAGTGTAAAACTAGAATGGAAAAGATTAAATAAAATATTGAAATATATCTGCAAGAGAGTTTCTGTATCTTTAGATACACGAAAAGCAGAAATTATGGAAAAAGGTATCAAGCAGGGAGTCAAAATCATTAATGATGTATCTGGGTTAACTTATGATAAAGAGTCTATAAAGATTTTAAAAAAATATAAAATTCCTTTTGTTATTCAACATTCCAAGGGAATTCCTGAAAATATGCAAAATAAACCAACTTATAAAAATGAACTATTGGATATTTATGATTTTTTTGAAGATAAGATAAAATTATTAAGATCTATTGGAATAAAACATAACAATATAATTATTGATCCGGGTATAGGATTTGGAAAAAATTTGAAACATAATATGAATTTAATCAGCAATATTTCTATTTTCCATACACTTGGTTTACCTGTACTTGTAGGGAACTCACGAAAAAGATTTATAAAGGAATTATCTGGAAAAAATGACTCAAAAAAAAGAATTGGAGGAACTGTCGCTTCATCAATATATTTAATGATGCAAGGAGTTCAAATTTTAAGAATTCATGATGTTAATGAGTTACAACAAGCAATTAAAGTTTTTAAAAAATTATTAGAAAATTAATGGCAAAAAAGTATTTTGGTACTGATGGAATAAGAGGAGCAATTAATAGCAAAAATATTAATGGTGATATGTTCTTTAAATTTGGGTTAGCATCAGGCACATATTTTAAATCGCAAAAAAAAAGAAAACAAATAGCAATAATAGCTAAAGATACAAGATTGTCTGGATACACATTAGAACCTGCATTAGTTTCAGGGCTTACATCCGCTGGAATGCATGTTTATACTTTGGGACCTTTACCAACTAATGGCTTAGCCATGCTTACAAAAAAAATGAGAGCAAATATGGGTATTATGATTACCGCTTCTCATAATCCACATTATGATAATGGATTAAAACTATTTGGTCCAGATGGAATGAAACTATCTGACAAGATCGAAAAAAAAATTGAAAAATTAATTGATAAAAATATTACAAATAATTTATCAAATCCTGAAAAACTGGGCAGAGTAAAAAGATTAGAAACTGGAACAAAAAATTATTTGAAGATTTTAAAAAAAAATTTTACCAAAGAATTTAATCTCAGGGGCTTGAAAATTGTAATAGATTGTGCGAACGGAGCTGGATATAAAGCTGGACCAGAATTACTAAAATCACTAGGAGCAAAAGTAATTGCAATTGGAGTAAACCCCAATGGTCTTAATATCAATAATAACTGTGGTTCAACCTATCCGAATAGAATTAAGCTAGCTGTAAAAAAACACAAAGCACACCTAGGGATCTCACTTGATGGAGATGCCGACAGAATTATTATGTGTGATGAAAATGGAAATATAATTAATGGTGATCAAATAATTGCTGCTTTAGCCACAAGATGGAAGAGTAAAAAAATGTTAAAAGGAGGTGTCGTTGGAACTTTAATGTCTAATTATGGTTTAGAAAAATTTTTTAAATCTAAAAAAATAAAATTTCTTCGAGCAAATGTAGGTGATAGATATGTAAAGGAAAAAATGCAAAAAAATAATTTTAACTTAGGTGGTGAGCAATCTGGTCATATTATTTTAGGAAAATTTGCAACAACAGGAGATGGTTTACTTGTTGCTTTAGAAGTATTATTTGCAATTAGAAAAGGAAATAAAGCTAGTATATTTTTTAATAAATTTAAAAAAATACCTCAAATTTTAAAGAATATAGAGGTAAAAGATAAAGCTATAATTAAAAATGCAAAAGTAAAAAAATCTATTAAGACTGCAGAAAAATTAATGATCGGACAAGGAAGAATATTGGTAAGAATGTCTGGAACAGAATCAAAAATAAGAGTGATGGGTGAGAGTGAAAATAAAAAACTCTTAAAAAAATGTATTAATATTATTTCAAAAAAGATTATAAACTGAAACCGAAATCAAAAATACTAATCATTGCGGGCTCTGACTCTTCAGGTGGAGCGGGTATTCAAGCAGATATTAAAACTATTACAGCGTTAGGATCATTTGCGATGACAGCAATTACAGCTGTAACGTCACAAAATACTAATGGTGTTAAGTCAATAGTACCTATTCCTCCTAAGGAAATTTTAAATCAAATCATGTTTACTTCAAAAGATATTAAACCTGATGCAATTAAAATTGGTATGTTACATTCTACTAAAGTTATAGAATATGTTATTAAATCACTAAATAGGATTAAGATTAAAAAAATAGTACTTGATCCTGTAATGGTTGCAAAGGGTGGTGCTAAGTTAATAGACAATAAGGCAATTAAGTTACTTAAATTAAAATTGATTAATAGAGCAACTCTAATTACTCCAAATATTCCTGAGGCCGAAATTTTAACAAAAGTTAAAATAAAAAATATCGAAGATATGATTTTGGCTGCTAACAAATTATTGGAGTTTGGTGCAAAAAATGTTTTAATTAAAGGAGGGCACTTAAATTCTAAATTTGTTCAAGATGTATTTGTTAACAAATTTGATATAAAAATATTTAAAAGTCATAGACATAAAACAAAAAATACGCATGGAACAGGATGCACTTTATCTAGTGCAATAACCACTTTTTTATCATGTGGAAAAACTATAAAGAAATCTTGTGAGCTTGGAATTAAGTATGTAAATTTTGCAATTAAAACAAACCCAAACTATGGTAAAGGTCATGGCCCGATAAATCACCTTAATACAATGAGTATAAGTAGAAAATTTAGATAATGAAAAATATAGTTGTAGTTGGATCTCAATGGGGTGATGAAGGAAAAGGAAAAATTGTTGACTGGCTTTCAGAACAAGCAGATGTTGTAATTAGATTTCAAGGCGGTCATAACGCTGGCCATACCTTAGTTATAGATGGTATTACCTATAAATTAAGACTATTGCCATCAGGAATTGTAAGAAAAAATAAAATTTCAATTATTGGAAATGGTGTAGTAGTCGACCCTTGGGCTCTACTAGAGGAAATTGAAGAAATTAAATCAAAAGGGGTGGAGGTAAATATTGAAAATTTTATTATTTCTGAAGCTGCAAATTTAATTTTACCATTCCATAGAGAAATGGATGAAATTAGAGAGGATGCGGCTGGTAAAAGTAAAATTGGAACAACAAGAAGAGGAATTGGACCTGCTTATGAGGATAAAGTTGGCAGAAGGTCAATTAGAATAATGGATTTAAGGTCTGAAAAAAACTTAGATCAAAGATTAGACTCTGTTCTCCTTCATCATAATGCAATTAGAAAAGGTTTAGGAAAAAAAGTTTTTGAAAAAGAAAAATTAAAATCAGACCTATTAAAAATTGCACCTAAAATATTGAAGTTTTCACAACCTGTATGGTTAAAAATTAATGAATTTAAAAAACAAAAAAAGAAAATTTTATTTGAAGGTGCTCAGGGAATTTTACTTGATGTAGATCATGGTACTTATCCATATGTTACATCATCTAATACTGTTGCCTCAAGTGCCGCAACAGGAACAGGCTGTGGACCTAATTCAATTAATTATGTTTTAGGTATTACCAAGGCATATACCACAAGAGTTGGCGAGGGGCCTTTTCCAACAGAATTAACAGATAGTGTTGGTGATCTATTAGGTACTCGTGGAAAAGAATTTGGAACTGTTACTAGTCGAAAAAGAAGATGTGGTTGGTTCGACGGAGTTCTTGTAAGACAGACTATTAAAATTTCAGGAATTGATGGAATTGCTTTGACAAAATTAGACGTTTTAGATGAGCTAAACGAAATTAAGATGTGTATTGAATATGAACTAGATGGTAAAAAAATCAATTATCTTCCTGCTGCTGTTGAGGATCAATTAAAAATTAAACCTATTTATAAAACTTTTGCTGGATGGAAAACTTCAACTAATGGAATTAAAAACATAAATGACTTACCTGAAAATGCTAAGAAGTATATATTTGCAATTGAAGACTTCATTGAAGCAAAGATATCTAGTATCTCTACTAGTCCTGAGCGAGATGATACGATTCTAGTTGAAAATCCTTTTGAAATTTAGTTAGCAGATAAAAGATTTTTAGATTTTGCTAATAATAGCATATGTTTTTGAAGTTTTTCAAAAGCTTTATTTTCAATTTGTCTTACTCTTTCTCTGCTAATTTTATATTTTTTACTTAGATCTTCTAAAGTAGTAGGTTCATCGTTTAATCTTCTAGAATAAAGTATTTCTTTTTCTCTCTGATTTAAAACTTTAATAGAATTT
Organism: uncultured Pelagibacteraceae bacterium; assembly: GCA_902596045.1. Lineage (GTDB taxonomy): Bacteria > Pseudomonadota > Alphaproteobacteria > Pelagibacterales > Pelagibacteraceae > Pelagibacter. The sequence continues at coordinate 30,305 of CACJSJ010000008.1, forward strand.
TTTAATAAATCTTTTCTTTGTTCCATTTCCTCTTGATGAGCAAATTTAAGGTCATGATCTAATTCTTTATCAACCAACCAATCTTGCCATTCATCCCCATCTTCACCTACTTGAGCATTTAATGAAAATTCTTTTCCTGAAAGTCTTCTATTCATTGAAACAACTTCGTCTTTACTAACATCAAGTTTATTAGCAATCTCATTTACATGTTCATCTCGTAAATCACCTTCAGACTGAGGAGCAATTTGATTTTTAATTTTCTTCAAATTAAAAAATAATTTTTTTTGGGCTGTAGTAGTTCCAATTTTTACTAAACTCCAAGATCTTAAAATATATTCTTGTATAGAGGCTTTAATCCACCACATAGCATACGTAGCTAGTCTAAAACCTTTTTCAGGTTCAAATTTTTTAACTGCTTGCATGAGACCTACATTTCCTTCTGAAATCATTTCATTAACTGGCAAACCATAACCTTTGTATCCCATAGCTATTTTAGCAACTAATCTTAAATGGCTTGTTACCAATTTCTCAGCTGCTTTTATATTCCCTGTTGTTTTCCAATTTTTTGCCAACATATATTCTTCTTCAGCTGCCAACATTGGAAATTTTTTAATTTGATCGAGATAAACAGACAGACCTCCTTCATTAGAAAGAGCAGGTAAATTATTCATTGTAGAACTCATGGTTGTATTTATTTAATTCACTATAATAAATTTTCAATGACTTATTTCTTAGTATTTCTAAGCATTTTTAATAAATCATTTAGATCATTTGGCAAAATTGAGGAAAAAATCATTTCTTCATTAGTTTTAGGATGAACAAAACCTAAAGTTTTTGCATGCAAAAACTGTCTATTTAATTTTGAAATTACATCCATCAGCAATAAATTAATATTTTTAATTTTTTTGTATTTTTTTTTATATTTATCATCTCCAACAATGTTGTTTCCCAGATGTGTCATGTGAACACGTATTTGATGAGTTCTTCCAGTTTCTAATTTACATTCAACTAGACTGAATGTCGGTGTCTTATCATTTTCAAAAACTTCTATAGTTTTATAATTCGTTATAGCTCGTTTACCTTTTGATCTACTAACTTCCATCAATTGTCTATTTTTTGAGCTACGAGATATTAAAGTTTCGATCTTACCAGATGAGGGTCTAAGTTTTCCCCATATTAATAACTGATAAACTCTTATTATTGTATGATCACTAAACTGTTTTGATAAATTTTCATGGGTTTCATTATTTTTTGCAATAACAACTAAGCCAGATGTATTTTTATCAATTCTGTGAACTATTCCTGGCCTAAGCTCGTCACCGATGGTTGAAAGAGAGTCTTTATCATGATGAATTAATGCATTGACTATCGTTTTGTCATAATTACCAGCACCTGGGTGCATAACTATTCCTGCTGGCTTATTTATTACCAATAAATCTTTATCTTCATAAATTATTTCTAATTTATAAGCATAAGGTTTTAGAGAAGCCTTCTCAGGCGCAGGAATTTGAAGATTTAATTTATCACCAGTATTAACTTTTTTTGAGGGATCTTTTATAATTTCATTATTTAACGTTAGTTTTTCTTTTAATATTAAATTTTTGATTCTGGTTCTGCTAATCAACTCCTCTCTTTTGTTGATTAAAACATCTACTCGTAGATTGCTTTCATTTTCAAGAACTATTAAACTAATGTTTTTTTCCATAAAATGTAATATTAATACTATATGCGCTTGTAGCTCAACTGGATAGAGCGCCTGACTTCGGATCAGGAGGTTCTGGGTTCGACTCCTAGCAGGCGCACCACTTTACTCACCCATATTAATTAAAGACCCTTTTTTTCTAGCTTTCGAGAAAGAAAAGTAAAACAAACTAATGCCAATTGAAAGGTAAATAGCATTTAAATAAAAAGCGTATAAAATATTTTCAAAATTAACAAAATTGTTAACCAATATATTTCTAGTTTCATCAAAAATGTAAACTAAAGGTAATCCTTTTGCTAAAATCTGAAAAAATTCTGGTAATATTTCAATAGGATAATATATGCATCCTAGCGGCGCTAACAAAAATAATGAAGACCAGGCAATATTTTCAAATGATGGTCCAAATCTTATCAAGCCTGAACTTACAAATAGTCCAAGTGTAATTCCAAAAATATATAAACTTAGGAATAAAAAAAATAATGGAACTCCCAAATTTAGAATTGAAATTCCAAATAAAGGAGATGTTAATAAAATTGCTGGCACTAATCCTATCAAGGTTCTTATTAAAGCAGTAAAAACTAATGAAATAATAATTTCACTAATTTTCATTGGTGCGATGAATAAATTGGTAAAGTTTCTGCTCCAAATTTCTTCTAAAAATAACATGTTAAAACTGATACTTGATCTAAATAAAAAATCATAGAGAATGGCACAAGTAAGTATTATTCCAACTGTATTATTATAGTAATCACTATAAGTTGAAAAAAATTTTGAAATAAAACCCCATAATATTATTTGAATAGATGGCCAATATATTAAATCTAAAATTCTTGGAAATGAGCTTTTAATTAAAAAAAAATGTCTTAAAAAAAGACCATACATTCTATTAAAATTCATGTTCTGCCCTTGCAAGTTTTAAAAAAACTTCTTCTAAGTTTTTCCTACCATGTTTTTTAATTAATTCACTAGGAGCTCCTCGGTCTATTATTTTTCCGTTTTTCATCATCATTACTGAGGTGCATAATCTCTTAACTTCTTCCATATTGTGAGATGCAAGTAGTATGGATATTTTTTTTTGTTTTATATAGTCCTCTAAAAAAGACCTAATAAAATTTCCTGTTTCAGGATCTAAAGAAGCAGTTGGTTCGTCTAGTAACAAAACTGAAGGATTATTAATTAATGATTTTGCTAAGCTTACTCTATTTTTTTGACCAGACGAAAGTTCTCCAGTTAATCTATTGATAAACTTATCTAATCTTAAAGCTGATGATAAATATTCAATTTGTTGATCAATATTTTTAACATTATAAAGTTTAGCATAAACAATTAGGTTTTGTTTTACTGTTAGTTTTTTTGGTAACTCAATATAAGGGGAAATAAAATTCATTTTATGTAAAAGTTCAATTCTATGATTTTCAATATTTTTCTTATTGATTAAAATTTTTCCTTTGGTTGGTTTAAGAAGACCAAGTATCATTGCAATAGTTGTCGTTTTTCCACATCCATTAGGACCAAGCAATCCAATAATTTCATTCTCACCAATATCAAAGTTAATATTGTTTACCGCTTTGTTATTTTGAAAAGATTTTGATAAATTAATTACTTCTATCATATTATATATTTAATATTTTGAAGCTTTATTTAATCTATCATTAATTGTTCTGCCAATTCCTTTATTTGAAATTTTTTCAACTGCGACCATTTTATAGCCATCATTTTTAATTTTTCTTAGTAATGAATATAAATTTTTTGCAGATTGCTTGAGGTCATTTTTTTTACTTAAATAGTAATAATTGTCAAAACTAACCTTTCTTTTTTTCGTAAGCACAAAAGCCTCTTTTTTTTTCGGTTTTTTAGCATTCATTCTTAATGGAATTCCAGGAGAATAATGCAAAGGGAATTGACCAGGTGCAATTTTCTTTTTTAGATTTTTTTTTATCAAAATTTTTTTTTGAAGTGTTTTTTTAATTTTAGAAATGTCTATTCCTCCCAATCTAAGTATTACCGGTTTATTTAAAAGATTAATAATTGTAGACTCAACACCGATTATGCACCTTCCTCCATCAAGAACATATTTAACTTTCGAGCCAAATTCTTCTGTAACATCAGATGCTTGAACAGAACTTAATCTAGTTGATATATTTGCACTTGGTGCCGCAAGTGGATAATCTAAACTTTTTAACAAGTTTCTAAGTAAAACATGTTTTGGAAAACGTACAGCGAGACTATTTTGTTTATTAGTTACAAATCTAGATATTTTTGAGTTTTTTTTTAATTTTAGTATAAATGTAATAGGGCCAGGAGAAAACTTATTATAGAGTTTAATGAAATCATTATTAATATGACAATCTTTTTTTAGCTTATTAATATTAAAATAATGAACAATTAAAGGGTTGTTCAAAGGTCTTCTTTTGAGTTTAAATATTTTTTTAACAGAAATATTAGAATAGGCATTTCCAGCTAAACCGTACACAGTTTCAGTGGGGACAGCTACACAATGGTTTTTATCCAGATACTTTTTAGCTTTTTTGATATTTGATTGAATAGATTTCATGTATTAATAATTATTATTATATGAAAGATAAAGATTTACCAATTGATAATAATTCTCATACTCTTGAGGAGTTAACAGAGAAGGCAAATAAAATAATTGAGTCGCTTGAAAATGAGAAAGATCTTGATAATTCGATAGAGAGATATCAGGAATTATTAAGATTAAATAAAGCTATTGAGAAGAAATTTCATAAAAATTTCAAAAACATAAGTGAAGAAACAAGCAATAAGGTTAAAAAAATTATTAAAAAAAATGAAAAAAAAACTTAACAAAATTGCACGAGATACTAATTTTTACTTAAAAAATTTTCTTAATAAGCAAGATAACTCTAAATTAGTTCCAGCCATGAAATACGGATTGTTTCCTGGTGGAAAAAAAATTAGATCTAAAATTTTATTAGATATTGGATCATTATTTTCAATTGATTATAAAACATTGATAACAATTGGTGCCGCTGTTGAATGTATTCATGCCTATTCTTTAATACATGATGATTTACCCTGTATGGATGATGACGAAATAAGGAGAGGAAAACCTTCTACCCATATTAAGTTTGGTGAGTCAACTGCTGTCTTAGCTGGAAACTCTTTACAAACAATGGCATGTGAAATTTTAGCAAGTTCTAGCTTAAAAATTAAAGAAAAAACTAAAATTAATTTAATTAAAAATTTATCTAAATCATCTGGTCATCTTGGAATTGCTGGCGGTCAGTATTTAGACCTTAGTTATGAAAAAAAGAAAATTTCAAAAAATAAGATTATCGAAATGGAAAAAAAAAAGACAGGTAAATTATTTAGTTTCTGTTGTGCAGCCCCTGTAATTATTAAAAATAAGAGCAATAGGGAAATAAAATTTTTCGAGAATATAGGTTTAAATATTGGTCTTCTGTTTCAAATAGCAGACGATTTAATAGATTTTAAAGGGGATCCAAAAAAAGCAGGAAAAAAAACAGGTAAAGATCAAAAAAAAGGAAAAGCGACACTTATACGTTTACTTGGACACAAGAATGCGATTAAATATTGTGGTAAAATTATTATTGATATTAATAAAAATTTGAAAAAATATGGTTCAAATTCAAAAAATATTAAAGAAACGTTAGATTACATTTTAAATAGAGATAAATGAAGCAGAATTATAAATTTTTAGACAAAATAAATTTTCCATCTGATATACGAAAACTTCCAGAAAAAGATCTTCAAAATGTTTCTGATGAAGTTAGAAAAGAAATGATCAGTGCTGTATCAGAAACAGGAGGACACTTGGGAGCAGGTTTAGGTGTTGTTGAATTAACTGTTGCGCTTCATTATGTTTTTGACACACCAAATGATAAATTGATTTGGGATGTTGGTCACCAATCATATCCTCACAAAATTTTGACTGGAAGAAAAAATAAAATTAGAACTTTAAGACAAGGAAATGGATTATCAGGATTTACAAAAAGATCAGAGAGTGAATACGATCCTTTTGGAGCTGCTCATAGTTCTACATCTATATCCTCAGCACTAGGTATCGCTGAAGCAAATAAATTAGCTAACAGATCATCCAACGTAATAGCTGTAATTGGAGATGGAGCAATAAGTGCAGGTATGGCTTATGAAGCAATGAATAATGCTGGGGCTTCAAAAACTAAAATGATTGTTATTTTGAATGATAACGATATGTCTATTGCAAAACCAGTAGGTGCTATGAGATCTTATTTAGCTAAATTATTTACTGGAAAAATATATTTTAGTTTAAGGGAGACATTTAAATTAATAACTTCTGCTTTTTCAAAAAGATTTAGTGCAAAAGCTGGTAAAGCTGAGGATTTTTTAAGATCTGCATTTACTGGCGGTACTTTATTTAATTCGTTAGGTTTTTACTATGCAGGCCCGATTGATGGTCATGATTTAACAACTCTTGTTCCAATTTTAAAAAATGCAAGAGACTCTAAGCACGAGGGTCCAATTATGATACATATCAAAACTCAAAAGGGAAATGGATATTCATATGCAGAAAAAGCTACAGATCATTATCACGGTGTGTCAAAATTCAATGTTGAGACGGGTGAACAAATTAAAAGTAGTAGTAATCTTCCAGCCTATACTAATGTATTTGCCAATACATTAGTTAAACATGCCCATAGAGATAGTAAAATAGTTGGTATTACAGCTGCGATGCCAGATGGCACAGGAATGAATATTTTTGGAAAAGAATTTCCCAAAAGAATGTTTGATGTCGGTATAGCCGAACAACATGCAGTAACTTTTTCAGCAGGTTTAGCCACAGAGGGATATAAACCATATGCAGCAATTTATTCTACTTTTTTACAAAGAGCTTATGACCAAGTTGTTCATGATGTAGCTATTCAAAGCCTACCAGTTAGATTCGCAATAGATAGAGCTGGTTTAGTAGGTGCAGACGGATCAACTCACGCTGGTTCTTTTGATATTACTTATTTATCAACTTTACCCAATTTCATTGTCATGGCAGCAAGCGATGAAGCTGAATTGGTAAGAATGATAAATACTTCAGTTGATATAAACGATAAACCAAGTGCGATAAGATACCCGAGAGGCACAGGTATAGGAATTGAACTTCCTTCAATAGATGAAAAAATTGAAATTGGTAAAGGAAGAGTAATTCAAGAAGGAAAACAAGCTTGTATTTTAAGTTTAGGTACGAGACTTGAAGAATGCAAGTTAGCAGCAGAGGAATTAAAAAATAAAGGTATTTCAACTACAATTGTTGATGCAAGATTTGCTAAACCTTTAGATCAAGAACTTATCTTGAAATGCGCAAGAGAGCACGAGGTAATGATCACTATAGAAGAAGGGTCAATAGGGGGTTTTGGATCACATGTTAAAAATTTACTTGCTGATAGCGGAATATTCGATAAAGGCCTAAAATTTAGATCAATGACACTACCTGACTCTTTTTTAGAACAAGATGCTCCTAAAAAAATGTATGAGCTTGCAGGTTTAAATTCTTCTCAAATTTCAAAAAAAATCTTAGATATTTTGTTTACAAAAGACACAATAAAAGTTGTTAAAAATTAATATAAGACTTAACTACATTGAGCTTTGTTCATTAGATAGTGATCTAATAAAACACAATTTATCATTGCCTCACCTATTGGAACTGCTCTAATTCCAACACAAGGATCGTGCCTACCTTTAACTGATATGGTAGTATTTTTTCCAAATTTATTAATTGTTTTTCTTGTTGTTAAAATCGAAGATGTAGGTTTTACAGCAAAAGATGCAATAATTTCCTGACCACTTGATATACCACCTAAAATTCCACCAGCATTATTAGTATCAAACTTTAATTTCTTTCCTTTTTGAGAAATTTCATCTGAATTTTGTTCACCACTTAATTGAGCTGAATTCATACCAGAACCAATATTAACACCTTTAACTGCATTTATACTCATTAAGGCAGAGGCAATATCAGCGTCTAACTTTGAATAAATTGGAGCACCAAGACCAACAGGAATTCCTCTTGCCCTTATTTCTATTACAGCACCACATGAAGATCCAGATTTTCTTACACTTAATAAATATTTTTCCCAAAGTTTTACGATGGATTTATCAGGACAAAAAAATGGATTTTTAGATATTGTTTTATCATTCCATTGATTTGTATCGCATCCTAATATACCTAACTGAGTGACAGCGCCCACAACCCTAAATTTTTTACCTAATTTTTTTTGTAAAACTAATTTAGCTATTGCACCTGCAGCAACTCTAGCTGCTGTCTCTCTTGCTGAAGATCTTCCTCCACCTTTATAGTCTCTTATTCCATACTTTTTAAAATATGTATAATCTGCATGTCCTGGTCTAAATTTATCTTTAATATTTTCATAATCTTTTGATTTCATATCCTTATTGTAAATAATAAGAGAAATTGGTGTTCCTGTAGTTTTACCCTCAAATACACCAGATAATATTTGTACTTTATCATCTTCTTTTCTTTGAGTTGTAAATTTTGACTGCCCTGGTTTTCTCTTATTCAATTCTATTTGAATATCTTGTTCTTTTAGTTTTATATTAGGTGGACAACCATCAATGACGCACCCAATAGCAGGTCCATGAGACTCCCCCCAAGTAGTGAAACGAAATAGCTTTCCAAAAGTATTAAATGACATTATTTATATTGTATAGATTATTTTGTTTAAATTATGAATCAAAAAAACTCACTTGGCCTCAATAATTGTTTTTTGGATTTAGAGGATCCTATTCACTTATTTAAAGTATGGATGGATGAGGCAAAAAAATCAGAACCTAACGACCCTAACGCGGTAGCGTTAGCCACGTCTAATAAGAATAATTTACCATCAGTAAGAATGGTTTTGTTGAAAGATTTTAATGAGAATGGATTTGTTTTTTATACTAATTTAGACAGCCAAAAAGGAAATGAATTAAAATCAAATCCTAAAGCTGCAATGTGTTTTCACTGGAAAAGTCTTTTAAGACAAATAAGAATTTCTGGCTCGGTATCAATGGTAGCAGATGAGATAGCTGATGCATATTATAATTCTAGAAGTTATAAAAGTAGAATTGGAGCTTGGGCCTCAAAGCAAAGTAAAGAATTAAATAATAGAGATGAATTAATGGTTTCAATAGAAAAATATAAAAAAAAATATAGTGACGAAAATAAAGTTCCTAGACCAACTCATTGGTCTGGATGGAATTTATCCCCTTCAACTATTGAGTTTTGGTTGGATGGAGACAGCAGAATACATGAAAGATTAAAGTATACAAAGGATAGCAGTGGTAATTGGATAAAATCTTTATTAAGTCCTTAAAAATTTCTAGTCAAACTAAATGAAGTAAGATTTTTAAAAATTTCTTTTTCTTTTGAATCTTTAAATACAGTTAAGGAATTAGATGCAAGATTAATATAATGTTGAGCTTTTTGGTAACACTCTTCTATAACTTTATATTTCTTTATTAAAGAAATAACTTTATAAAAATCTTCTTCAATTCTTAATTCTTTGTTAAATATTTCTTTTAACAATTTTTTTTCTATCAGATTTAATTTTTGGAAAAGTAAAATTATAGGAAGAGTTATTTTTCCTTCAAAAAAATCTTGACCGATTTTTTTTCCAAATAATTTCAGCTCAGAGTTATAGTCTAGAGTATCATCTGCAATTTGAAAAGTAAGGCCAAGATTTCTACCATAAAATTCAAGAGCCTTTTTTTCTTTGAGATCGACGTTTGATAAAATAGCCCCAACTTTTGTTGCAGCTGCAAATAGCTCAGCAGTTTTTGCTGAAATTATTTTTAAATATGTTTCTTCTAACATGTCAACTTCACCTTTATGTTGAAGTTGAAGAACTTCTCCTTGAGCTATTTTTGAGGATGTTGACGATAATAATTTTAATACTTCTAAATTACCATCTTCAACCATCATCTCAAAACATCTGCTTAACAAATAATCACCAATTAAAATAGAAGATTGATTATCCCAAACTTTATTTAAAGTTGCTTTTCCCCTTCTCATGACACCTTCGTCAATTACATCGTCATGCATTAATGTGGCACTATGGATTAGCTCAACGCAAGCAGCTAAATTTATGTCTCTAGACCCTTTTGAGTATCCACATAATTTTGCAGCACCTAATGTCAATAAGGCTCTCAATCTTTTTCCTCCAGTTTCAATATGGTACTCAGACATTTTTTGGACCAACTCTACGTCACTAGCTAATTTTGATTTTATTTTTTCTTCAGTTAGAACAAGCTTTTCCTCAACAGAATCTCTAAGTTGAAAATAAGAGTCGTTTATTTGATTTTTAAGCTGTACTACAGTTCCCATTATTTAATTAAGTTAATATAATTAAGTTTTATATATTACTTATCAATTGACGCACCCATTTCTTCAATTATAAGTGGTCTATATATTCAATTAAAAATTCTATAAGGATAAATATAATGTTCTCTTTTTTTAAAAAGAAAAAGATAGTAGCCCATTTAAAATTAAGTGGAGTTATAGGAAATGCTGGAAAATTTAGACAGGGCATTGATTTTGCAGGGCAAGAAGAGCTAATAAAAAAAGCTTTTTCACTAAAAAAAGCTACTTGTATAGCTATTAGTATTAATTCACCAGGTGGATCTCCTGTACAGTCTCACCTAATTTATAATTTTATAAGACAAGAGGCCGAAAAAAATAAAAAAAAAGTCATTGTGTTCGCAGAGGATGTGGCTGCATCTGGTGGTTATCTCATTTCTTGTGCTGGAGATGAAATTTATGCAAATTCCAGTTCGATAATAGGATCAATTGGAGTAATTTATTCTTCATTTGGATTCACAGAATTAATTAAAAAAATAGGTGTTGAGAGAAGAGTACATACTGCAGGTAAAAACAAAAGTACATTAGATCCTTTTCTTGAAGAAAAAAATGAAGACATAGAAAGACTAAAAAAAATACAATTAGATTTTCATCAAGACTTTATAGATGTAGTGGAAAAAAGCAGAGGAACAAAACTTAATAAGTCTGGGGTAGAACTTTTTTCAGGAGAATTTTGGTCAGGTAGTAAAGCAAAAAATTTAGGCCTAATTGATGGAATAGGTAATGCTCATGAAATTTTAAAAGAAAAATTTGGAAACGACGTGGTAATTAAAAAATTTGAAAAATCTAAAGGTTGGTTAAGTCAAAAATTATCATCTTCTAATAATCAAGTCGAGCAATTAGCTAATATTTTAGATGAAAGGTCGATCTGGCAAAGATATGGTCTCTAAAATAAAAAAACAAAAAAAAAAAATACAAACATTTCAAGAAACAATTATTAATCTTCAAAAGTTCTGGAGTAAAAAAGGTTGTGTAGTTTTGCAGCCATATGATATAGAAGTTGGGGCAGGCACATTTCATCCAGCTACCACACTCAGGTCACTTGGCCCTAAGCCATGGAGAGCTGCTTATGTACAACCATCAAGAAGACCCACAGACGGAAGATATGGAGATAATCCAAATAGGTTACAGCATTATTATCAGTTCCAAGTTTTGATAAAACCTTCACCAGAAAATATAAAAAAATTATATCTCAACAGTTTATCAGTAATTGGCATTGATCATAATGAACATGATATTAGATTTGTTGAAGATGATTGGGAAAGTCCAACTCTTGGGGCAGCTGGTTTAGGTTGGGAAGTTTGGTGTGATGGTATGGAAATAACACAATTTACTTATTTTCAACAAATGGCAGGTTATGAATGTAAACCTGTTTCTGTAGAAATCACTTATGGTTTAGAAAGAATATGCATGTTTACGCAACAACAAAAAAATGTTTATGATCTATTATGGAATGATGAAGGAGTACAATATAAAGAAGTATTTCATCAAGCAGAAAAAGAATTTTCAGCATATAATTTTGAATATGCAAATATAGACAACTTATTAAAGATGTTTGACATGCATGAGTCAGAGGCGAAATCTCTTGTTGAAAAAAAGATATCATTACCTGCATATGATCAATGTTTAAAAGCAAGTCATGTATTTAATATTTTAGATGCTAGAGGAGCAATAAGTGTAGCTGAAAGAGCTGGATACATTGGTAGAATTCGTGACATTACCAGAGCGGTTGCAGGAATTTGGTTAGATAGTCAAAGCTAGATGTCAGAATTTTTTTTAGAATTATTTAGTGAAGAAATACCTTCATCTCTCCAAAAGAATTTACGTGTAGATTTATTAAATAATTTTGAAAAATTATTTAGTGAAAAAACTATTTCTTTTAAAAAAAGCTCATCGTACTCAACACCAAATAGAGCAACAGTTGTATTTAAAGGTCTTCAAAAACAAGTAGTTATAAAATCTGAGGAAATAAAAGGACCCAATATAAATGCCCCTGAAGTAGCCTTAGAGGGGTTTATGAGATCAAATAATATTAATAAAAAAGTTCTATATAAAAAAGATATAGATAAAGGTGAGTTCTACTTTTTTAAAACTAAAACAAAAAGACTTAATACCCACGATTTATTGGAAGAATCCATACCATTAATACTTCAAAAAATTCAATGGAAAAAATCAATGAAATGGGGGGAATTTGATTTAAATTGGGGTAGGCCATTAAAATCAGTATTAGCTGTATTTGATAAAAAAAAACTAATTTTCGATTTTCATCATATTTCTTCTTCAAACTCAACTTTTATCGATAAAGAATTTGAAGAAAAGAAAAAGATATTTCATGACTTTAAATCTTATGAAAAATTTTTTCAAAAAGAAGGAGTCATAATTAACCAGGATAAAAGAAAAATAATCATTGAAAAAGAATTTAAAAAGATTTTAAACAAGAAAAATTTGAAGATTAAAGATAATGATAAACTAATTGACGAAGTTGTGAATCTTACAGATAAACCTCATATATTGGAGTGTTCGTTTGATAAAAAGTTTTTATCAATTCCTAAAGAAATTTTAATTTTAACAATGCAATCTCATCAGAAATATTTTCCATTATTTTCAAAAAAAGATGAAATTACAAATGAATTCTTAGTAGTTGCAAATAATAAAGATAAAAAGGGATTAATAAAAACTGGTAACGAAAGAGTTGTGGAAGCAAGGTTAAGTGATGCAGAATTTTTTTGGAATAAAGATAAATCTCAAAATTTAGTTAAAAAAATCTCTGAATTAAAATTAATGAATTTTTTTAAAGGTTTGGGTACATATTTTGACAAAGTTCAAAGAATGAGAAAATTAGGAGCTTTAATTTCAGATGAGTTATTAATTAGTAAGGAGAAAGTTGAACTATCAGCTTCAATTTGTAAAACAGATTTAATGTCAGAGAGTGTTGGAGAATTTCCTGAACTTCAAGGAGTTATGGGTGGTTACTTATCCCAAGCACAAGGTTTTGATAAAGATATTGTCGAAGCAATCAAAGAGCAATATTTACCTATTGGTTTAGATTCTGCTATTCCAAAAAAACCTTATAATATTACTTTGTCAATAACAGATAAAATTGACACTTTAGTTGGATTTTTTGGCGTGAATGAAAAACCTTCAAGTTCAAAAGATCCCTATGCGCTAAGAAGAACTGCGCTTGGTATAATTAGAATAATTATTGAAAATAAAATAGATCTAAAGATAAGTGATTTAATATCTTATTCATATAATATTTATTTAGATCAAGGGTTTAATTTTTCAAATAATACATTACAGAAAGATATTTTAAATTTTTTAAAAGATAGATTTAAATACTATCTAAAAGAAAAAAATATAAGACATGACATTATTGAAGCAACTTCAAATGTATTTAATTTAAATACAATTTCCACAGTTTTTGAAAAAGCTAAGAGTTTGAATAAAGTTATAAATAAAACAACGGGTGAAGATATTGTGTCATCTTATAAAAGGGCATCAAATATTTTACATTCAGAGGTAAAGGATGTTACCAAAGATCTAACAAATTTGACTGACCCTGGTATTTTTAAAAATGATTTTGAAAAAGATTTATACAAAAAGATTGATGAATTGAGAAAATATTTTTCTGGTATTTCAAAAACCCAAAATTTTGATGATACACTTGTTTTATTGTCTACTGCAAAAAAAGAGATTTTTGCCTTCTTTGATAATGTGAAAGTTAATGATGATAATGAAATTGTAAAAAAAAATAGATTGGAACT
>CACJSJ010000009.1 GCA_902596045.1 uncultured Pelagibacteraceae bacterium
ATTGTATGGTTAGATAGAAGAGTTTGGGCATTTGTACAAAAAAGACAGGGACCAAATGTAGTTGGCCCTTTTGGTTTATTGCAATCTTTAGCTGACGCATTAAAATATATATTTAAGGAAATTATTATTCCTTCAAGTTCCAATAAAGTAATTTTTATTTTAGCTCCTATTGTAACAATGACTTTAGCTTTAGTTGCGTGGGCAGTAATACCATTTAGCCAAACACAAGTTATTGCAGACATTAATGTTGGAATTTTATATTTGTTTGCTGTTTCATCGTTAGGTGTGTATGGCATAATAATGGGTGGTTGGGCTTCAAATTCAAAATATCCTTTTTTAGGTGCGATTAGATCTGCTGCACAGATGGTTTCTTATGAAGTTTCTATTGGAATTATAATTATCAATGTTCTTTTATGTGTTGGGTCATTAAATTTAAGTGACATTGTACTGGCACAACAGAACTTATGGTTTGTAATACCTTTGTTTCCAATGTTTGTAATATTCTTTATTTCGGCATTGGCAGAAACAAATAGACCACCTTTTGACCTTCCAGAAGCTGAAGCAGAATTAGTTGCAGGGTATCAAACAGAATATTCAGGAATGATGTATGCAATGTTTTGGTTAGGGGAATATGCAAATATACTTTTAATGTGCGCTTTAGGATCAATTTTATTTTTGGGAGGCTGGCTATCTCCAATTGAATTATATCCATTTAACTTAGTACCTGGCGCACTTTGGTTAGCTTTTAAAATACTTTTTTTATTCATTCTTTTTGCATTAGTTAAAGCTACAGTCCCAAGATACAGATATGATCAACTAATGAGATTAGGTTGGAAGGTTTTTTTACCTTTATCTTTAATATGGGTTGTATTGACAGCAAGTTACTTATTTTATTTTAACTTATTACCAACTAACTAAATGAAATTATCAAGATTTTTTAAAACAATTTTTATGACAGATTTTGTAGGGGGACTATTTATTGCCTCCAAAGAATTATTTAAGTCAAAAAAAACAATAAACTATCCATTTGAAAAAGGAAAAATCAGTCCTAGATTTAGAGGGGAGCATGCCTTACGTCGTTATCCAAATGGAGAAGAAAGATGTATAGCTTGTAAGCTTTGTGAAGCTGTTTGTCCTGCTCAAGCGATTACAATTGAATCTGCACAACGTGAGGATGGCAGTCGTAAAACCACAAGATATGATATTGATATGATGAAGTGTATTTACTGTGGTTTATGTGAAGAATCTTGTCCAGTAGATGCTATAGTACAAGGCCCTAATTTTGAATTTTCTACAGAAACAAGAGAAGAGCTTTATTATACTAAAGAAAAATTATTAGATAACGGTGATAGATGGGAAAATGTTTTAGCTGCCAATATAAAAGCAGATAATCCTTATAGATAAATCACTATGGCTCATGCGATTTTTTTTTATGTCTTTTCGACTATTGCAATAGTCTCAGCAATAATGGTTACTGCTTCAAAAAATACTGTTCACTCAGTTTTTTTTTTAATTCTGGATTTTATAAGTGTTTCATGTCTATTTATTATGATAGGAGCAGAATTTTTAGGAATGATAATGCTCATTGTTTACGTTGGAGCAGTTGCAGTCTTGTTCCTTTTTGTTGTTATGATGTTAAATGTTGCTCAACAAAAAAATCAATGGTTTTTATCTTCACAAAGCTCTCGACATATTCCTATCGGTTTGATTATAGGTACAATTATATTTTTTGAATTAATTATTGTTATCGGAGGTTGGAAATATAAACCTGAGTTATTTAAAAAAACAAACTCAACATCATCATTTGAAGGAATAAGCAATACTCATTCTTTAGGTCAGATTTTATACACAGATTACATTCATATATTTCAAATAAGTGGAATGATACTATTGGTTGCAATGATAGGCGCAATAGTACTTACATTTCGTCAAAGAGAAGGGGTTAAAAAACAAAGTTATATAAAGCAAATTTCAAGAGAAAGGTCAGAGGGCGTGGAAGCTCTAGAAGTCCAATCTAATAAAGGAGTTAAAATAGATGATTGATATTGGTTTAGGACATTATTTAACTTTAGGTGCTATAATTTTCTCAATTGGAATAATTGGTATCTTTCTTAATAGAAAAAACATTATTGTTATATTAATGAGTATTGAATTGATATTACTTGCTGTAAACATCAACTTAGTAGCTTTTTCTATTTATTTGGGTGACTTGGCGGGACAAGTCTTTACCTTGTTTATTCTTACCGTTGCAGCTGCAGAAGCAGCCATAGGTTTGGCAATTATAGTTGTGTATTTCAGGAACTCTGGAACAATACGAGTTGAAGAAATAGATAAGTTAAAAGGATAATCATGGAATTATTAATTATATTTCTTCCACTTATTGCTTCAATTATATCTGGTTTTTTTGGAAAATTTATTGGGGACAGAAATTCTGAAATATTTACAAGTGTGCTTGTTTCAATTTCAGCACTTTTATCAATTCATGTTCTTTATCAAGTAATTATAAATCAATACGAAGAAAATATTGTTATAGCTACCTGGATAAGCTCGGGATCACTTGATGTAAACTGGTCGATGTTAATTGATCCATTATCAGCTGTGATGTTAGTAGTTGTAACTTCTATATCTGCTTTAGTGCACATTTACTCAATTGGTTACATGTCTCAAGATCCTCATAAGCCAAGATTTATGGCTTATTTATCTTTGTTTACATTTGCAATGTTGATGCTTGTAACTTCAGATAATTTTATTCAATTATTTTTTGGTTGGGAAGGTGTTGGTCTTTGTTCATACTTTCTTATTGGTTTCTGGTTTAAAAAAGAAAGTGCAAATGCTGCAGCCATAAAAGCATTTGTTGTAAACAGAGTGGGTGACTTTGGTTTTGCTTTAGGAATTTTTTTAATATTTTATTTATTTGGAACTGTTAATTACTCAGAAGTATTTCAACAAATTCCAACAGTCGTAGATAAAAATTTATCCTTTTTAGGTTTTAATGTTAAAGCAATAGATTTAGTTTGTTTACTTTTGTTTGTTGGGGCAATGGGTAAATCTGCACAGATATTACTTCATACATGGCTACCTGATGCTATGGAAGGTCCGACACCAGTTTCTGCATTGATTCATGCAGCAACGATGGTAACAGCTGGAGTTTTCTTAGTGGTAAGATGTTCTCCAATTTATGAATATTCACCATTAATACTAAATTTTATAGCTATTATTGGAATGACTACTGCTTTCTTTGCGGCAACAGTGGCACTAGTTCAAACAGATATAAAAAAAATAATTGCTTATTCTACGTGTAGCCAACTTGGTTATATGTTTTTTGCAGCTGGAGTAGGTGCTTATAATGTTGCTATGTTTCACTTATTTACTCACGCATTTTTCAAAGCTCTATTATTTTTAGGATCTGGTTCAGTAATCCACGCATTTAAAGATGAGCAAAATATAAATAATATGGGTGGTGTATGGAAAAAGTTACCATATACATATGCTTTAATGATTATAGGAACACTTGCTTTAACAGGTTTTCCTTTTTTATCAGGATTTTATTCTAAAGATGCAATTATAGAATTTGCGTATTTAAGGGGAAATACCGTTGGCTATTATGCTGCTGGGATTGGAATAATTACAGCATTTTTAACATCTATTTATTCATGGAGATTAATTTTTAAAACTTTCCATGGAGAATATAATAATAAAGTTATCAATATAGATGAAACACACGAGTCTCCTTTGGTAATGCTTGTTCCTTTATTTATACTTTCATTAGGAGCAGTTTTTGCTGGTTTTTTATTTAAAGGGCTATTTATTGGTCATGGTGATAATTTATTCTGGGCAGAGTCTATCAAGTTTTTAGAGCCTTTAAGTACCGAACATCCTCCTTTATGGTTCCTATTTTTAACACCATGTTTAGTTTTATTATCTATTCCAATTGCTTATTACTTATTTGTCAAAAACAAAGAACTACCCAATGTAATAGTATCGATGAATAAACCCTTATATAATTTTTTAGTTAACAAATGGTATTTCGATGAATTATATGACGTGTTGTTTATCAAATCTTCAAAAAAACTAGGCTTATTTTTATGGAAATTCTGCGATGGAACTATAATCGATGGTTTTGGTCCTGATGGAATTTCTTCTTTCATAAAAAAATGTTCAATTAAAGCAACTAAATTTCAAAGTGGTTTTATTTATCAATATGCATTTGTAATGCTGCTAGGTTTCTCTGCTTTACTAACCTTTTTAATAGTTAAATAATGAATTTTCCTATTCTGTCATCTTTAATATTATTGCCAACAATTGGTGCTTTATTTTTATTTTTTACAAAAAATAAGGAAGGAAATGATTTAACATTTAAATATGTAGCGTTATTTACTTCTGTTGTTAATTTTTTAATCTCTATTTACCTGTGGATTTCTTTTGATCAATCTACATCTAGTTTTCAATTTATAGAAGAAAGAAAATGGATTGAAGGGTTTATAAATTATAAAGTTGGAGTAGATGGTATTTCAATTTTATTTATTATATTAACTACATTTATAACTCCACTTTGTATTATATCTGTAAATAATTCTGTTAAAAATAGAGTAAGAGATTTTTTAATTGCAATTCTAATCATGGAAAGCTTCATGATTGGTGTTTTTTGCGCACTTGATTTAGTAGTATTTTATTTATTTTTTGAAGCTGGATTAATCCCTATGTTTTTAATAATAGGAATTTGGGGTGGTGAAAGAAGAGTATATTCTGCATTTAAATTTTTTTTATATACATTGTTAGGATCTGTTTTGATGTTGGTTGCAATAATTTCAATTTATTGGATTACAGGAACAACTGACGTGGTTCAACTATATGAAATTGGTATTGATGTTAAATATCAAAATCTATTGTGGTTAGCATTTTTTAGTTCATTTGCTGTTAAAACACCTATGTGGCCAGTTCATACATGGTTACCAGATGCACATGTTGAGGCTCCTACTGCTGGATCTGTTTTGTTAGCTGCCATATTATTAAAGATGGCTGGATATGGATTTATAAGATTTTCTTTAGGTCTTTTCCCGATCGCATCTGAAGTATTTACACCATTAATTTACACCTTGAGTATTATAGCAATTATATTTACTTCACTGATAGCTTTAATGCAGGAAGATATGAAAAAGTTAATTGCTTATTCATCAGTTGCACATATGGGTTTTGTAACTTTAGGAATATTTACTTTGCAACAACAAGGAATTGAAGGAAGTATAATTCAAATGATTAGCCACGGATTAGTTTCAGCAGCATTATTTTTAACTGTTGGTGTAGTTTATGACAGAATGCATTCTAGATTGATAAGTACATATGGTGGACTAGTTTCTGTAATTCCAAAATATTCAATATTGTTCATGTTATTTGCTTTGGCATCTCTAGGTTTACCTGGAACCAGTGGTTTTATTGGTGAGTTTTTAATATTAATGGGAGCTTTTAAAGATAATTTTTTAGTGGCTGTTATAGCAAGTATTGGGGTTATTTTAGGAGCTGCATACATGTTGTGGCTTTATAAAAGAGTAGTATTTGGAAAATTAATAAACGAAGATCTTAAAAAAATTTTAGATTTAAATCGATCCGAATACTTTATTTTAAGTTGTTTAGCTGCACCAATCTTGTTTTTTGGTTTTTATCCTGATCCATTAATCAACACTATTGAAGTTTCTGTTACTGATTTAATTAATATGCATAACACAAATATAGCTAGTAAATAATATGGAAAATTTAAATTTAGTATTACCTGAAATTTTTATCTCACTCTCAATAATGTTTTTACTTGTTTTGGGTGTTTTTAAAAAAGATAGTTCAAAAATTATTTTTAATTTTTCTTTGTTTGCAATTTTAATTACTACAACAATAACAATAAATGAAACTTTCTCAATAACTAGAGAAACTTTATTTAATGAAAGTGTTGTGATTGACAGAATGTCTTCACTAATGAAAATTATAACTTTAGTTGGAGGTTTTTTAGTTTTGATTATTTCATCAAGCTATTTAAAAACTTTTAAAATATATAATATAGAATACCCAATTCTTATTTTGAGTTCTATTCTAGGTATGATGGTAATGATTAGCTCAAATGATTTAATTGTTTTTTATATGGGTTTAGAATTACAATCATTAGCTCTTTATGTTCTAGCCACATATAATAGAGATCAATTAAAATCATCCGAAGCTGGTTTAAAATATTTTGTTTTAAGCGCGTTATCGTCAGGATTATTGTTGTATGGATGTTCATTGATATATGGTTTTTCTGGTTCAACTAATTTTGATATAATATCAAATCAACTAAATTCTGATGAATATGTTTTAACATTTGGAATTGTATTTATCTTGGTTGGTTTAGCATTCAAAATTTCTGCAGTTCCATTTCATATGTGGGCACCTGATGTTTATGAGGGATCTCCAACAACCGTAACATTATTTTTTACAATAGTGCCAAAAATAGCTGCCTTGACTGTATTTATAAGATTTTTATATGTTCCTTTTTTAAATTTAATTGATCAATGGCAAATGATAATTGTTTTCTTATCAATTGCTTCGATGATTTTTGGAGCAGTTGCTGCAATAGGACAAACTAATATTAAAAGACTAATAGCTTACAGTTCTATTAGTCATATTGGTTATACATTAGCAGGACTAGCTACTGTATCAAATGAAGGAATACAAAGTTCAATAATCTATATTTCAATATATGTTGTTATGAATTTAGCACTTTTTTCTTGTCTATTGATGCTAAGAAGAAAGGATCAATATTATGAGGATATTGATGATCTCTCAGGATTATCAAAAAACCATCCACTATTATCTTTATGTTTACTTGTAATACTATTTTCTTTAGCTGGCATACCTCCTCTAGCTGGTTTCTTTGCAAAATTTTATGTTTTTAAAGCAGTTTTAGAACAATCAATGTACTTCTTGGCTATAGTTGGACTTTTATCCACTGTAGTGGCAGCTTTCTATTACTTAAGAATTATTAAAATAATTTATTTTGATAAAGAAAAAGAAAAGTATGACAGCGATCATAGTTTATGGTTAAAATTTTCTCTTGCATCTTCAACTATATTAATTCTTTTATACTTCATATTTCCAAGTCAGTTAATTGAAGTTGTATCTAGAATTAATATTATTTAATGAAATTAAAGAAATTTAAATATAAAAAAGTAAAAAGCACTAATGATACTGCTATAAAACTTATTAAAAGTAAAAATTTTAAATCTGGTATAGTCATTGCCGAAACTCAATCAAAAGGAAAAGGACGTTATGGAAGAAATTGGATTTCATATAAAGGAAATCTATCCGCTACAATTTTTCATGAGTTAAATTTATCTAATTTATCAATTTCCAGGATTACAAAGATTAACTGTTTATTGGTTAAGAAATTATTATTAAGATATACAAAAAAAAAAATTACTTTTAAAAAACCAAATGATTTATTAATTGAAAAAAAAAAAATCAGTGGAATTCTTCAAGAAATAATATCATTTTCAAATAAAAAGTTTTTAATAACCGGTATAGGTATAAATTTGATAAAAAATCCAATTATTAAAAATTATTCAACAACTAATTTATATGAATTAACTAAGAAAAATATTACTAAATCAAAAGTAGAAAATAATTTAAAACAAATTTTTGAAAAAAATCTGACAAAAATGTATAAATTGAATAATTGAAATGTATATTTTAGGAGACATAGGAAACACTGAAACTAAGTTATATTTAGTTTCTAAAAATAATAAAATTTTGAAAAAAATTACTTTAATTTCGAAAAAAGTAAATATAAGAAGCTTGAATAATTTATTTATAAAAAATAAACTTCATTTTAATAAGATTGAAAAAATTCTTTTTTGCAGTGTTGTTCCAAAATCATTTAAGATAATTAAAAAATTTTTATCAAAAAAAACAAAAGTTAAATGTCATGAAGTAAAAAATTTGAATCTTAAATCTCTAATTAAAATAAAGGTTGATTTTAAACAAGTAGGATCTGACAGGATTACAAATTCTATAAGTCTCATGAACAAAAAAAATAATTATATTATTTTAGATTTTGGAACTGCTACAACATTTGATGTTTTGGTCAATAATACATATATTGGAGGTATTATTGCTCCAGGTGTTAAATTATCTTTAAACACCCTCTCTAATAAAGCAACTTTAATTCCTAAAATTGAATTAAAAAAAAGTAATAAAGTAATAGGAAAAAACACTATCTCAGCAGTAAGATCGGGTTTTTTTTGGGGATATGCAGGTTTGATTGATAATATTATTGATTTAATCAAGAAAGAAACTAGAAAATCTTTTAAAGTTATATTAACTGGTGGTTTTTCAGATTTATTTAAAAATTCAATTAAAACAAAAGTTATTCAAAATAAAGATATTACAATAAAGGGTCTAATTAAAATCTCAAAATTAATTTTATAATATGAAAGATGAATTATTATTTTGCCCCCTAGGTGGATCTGGAGAAATAGGAATGAATATGAACCTATTTGGTTATGGTCAGCCTGGAGATCACAAATGGATCATGGTTGATATAGGGGTAACATTTGCTGATGATACTATCCCTGGAGTTGATTTGATTTACCCAGACCCAGGTTTTATTGTTGAAAGAAAAGATAATTTATTAGGCATAGTTTTAACACACGCTCATGAAGATCATATAGGTGCAATAGCTCATTTATGGCCCAAGTTAAAATGTAAAATTTTTGCAACACCGTTTACAGCTGTTTTGATTAGAGAAAAATTTAAAGAAAAACACATTGATATAACAAATGAATTAAAAATTGTTGAGCTTAATGGAAAAGTTAAACTCGAACCTTTTGATATAGAATATATTACTCTTACTCACTCAATTTTAGAACCTAACGGTTTAAGAATTCAAACCCCAGCCGGTGTTATTTTACACACAGGTGACTGGAAAGTGGATCCAAACCCTTTGATTGGAGATGAAATAAACTCTAAACGACTTAAACAGATTGGTGATGAGGGGGTTTTGGCGATGATTTGTGATTCCACAAATGTATTTAGTGCTGGAAGATCGGGATCAGAACTTGATGTAAGAAAAAACATACTAAATATAATGGAAAGACTTAAGAAGAGAATAATTATCACATCTTTTGCATCCAATGTAGCTAGAATGGAAACAGCATTTTATTGTGCAGAAAAAACAGGTAGACAAATTTCTTTAGTTGGAAGATCAATGCACAGAATTTATAAAGCTGCAAGGCAATGTGGTTATTTAAAGAATACAATTGAACCAATAGACCCTAGAGAAGCAAAACATTTTTCAAGAGAAAAAATAGTATATTTATGTACTGGTAGTCAGGGTGAACCAATGGGTGCTATGATGAGAATTTCAAATTACACACACCCAGATATTTTTATTGAAAAGGATGACGCTGTAATATTTTCATCGAAAATTATTCCTGGTAATGAAAAAAAATTATATAAATTACATAATCAACTTGTGAAAGATGGAATTGAAGTAATTTCAGAAGAAACTGAATTCATTCATGTCTCAGGTCACCCTAATAGGGAAGATTTAAAAGATATGTATGAATGGGTAAGACCTAGGTGTGTGATACCTGTTCATGGAGAACACCGACATATGATAGAACACATAAATTTTGCAAAAGAAATGCAAGTTCCTTATCCAGTCCAAGTAGAAAATGGGGATATAGTTAAGCTTTACCCCGGAGAAAAACCTGAAGTCTATGATAAAGCTCCAAGTTCTAGATTATATTTAGACGGAAATGTAAGTGTTGATGAAGATGCTCAATCGATAAAAGATAGAAAAAATTTAAGTACTAATGGCTACTTAGAGGTGACTATTTTGATTACTCCTAAGGGAAATATTCATAATAATCCAATATTAAGTTTTAGAGGTTTACCTGTTGATGATAAGGATGATTTTGTTTATGGAATTGAAGATGAAATTGAAAAAACAGTTAGAAGTTTCAAATTAGGAAGCAAACAACAAGAGCATAATTTAATTGATGCTTTAAAGATTTCCTGCCGAAAATTTTCAAAAGAAAAAACAGGTAAAAAACCTTTTACAAACATCAATTTAGTAAAAATTTAATATGAGTTATACAGGTTTAGCGATTATCTATATAATCATATGGTGGATTGTTTTTTTTGCCATTCTTCCAATTGATGTAAATAGGGAAAAAGCTGTTAAAATCGATGGAGAGGATCCTGGATCTCCTGAAAACCCAAAAATGCTCAAAAAGTTTATATATTGCACTGGAATAACTACTATTATTTTTATAATAATTTATCTATTAATGAAATTTGAATACTTAAATTTAAGAAATATGATTTCATAAGATGTACTTTACTAAATCATTTATTCCAATACTTAAAAATAATCCTTCCGAAGCTAAAATTAAATCTCATCAATTAATGTTGAGAGTAGGAATGATAAAACAATCATCGGCGGGTATTTATTCATGGTTACCCCTAGGATTTAAAGTAATGAAAAAAATTGAGCAAATTGTAAGAGAAGAACAAAATAAAATAGGCGTTCAAGAAATTTTAATGCCAACCATTCAATCAAGTGAAATTTGGAAAGAAAGCGGACGTTACGATGACTATGGTGAAGAAATGCTTAGAATCAAAGACCGACAAGACAGAGAAATGCTTTATGGTCCAACAAATGAGGAACTTGTTACAGATATTTTTAGGGCTTCAGTTAAATCTTATAAATCATTGCCACAATTACTTTATCATATTCAATGGAAATTTAGAGATGAGGTAAGACCGAGATTTGGAATTATGAGATGTAGAGAATTTTACATGAAAGATGCTTATTCATTTGATGTTTCAGATGAAGAGGCTTTTTTTTCTTACAATAAATTCTTTCTTTCATATTTAAGAACTTTTAAACGTTTAGACTTAACCGCAATACCAATGGCAGCAGATACAGGACCTATAGGAGGAAACCTTTCTCATGAATTTATTATTTTAGCTGATACTGGAGAAAGCAAAATTTTTACGGATAAAGAAATATTTAGAGTAAGTAGCGATAATACTAAAGTTGAAAAAAAATCTTTAGAAGATTTAAGAAAAAAATATGAAAAGTTTTACGCTGTTACAGATGAAAAATTTAATAAAAAAGAATTTGAAAATAAAGTAATTGAAGAAAATAGATTAATTACGAAAGGTATTGAAGTTGGTCATATATTTTATTTTGGTGATAAATATTCGAAACCAATGGGTGCATCTGTAGATTTGCCAGGAGGAAAAAAAGATTTTGTTAAGATGGGATCTTATGGTGTAGGAGTTTCAAGACTTGTTGGTGCAATAATAGAAGCTAAATATGATGATAAAAATGAAGTCATGAAATGGCCAATTTCTGTTGCTCCTTATGATGTTTCAATAATTCCTATGATTAATAAAAACGATAATACGGCCTTGGAAAAAGCAAATAACATTAATGATGAACTTATTAAAAATAATATAGAAGCAATCATAGATGATACAGATGAAAATTTTTCTTCAAAAATTAAAAAGATGAATTTAATAGGAACACCATTCCAAATTATTATTGGTAAACAAACTCAAGGCGATTTAGTAGAATTCAAAGAAACAGGCCAAGAATCTAAAAAACTTAAATTAGAAGAGGCCATTAAAATAATTAAAGAAGAAAAAGTAAAAAATTGATTTCCACTCTTGAAAAAGAAATTACATTTAGATTTTTAAAAGCCAGAAAAAATGATGGTTTTTTGAATGTTATTTCAATTTTTTCATTCATAGGAATTAGTTTAGGTGTTGCAGTATTAATTATTGTAATGTCCGTAATGAATGGTTTTAGAACCGAACTAATAAATAAAATTGTAGGCTTTAATTCTCACATTACAGTTCAACCCTATGAAAAGGCAATAAACATAAATGATGTAAAAAAAGGGAGCTTGGAATTGATTTCAAAAAATTTAATATTAAGCAATTCAAGTGAAGCTATAATTATCAAAGAAAAAAGTTCAAAAGGCATACTTTTGAGAGGTTATCTCGAAGATGATTTTCCAAAACTTGAATTAATCAATAATAAAAATTTTGTTGGAGAAACTAAAAAATTAGAAAAAAACTTCATTTCTATTGGAAAAGAATTAAGTTTTAGCCTTGATTTAGAGATAGGTGATAACATTTCAATTATGTCATCATCAGGTGTCGAAACGATAATAGGAAACTTGCCAAAACAAAAAACTTTTACCGTCATATCAATTTTTGATAGTGGCCTAGCTGATTTTGATAATAATATAATTTTTCTAAATTTAGAGACACTTGAAGAGTTTTCTAATCTATCCAAAGATGATCGAAATTTAGAAGTTTATCTAAAAAACCCTCAAAAAATTGAAAATCAAAAAAATATAGTAGAAAAAATTTTTCCAATGGATTTAGTTTCATCATGGGCTGACATGAATAAATCATTATTTTCAGCCTTAAAAGTTGAAAGAAATGTCATGTTTATAATTTTATCTTTAATAATAATTGTAGCAGCATTTAATATAATTTCTGGTCTAACAATTTTAGTAAAAAACAAAACAAAAGACATTGCTATATTAAAATCAATTGGAGTCTTAAATAATTCAATTATTAAGATATTTTTTCTAATTGGAGTTATCATTGGTACATCAGCTACACTATTTGGAATTTTTTTAGGTGTTACATTTTCAATTTATGTTGAAAGTATAAGAGGATTTATCAGTAATACATTTGATATAACCTTGTTTCCAGAAGAAATTTATTTTTTAAGTACTTTGCCGTCTGAAATTAATTTAAGCTCAATTTTTTTAATTTCAATCTGTTCAATTTTTATAACAATTTTGGTCTCAATTTTCCCAGCAATGAAAGCCGCTCAATTAGATCCAATTAAATCACTTAAATATGAATAATTTTATAGAATTATCTAACCTGACAAAAACCTTTGTTGCAAAAAAAAATGTAAAAGTTTTAAAACAAATAAATTTTAAATTTAAATTAGGTAAAATTTATTCATTAATGGGGCCATCTGGTTCTGGAAAATCAACACTGCTAAATCTTATTTCTTTAATCGATAGACCTTCATCTGGTTTAATAAAATTTCAGAGTCAACAAATTGATTTTAACAAAAATAAAGAAAATGATTTATTTAGGGCCAATAATATAGGTATTGTATATCAGCAAGATAATTTATTGACTGATTTCACCGCTTTAGAGAACGTTTACCTTTCAAACTTAGCAGTAGGAATTAAAAAAGATGATGCTCAAAGTAAAGCAAAATATATTCTTAAAACTGTAGGTCTCTCACACAGGTTGGATCATTATCCAAATGAACTTTCTGGTGGTGAAAAACAAAGAGTCTCAATCGCAAGAGCTTTAATAAATGAACCAAAGATTATTCTTGCTGACGAACCGACAGGCAGCCTAGATAAGAAAACTTCAATTGAAGTATTTTCTTTATTAAAAAAACAGAGAAATTCAAAAAGATTAATAATATTTGCAACTCATAATAGATTTTTTGCTAATAAGTCTGATTGCTTATTGGAAATGGTAGATGGTAATATAAAATCTATTAATGCCCGAGTCTAATTTTAAAAATTTTAATCACTTAAAAATTCATACCCAATATTCAATTTGTGAAGGTGCTGTTAAAACTGATGATCTAAAAGATAAAACAAAAGAATTAAAAATTAAGGCACTTGGAATTTGTGATACATCAAATTTATGTGGAGCAGTAGATTTTTCTGATAAATTATCTAAGGTTGGAACTCAACCAATCATCGGAACTCAAATTAATTTTAAATTTGAAGATACAATTGGTTTATTACCTTTATTTGCACTTGATGAGAATGGTTATAAAAAAATAATTGAATTATCATCAAAATCTTATTTAGAAAATGATGAACTTTCAGATCCACATATAGATATTAAAAATTTATTTGAGTCAGACAGTTCTGGTATTTCAATTTTTTCAGGAACAGTATTTGGTTTATTTGGAAAACTATTTGATAAAGGTAAATTTCAAGAAATAAGCAAACTTTACTCAACCCTAAATAAAAGTTTTAATGAAAGATTTTATTTGGAAATACAGAGACATAATGATCATAATGAAAAAGCTTTTGAAAAATTTAATCTCAATCAATCTAGTAATCTTAAAATACCATTAATTGCTACGAATGAAGTTTTTTATTTAACAAAGGACATGCATGAGGCTCATGATGCTCTTATATGTATTGGTAACAAAACTTATATTAATGAAAAAAATAGAATTAAGTATAGTTCAGAACATTATCTAAAAAACGATTCTGAAATGACTGAATTGTTTGCTGATATTCCAGAAGCATTACAAAATAATTATAATTTTCCTTTAAGATGTAGTTTTAGACCACTTTTTTCAAAACCAATTTTACCAAATATAAGTTCCACTGAAGACGGTAATGCTAGTGATATTATTAAAAAAGATTCTTTAAACGGTTTAAAAGATAAATTTATTAAATTTTTTAATTTAAAATCCAATGAGATAGAAAATAATAAACAGTTTTTAATTTATAAAGATCGACTGGATCATGAATTAGAAATTATTATCAAAATGGATTATTCGAGTTATTTTTTAATTGTTTCTGATTATATAAAATGGGCAAAAAATAATGATATACCTGTTGGACCAGGACGTGGCTCAGGAGCAGGCTCACTTGTTGCTTGGTGTTTGTCAATTACAGATGTGGATCCAATTAAATATAACTTAATTTTTGAACGTTTTTTAAATCCTGACAGAATTTCAATGCCTGATTTTGATATTGATTTCTGTGAAGAAAAAAGAGATTTAGTTTTTAAATATTTAACTCAGAAATACAAAAATAGTGTTGCTCATATAATTACATTTGGGAAATTAAAGGCAAGAATGGTTATTAGAGATGTTGGAAGAGTCTTAGGTCTTGCTTATGGTTTTGTAGACAGTATATCAAAAATGATACCATTTGATCCATCAAGACCTCAAACTTTATCAGAGTGTATTGGTGGTGAGCCAAGACTTCAAAAAATGATAAATGAAGACTCTAGAGTTAAAAAACTCGTTGATCTCTCCCTAAAACTAGAGGGTTTAAATAGGAATGTTGCAACCCATGCAGCAGGTGTAGTGATTGCAGATAAAAAATTAACAGAAGTAGTTCCCTTATATAAAGATGCATCAACAAATTTATTATTACCCTCAACACAATTTGATATGTACTCTGCAGAAAATGCAGGCTTAGTTAAATTTGATTTTTTAGGTTTAAAAACTTTAACTGTAATTAATAACACTCAAAAATTAGTACGAAAAAAGAATAAAGATTTCGATATAGAAAATATTAGTTTTGAAGATAAAAAAGTTTTTGAACTTATGTCCTCGGGTAAAACAGTTGGATTATTTCAAATTGAAAGTGCTGGGATGAGGGATGCACTTACTCATATGAAACCAAACCATATTGAAGATATTATAGCTTTAGTTGCTTTATATCGACCTGGCCCCATGAGCAACATTCCAATTTATAATGATTGTAAACATGGAAGAAAAACACCAGATTATTTACATCCTTTATTAGAAGATATTCTAAAACCAACCTATGGAGTAATTATTTATCAAGAACAAGTGATGCAAATAGCTCAAAAGTTGTCAGGTTTTACTGCTGGACAAGCTGATTTATTAAGAAGAGCAATGGGCAAAAAGAAAAGAGCAGAACTAGAGAAACAAAAACAAAATTTTATTGCTGGTGCTGTTAACAATGGAATAAGCAAAGATGTTGCGGCTAGTATTTTCTTAAAAATTGAACCATTTGCAGAATATGGTTTCAATAAAAGTCATGCTGCTGCTTATGCAATTATCTCTTATCAAACAGCATTTTTAAAAACTTATTACCCTAAAGAATTTATTGCTGCCTCAATGACAATGGATATTTCAAATCAAAACAAATTAGGTGAATTTTATGAAGAATTGAAAAGACTTGATATTGAAATCATTAGACCAGATATAAATGAATGTTATGCTGATTTTAAAACTGAAAATGATAAATTTTACTATGCATTAGGTGGAATCAAAGCTGTTGGATTAGAGGCTATATCTAATATTGTTAAGGAAAGAGAAATTAACGGAAAATTTTTATCTATCAATGATTTTATTAAAAGAGTTAATCCTAAAGACATTAATAAATTACAATTAGAAGGATTAGTCAAATCAGGAGCTTTTGATAAATTAAATAACAACAGACAATCAATATTTAATTCTATACCAAGTATGATTACCAAATCAAAAAATGATTTTGATAATAAGTTAGCTAACCAAATTGATTTATTTGAAGAAACTGAAGAAAATGAAACTAATATAATTAGCAATATAAAAGATTGGGAATTTGAAGAGAGATTATCAAAAGAATTTGAAGCGGTCGGGTTTTTCATATCAGATCATCCACTTAATCAATTTAAAGAAATCTTTGAGGATTATAAGATTATAGAGTACCAGGAATTTTTTTCTAATGATGAAATTAAAGAAAACAATATTGCTGCAACATTATTAAAAGTAATAGAAAGAAAGACTGCAAAAGGAAATTCCTACGCAGTTTTAAGATTAACTGATTTGAGTAATGTCTTTGAATTATTTATATTTTCGGATGTATTAGAATTAAACAGAGATATTTTAAAAGAGGGATCATCACTTATATTGACTTTAACAAAAACGATTTCTTCAGATGAGGACAAAACTAAAAGAATTAATGTTCGTAAAATTGCATCATTAAAAGATTTGTTTAGTGGCACCATTAAGGAAATTACCTTAAATTTGACTTCAAAAGAGCAACTTAAAGAAGTACAAAATTTCCTCGAAAAAAAGGGAGAAACCTTAGTAAATATTAATTTTTCAGATGATAGAGAAACACATAAATTTAAGCTTAAATCATTAAGAAATATCAATAGAAAATCTATTAATATTTTAAGAAATAAAGAAATAAGCTTAAATATAGATTAATTTATACTTGTTAAATTAATAAAATATTAGTAAATAGCTGAATAAATTAACAAACACGCACACAGTTTTTGGTTTTATACCTCCTGTCCTTTAATGGTAATTACTGTGGTGGCTCAACAGGGAATAAATATGAAGATACCTAACGTTACAATTCAACAATTATTAGAAGCAGGTGTTCATTTGGGACACAAAACTTTGAGATGGAATCCAAAAATGAAAAAATACATTTTTGGAAAAAGAGACTCGATACACATTATAGACTTAACTCAAACACTGGAATTAACAAAAGTTGCATTAGAAAAAGTATATGAAACTATATCAAATAATGGAAAAATACTTTTTGTTTCAACAAAAAAACAAGCCTCAGAAGCTATAGCTGAAGTTGCAAAAGAAACAGATCAATATTTTGTAAATTATAGATGGTTAGGTGGAATGTTAACTAACTGGGGAACAATCTCAGGATCTATAAAAAAAATGAAAAAATATGAGTCGGATCTTGTTTCAGAAAACAGAGGTTTTACTAAAAAAGAACTTTTAAAAATGAGCGTAAAGAAAGATAAATTGCAAAGATCTTTAGGCGGTATTGCTGATATGAAAAAAACACCTGATTTAGTTTTTATTATCGATACAAATTATGAGTCTCTGGCAATTCAAGAGTCTGTAAAATTAAGGATACCAATTATTGCAATCTTAGACAGTAATTCAAATCCAGATGGAATCGATTTTCCAATTCCTGGAAATGATGACGCTAGAAGAGCAATTGATCTTTATTGCAACCTAATCAAAGAAACAATAAATTCTGCTAAAAAATCAGCTCCAAAAGAAAATAAAAAGGAAGAAAGTAAAAAAGAGAAAAGTTCTACCAAAACTATTCAAGAAATAGATAGGGAAAAATTAGAAAAAAAATTTTCTAAAGAAAAAAAGGAGAATCTTAACTAATGAGTGATATTGAAAAAGTAAAAAAGTTAAGAGAAGCAACTGGTGCAGGGTTCAAAGATTGTAATCAAGCAATTAAAGAATCAAAGGGAGATTTAGATAAAGCAATTGAAATTTTGAGGGTAAAAGGAATTTCTAAAGCTTCTAAAAAAATGTCTAGAGACGCTAAAGAAGGTGTAATCGCTGTAAGTGGAGACGATAAAAAAATTTCTCTAATGGAAGTTAATTGTGAAACAGACTTTGTTGCTAAAAATGAGGATTTTGTTAGCTTTGTTAAAGAGTTAAGTGATTTAAACAATAATGTAAATTCAAATACAGAAAGTTTAAAAAAATCAAAAATGTCAAATGGTCAATCTGTTGATGAAAATCTGATAGCATTAATAGCAAAAATTGGCGAAAAGATTACTATAGGTAAAACAAAAACAATTGTTAACGAGGGGGCTGTAAATTCTAAATATTTACATACTGTTGTTAAAGATAATTTAGCAAAATTAGCTGTAGCAGTTTCCTTAGAAACTAAAGATAAATCCGATACGGTTAAAAATTTTGGTAAACAACTTTCAATGCATATAGCTGCTTCTAACCCCCTTGCTTTAGATCAAAATTCTATTGACAAGGCAATTATTGATAAGGAACAAGAATTAGTAACAGAAGAATTAAAAAATTCTGGAAAACCTGATGAAATAGTAAAAAAAATAAGTCTAGGTAAAATGAGTAAATTTAAGGAGGAAAATGCTCTTTTAACTCAAGCTTGGGTGATGGAACCTAAAAAAAAAGTTCAAGATATTTTAAAAGAACTTTCTATTTCTGATTTAAAGATTAAAGAATTTGTAAGATTTAAGATAGGTGAATAGATGTTTAATGATAAATCATATAGTCTTAAGATGGATAAAACCATTGAGGTCTTTGCAAAAGAACTATCTTCCTTAAGAACTGGCAGAGCGAATGCAACAATGTTAGACTTAGTTAAAGTTGATGTTTATGGTCAACAAATGCCTATTAACCAAGTAGGAAGCATAACAACCCCGGAACCTAGAATGATAAATATTCAAGTATGGGATCAAAACAATGTAACACTAGTGGATGCTGCAATAAAAAAATCTGAGCTTGGTTTAAATCCTCAAATTGATGGACAATTAATAAGATTACCAATTCCTGAGCTTAACGAAGAAAGAAGAATGGAATTAAAAAAAATGATTAAAAATATGGGTGAAAAGTGTAAAGTTTCTATAAGAAATATTAGAAGAGAAGCTAATGAAGAGTTAAAAAAACTTCTAAAATCAAAAGAGATTGGTGAAGATGAAGAAAAATCTTTTGAAAAAAACGTCCAAACAATTACTGATAAACATATTTCTATTGTAGATGAAAAAATCTCATCTAAAGAAAAAGAAATAATGACAATATGAACCCATTAAATCATGTGGCCATCATAATGGATGGTAATGGTAGGTGGGGTTTAAAGTATAAAAATTCAAGAAACGCTGGACATAAAGCTGGTTTAAATACTGTAGAAAAAATAATTAAAGAAACGATTAAAAATAAAATAAAATTTTTAACACTTTATGCATTTTCTACAGAAAATTGGAAAAGACCCAAAAAAGAAATTAACTATTTATTTAGTTTATTGGAAAACTTTTTGATTAGCAGAATAGATGAATTACATAAACAAAATATAAAACTTAAAATAATAGGTGTAAAAAATTTTTCTTCAAAATTAAATAATCTCTTGAATAAATCTGAGAAAAAAACCTCTAAAAATCGAAAATTACAAATTAATCTTGCATTAAATTATGGATCAAAATTTGAGTTAATTAATGCTTTTAAAAGTTTAAAAAAAAGCAATAAAATAATAAATGAAAAAAATTTAAGTAAGTACTTACAAACCAAAAATATACCAGATCCAGACCTTTTAATTAGAACAGGAAATACACAAAGATTAAGTAATTTTTTGTTATGGCAGCTTGCATATGCAGAAATTCATTTTGATAAGAAATTATGGCCAGAATTTAGTGAAAAAGACTACAATAAAATTATCAAGAAATTTAAGATTATAAAAAGAAATTTTGGAAAAATATAATGCAAAAAGAGCTTCAAAAAAGAATATTAAGTTCAATAATTTTAATTCCCTTATCTCTTTTTTTTATTATTAAAGGTTCGACTTTTTTTATTTTATTTTTAGTTGTTCTTTTTTTAATTTCTTCTTTTGAGTGGTTAAATATGACTAAAAAATTAGAACTAAAAATTTTAGGAATTCTTTTTTTAATATTTTCTTTTTATTCAACATTTTATTACAGAGAAATGAGTTTAGAATTCTTTTTATTGATAATCATAGCTTGTGTTTCAACTGATTTAGGTGGTTATATTTTTGGAAAATTATTTAAAGGCCCAAAATTAATAAAAATAAGTCCCAACAAAACTTATTCAGGAATGTTGGGTGGTTTTTTATTAGCGATAATTATCTCATACTTTTTTGCAACAAAGTATACTCCAACTGAAGTTGTTAACAATACTTATGTTGGTGACTTACAATTTATAATTTTAGTCTTAATAATCTCGAGTACTAGTCAGATAGGTGATTTAATAATTTCTTATTTTAAAAGATCTTCTAAGATTAAAAATACTGGAAAAATTTTTCCTGGACACGGAGGCATGCTTGATAGAATTGATGGAATGATTTTTGTATTTCCTATTATTCATTTATTATCAATAATTTTTTCATGAAAAAAAAAATTGCAATATTAGGTTCAACGGGATCAATTGGTGAAACGACTTTAAAAATTATAAAAAAAGATAAAAAAAATTTTGAGGTAAATTTACTTACTACAAATAAAAACATTAATAAAATCTTTAAACAATCAAAAGAATTTAAAGTTAAGAATGTTATAATTTCAGATTTAATCTCTTACAAAAAGGCTAAAATCAAATTTAAAAGATCAAACATCAACATTTACAATAGTTATGATCATTTGAACAAAATCATTAAAACAAAAAATGATTTAGTAATGAGTTCAATCACAGGTTTAAATGGTCTTTTACCGACATTAAAATCAATAAAACATACTAAAAAAATTTTAATTGCAAATAAAGAGTCAATTATTTGTGGATGGAATTTAATAAATAAAGAGTTAAAAAAATATAATACAAATTTTGTACCAGTTGACTCTGAGCACTTTTCAATTTGGTCTTTATTACAAAATTATAACTCAAACGATATTGATAAAATTTTTATTACAGCATCAGGTGGTCCTTTCTTAAAATTACCAAAAAAACAATTTTCTAATATTTCTATTAAAAAAGCTCTTGATCATCCAAATTGGAGTATGGGAAAAAAAATAACTATAGATTCAGCAACTTTAATGAATAAAGTTTTTGAAGTTATTGAAGCAAAAAATATTTTTAATTTAAGTTATAGTAAAATTTCAATACTAACACACCCCAAGTCTTATTTACATGCGATTACTAAATTTAAAAATGGCTTAACAAAATTACTTTTACACGATCCAGATATGAAAATTCCAATTTATAATTCTATTTATTCATCAAGTGTAAAATCACTTAAAACGCCTACATTAAATTTTAAAATTTTGAATAATTTAGAGCTTAGAGATATTGACACAAAAAAATTTCCATTAGTTAAGTTATTAAACAAACTTCCCAATAATTCATCATTATATGAAACTGTGTTGATTACAGTAAATGATTATCTAGTTTTTAAATTTCTAGATAAGAAAATAAATTTTCAAAAATTAATCAATTTAATCAATAGAATTTCAAATCTTAAAGAATTTCAGAAATTCAAGAAAATTAAGCCAAAAAGTATAGATGATATCTACGAACTAAGAGATTATGTAAGTTTAAAATTAGATAGTTTAGGTATATAAATCATTATTTTATGATTAGAATTTTATTAAAGACATTAATTTTATACTTTTCGCTAACAACTATTTTATTTTCTCAAATAATTAACTCAATAGATATAACTGGTAATAAAAGAATTTCAAAAGAATCTATAATTGTTTTTAGTGAATTAAATATTGGTAACGAATATAGTGAAGACTTAATTAATAATTCCTTAAAAAGATTATATGAGACTAATTTTTTTGAAGATATCAATATAACTTTTAATGATAATAAACTTTCTATTGATGTAATAGAAAATCCAATCATAGAGAAATTAGAATTAATTGGAATTAAAAAGAAAAGTTTTTTAGAATTTATTCAAGAT
Organism: uncultured Pelagibacteraceae bacterium; assembly: GCA_902596045.1. Taxonomy (GTDB): domain Bacteria; phylum Pseudomonadota; class Alphaproteobacteria; order Pelagibacterales; family Pelagibacteraceae; genus Pelagibacter. The sequence continues at coordinate 22,164 of CACJSJ010000009.1, forward strand.
AATATTTATTTAAAAGAAAGAGTTTCTTTTAATGAATTCTATCTAAACAAAGATATTAATTTAATTCAAAATATATTAAAAACAAATGGGTATTATTTTTCTACTATACAATCTAGTCTAATTAAAAATGATGATTTGAATTCTGTAAAATTAAAAATAGAAGTAAATTTGGGTGAAAAAGCCAAAATTAAAAAAATTTCATTTATAGGCAAAAAGGTTATTAAAGATAAAAAGTTATTAGAAATTATAGCATCTGAAGAGCATAAATTTTGGAAATTTATTTCTAATAAAGTTTATTTAAATGAAACTTTAATTAATTTAGATAAGAGACTTTTAGAAAATTATTATAAAAATAGAGGTTTCTATAATGTTGAAATCGTAGATAATTTTGTTGAATTAAATAAAGAAAATTCTTCATTTAATTTAACTTACAATATAAATGCTGGTAACAAATTTTTGATTAAAAATTTATCATTAACTCTACCTGATGATTACTCAAAAGAAGATTTTACTAATATTGATAAAATTTTCGATAAAAATATTAATGAAAATTACTCACTTAAATTTATCAATAATATTTTGGAAGAAATTGAAAAAATTGCTTCAAATAGATTATATGATTTTATTGATGCAAAAGTAGAAGAAGAAATTGTTGATGGTAATAAATTAAATCTTAACTTTATTGTATCTGATTCAAAAAAATATTATGTAGAAAGAATAAATATTCTTGGAAATTATTCTACTATTGAAGAGGTTATAAGAAATAAGTTAATTGTTGATGAAGGTGACCCGCTTAATAATCTTTTATTCAATAAATCAATTAATGAAATTAAATCTCTTAATATTTTTAAAACTGTTAACTCTCAAATTAAAGATGGCTCAAATGATAATCTTAAGATTTTAGATATAACTGTAGAGGAACAACCTACTGGTGAAATTTCATTATCAGCTGGTTTTGGTACTAATGGAGTTGCTACAGGTGGTGGTATAAATGAAAGAAATTTTTTGGGAAAAGGTATTAATTTAAATACCAATCTTGAAATAACTGAAGAAACATTAAAAGGTCAAATCCAATATTCAAGACCAAATTTTGCGTATAGTGATAATACTCTTTTTACATCGTTAAGGTCAGTTGATAATGATTTTTTAACTTTATATGGTTATGAAAGTACTGAAATTGGCTTTTCTATAGGTACAAGGTATGAACAATATGAAAATCTTTTTTTTAGTCCAGAATTGGATTTTTTAATTGAGGATTTAAGCACAAATACTACAGCATCCTCACAGCTTAAAAAACAAGAGGGAAGTTATACAGATTTTTATTTTAATTATGGTTTAGATTACGACATGAGGGACTCTTCATTTAATACAAAAAATGGCTATATCACAAAATTTAAACAGCAACTTCCTTTGGTTTCTGAAAATAATGAGATTTCCAATACTATTATATATACAAAATATAATGAATTAATAAAGTCATCTGAGATGGTTGGTAAAGCTAGCTTGTACTTAAAAGCAATTAATACAATTGATGGATCTGATGTAAGAGTATCAAAAAGAGCAAATGTTCCTTACAATCGACTTAGAGGGTTTGAAAAAGGTAAAGTTGGACCAGTCGATGGTTCTGATTATATTGGGGGGAATTATATATCAACTTTAAACCTTTCAACTAATATACCAGGTATTTTATCTACCATTGAAATTTTAGATTTTAATTATTTTATTGATATAGGTAATGTTTGGGGAGTTGATTACAATAGTTCTTTAGATAAATCTAAAATAAGAAGTTCAACTGGAATTGGTTTAAATGTTTTAACACCCGTTGGTCCACTAAGCTTTTCTTTAGCTCAACCAATTACAAAAGCATCATCAGATAAAACAGAGACTTTTAGATTTAATTTAGGAACAACATTTTAATGAGAAATTTAATTTTTATAATTATTTTTTTTTTAACAATTAATTTAAATAATACATCATATGCTAATGAAAAAATTGTATATTTAAATGTTAATTACGTCTTTAGTAATTCTATCTCTGGTAAAGAAGCAAATACATCTTTTGAAAATAAAGTTAAAAATCTTCAAAATGAAGTAAATAAATTTACGGAAAATATTAACAATGAAAAGAATAAATTAATAAAACAAAAAAATATCTTATCCGATGAAGAATTCAATAAAAAATTTACTGACATTGATAATAAGATAAAAGAATTTAATAAAAAAATTAAAATTAGAAATGATGAAATTGTAAATTTAAGAAAACAAGTAAGGTCAAAATTTACTAAAGAATTAAAGAAAATTTTAAGTAATTATTCTACAGAAAATTCTATAAATATGATTTTAAAACAAGAAGACATTTTAGTTGGATCAAAAACTTTAGACATATCTAATGACATTTTGAAAATTGTAGATTCAAAAAAAATTAAATTAATTGAATAATTTATGAAATTAAATAAATCTGAAATTGCAGAATTACTTCCACATCGAGAACCGATGCTTTTAATAGATGAACTAACAGATATAGTTAAACTTAAATCTGCGACAGCTATTATGAATGTTAAAAAAGATGCTTTCTATGTAAATGGTCATTTCCCAGATAATCCAGTTATGCCTGGTGTCTTAATTGTTGAAGCATTTGGTCAAGCAGCAGCAGCTTTAACTGCACACGGCGTAGATAAAAAAGAATATGAAAATAAACTAGTTTTTTTAATGAGTGTCGAAAAAGCAAGATTTAGAAATCCAGTCATTCCTGATTGCAAATTAGAACTTAAGATAGAAGCAGTTCGTTCCCATGGCCGAGTCTGGAAATACAAAGGAGAGGCTTTTGTAGAAGGAAAACGAATGGCCGATGCTCAATGGTCTGCAACTATAGTTGATAAAAAATAATTCGAAATATTAGTTGATAATTATAATATCAAAATTTTGATATTAAGTTATTGTGATTAATCCTTTTTTTAAAAACACTGGACCATTCAATATAGAAAAATTACTTTCTAAAATTAGTATTCAAAATACTGATAATTATAAAAAAGATAAAATTTTTGATATTAAAGACTTAACTACAGCAACAAAAAAAGATTTAACATTTTTCCATTCAAAAAAGTATTCTTTGCTAGCATCAAAAACGAAGGCATCTTATTGTGTAACATTAGAAAATCTTTCTCATTTATTACCGAAGACTTGTAAGAAAATTATTGTTCAAAATGTTTTATTAACTATGGCAAATATTACTAAAGAATTCTATCCTAATTCAACTGTGGATGATTTTGATGATACTATTAAAGAAATATCTAAAACTTCATTTAAGAAAAAAATTAAATATGGAAAAAATGTATTAGTTGGAAAAAATGTTAAAATAGGAAAAAATTGTTTAATTGGACATAATACAATAATTGAAAAAAATGTAATAATTGGTTCAAATTGTTCAATTGGTTCTAATGTGATTATAAGAAATACTATTATCAATGATAATGTAAGTATTTTAGATGGCTGTGTAATTGGCAAAAAAGGTTTTGGTTTTTTTCCAAACAAAAGCAAAAATATAAGATACCCACATATAGGAATAGTAATTATTAATGATAATTGTGAAATAGGCTGTGGCTCAACTATAGATAGAGGCTCTTTATCAAACACAATTATTGGAAAAAATACTTTTTTAGATAATCAAGTTCATATAGCCCACAATAATAAAATTGGTGATAACTGTATAATAGCTGGTCAAGTTGGATTTGCTGGAAGTTCAATTCTAGGGGATAATGTAATGATAGGTGGTCAGGCCGGTATTTCAGGTCATTTAAAAATTGGAAACAATGTTCACATCGGGGGAGGAAGTGGTGTCATAAAAGATATATCTGACGACACTAAAGTAATGGGATATCCAGCAAAAAATTTAAGAGAATTTATAAAAGAAAACAGATGATACATTCAACAGCAATTATAGATCCTAAAGCCAAAATAAATGAAAATGTTCACGTTGGACCTTATAGTGTAATTGGTCCTAATGTTGAAATTGGAGAAAATACTATCATCCAATCACATGTAAGTATCTTAGCAAATACAAAAATTGGGAAAGGAAATAAGATTTATCCCTTTGTTTCAATTAATGATCCTCAGGATTTAAAATACAATAATGAGCCCACAAATTTAATTATTGGAGACAATAACAAGATTAGAGAGTATGTAACAATAAATCCTGGTACTGCAGGCGGAGGTGGTAAAACAGTAATTGGAAACAATTGCTTATTTATGATTTCTTCTCATATAGCCCACGATTGCCAGGTAGGAAATAATGTCATAATAGCAAACAATGTGCCTTTAGGTGGACATGCAATTATAGAGGATAATGTTGTAATTGGTGGAAATTCAGCAGTTCAGCAATTTACCAGAATTGGTAAGATGGCAATGATTGGAGGAATGACAGGTGTTTTACATGATGTAATTCCTTATGGATTATCTACAGGAAATCGTAATTCTTTACAGGGGTTAAACTTAATAGGCTTAAGAAGAGCCAAGTTTGAAAATAAAGATATTCTTGGATTAAGTGAGGCCTACAAAGAAATATTTGCAACCAAAAATCTTACGGACAATATAGGTAAATTAAATGGCTCATTTAAAGACAATCCATTAGTTAAGAATGTAATTGACTTTATAACAAAAGATAAAAAAAGATCTATTTGCACACCATTTTCATAAAATGATAGGATTAATTTTTGGTGATAATGATTTTCCAAAGGAAATTCTTAAAACTATCAAAAAAAGAAAACTAAAATATTTGATAATTGATTTGTCAAAATCAAAGAAATTTAAAAAAGATAGAAAATCTTATTCAGTTTCTATAGGTCAATTTGGTAAAATCATTAATATTTTAAAGGAAAATAAATGTAAAAAAGTCTTATTTGCTGGAAAGGTAAATAAACCTAACTTTTCTAAACTAAAATTAGATTTTAAAGGTATTTATTATATTCCAAGAATTATCAAAGCATCAAAGCTTGGTGATGCAGCAATACTTAAAGAAATCATTAAGATATTGGCCCAAAACAAGATCAAAACTGAAAATTCACTTAAATTTAATCCTGAACTTTCATTAAAAAAAGGTAATTATTCAAAATATAAACCAAACAAACAAGATCAATTAGATATTAAAAAAGCAATTAAAACTCTAAATAGTTTAAGAGAATACAATTTTAGCCAAGGAGTTGTAGTTAGAAATAATAAAATAGTTTCTATAGAAGGAAAAGGTGGAACTAAAAAAATGCTTGAGAAAAGCAGAAGCAAAAAGTTTAGAAATCAGGGAGTATTAGTTAAGTTTCCAAAAAAGAAACAAGACTTGAGAATAGATCTTCCGACAATTGGATTGAAAACCATAAAACAAAGTAAGAGCGCTGGTTTAAAGGGTATTGTTATAAAAAATAAACAACATGTATTTTTAGATAAAAATAAATGTATAAAATTTGCAAATAAAAACAAGATGTTTATCTCAGTAAAATGAAAAAAATCTTTATATTAACTGGTGAACCTTCTGGAGATAAACTTGCTTCTAAAGTCATATCTAAACTTCAAAAAAATAATCCTAATATTGAATATTCTTGTGTTGGTGGAACACATTTAAATTCTCTAGGGATAAAATCTATTTTTAACCTTAAAGAAATTACATATATTGGTTTCACGAGTGTTTTGTTAAATATTTTCAAAATAAAGAATAAAATAAACAAAACTGTAGAAGAAATAATAAAATTTAATCCAGATATTTTGTTTAGTGTAGATAGTCCCGATTTTACATTAAGAGTTGCTGAAAAAGTTAAAAGATTAAATAATAAGATCAAAACTGTTCATTATGTGGCTCCACAAGTATGGGTATGGCGAGAGGGTAGAGTAAAAAAGTTTAAAAAGTTTTTAGATCATATTTTATTATTATTCGATTTTGAAAAAAAATATTTTGATAAAGAGAATATTCCAAATACTTTTGTGGGTCATCCATTATTAGAACAAGAGTCAAAAGATAAAATAGATCTTTCTCACATCATATCAAATGACAAAAAGATCATCTCTCTTTTCTCTGGTAGTAGATCATCTGAAGTAAATTTACTTTTACCTATTTTAATTAATTTTATAAATATGATGAATACAAAATTTGATAATTTTACTTTTGTATTTCATGCAACCGATGAGAATAAAAATTTGATTAATGAAAAAATTAATAATTTAAATCTTAATAATGTTGAAGTTATTTCTGATGAAAATATAAAAAAACAAATACTAAATAAATCTATTTTTGCAGTTTCAAAATCTGGCACAGTTTCTCTTGAAATCTGTAATGCTAAAGTTCCCTCTATAATTATCTATAAAATGAATTTTTTGAATTTTTTAATTGTTAAAATGTTGGTAAAGATAAAGTTTGCTAACATTATTAATATAATCAATAACAAAGAAATAATTCCAGAATTAATACAAAAAGAGTGTAATGCTAAAGAGATTTATAATTCTGTAGTTTATTTTTTAAAAAATCCAGAATTAATGAAAAAGCAAATTCATGATTGTGAGGAAACTTTAACTAAAATCAGGTCAAAAACCTCATCTTCTGATGAAGCTTCATCAGTACTAACTAAGTTTCTTATTAGTTAATCTTTTTGTTACTTCATCTTTTCCAAGAGAAATAATTATATCATATATTCCAGGTCCAAATTTTGAACCCGTTAAAGCTATTCTCAAAGGCTGGCCAACCCCTTTAAAATTAGTATCGTTTGATTTAATCAATTCATTTACTATTGGCTCTAATGTTTCTTTGCTTAATTTATCAACGCTATTAAATTGAGTATTGAAATCAGAAATGACTTTTTTGGCTTTATCATCAATTAACTTAAAATCATCCTGGTTAAAATTAACCTCGTCTATCATAATATATTGACCATTATTAAATATATCTTCTAGGGTTTTAGCTTTATTCTTTAGGAAAGTTAGAGACTTCTTAATCTTATCTTTTTTCTCTGATTTAATTTCACTTTTATATAATTTGCTGTAATCAGTTAGTTGATTAAATAAATCACCCTCATCAATATTTTTAATATAGTGCTCATTCATTGATAAAATTCTACTCATATCTAGTTTTGAAGGAGATTTACCAATCCCTTCAAGATTAAAATGCTGAATACTTTCATCTAATGTAAATATTTCCTTATCCTTATAAGACCAACCTAATCTAAGAAGATAATTCCTCAGTGCATCTGGCATAATACCAATTTTAGAATAATCATCTAACGTTGAGGCTTTATCTCGTTTTGATAGTTTTTTCCCTTCAATTGTGTGAATCAAGGGTATATGTGCAAAAGAAGGTAACTCCCATTTCATGGCTTGATAAATTTGAATTTGTTTAAAAGTATTGATCTTATGATCATCGCCTCTAATTATATGTGTCATATTCATTTGATGATCATCGACCGATGCTGATAAATTGTAAGTTGGAGTTCCATCATTTCTTAAGATAATAAAATCTTCAATAGTATTATTGTCAATTTCAACATCACCTTGAACTAAATCTTTTAATATAGATGTTCCATCTATTTTACTTTTAAATCTGATAACTGGTTTTATATCTTTAGGAGCATCAGTTTCTTTCTTATCTCTCCATTTTCTATCATATATATAAGGAATTTTTTTTTGTCTTGCTCGTTTCTTTTGTTCTTCTATTTCTTCGCTCGAACAATAACATTTATATGCAAAACCACTTTTAAGTAATTCATTTGCAACTTTGATATGAGCTTCAACTTTTTTAGATTGTATATACTCTTCTCCGTCATAATTAATACCAATCCATTTAAGAGATTTAATTATTTGATCTTTATATTCGTCTTTTGATCTTTCTTTATCAGTATCTTCAACCCTTAAATAGAAATCACCTTTTTGGTTTTTAGAATATAACCAATTAAATAAAGCTGTTCTCACACCACCTATATGCAAAGGCCCAGTAGGGGATGGAGCAAATCTAGTTGCTACTTTCTTCATTGAAATTGTTTAGACTATTTTTTTAAAAGTTTCTATATAAAGATACCAAAACACCCTGAACTTTTACTCTATCTGGGCCAAAAATTTTTGTTTCATAGTTTTTATTAGCACTTTCAAGTGCTACAACTTTACCTTTTTTACGAATTCTTTTCAGCATAGCTTCATGTTCATCTATTAAAGCTACTACTATTTTACCATTATCTGCTGTATCAGTCCTTTTAATAATTACTGTATCACCTTCATTAATACCTGCCTCAATCATTGAATCTCCTTGAACTTTTAAACCAAAATAATCACCATTTTTTTCTAAATTACTTGGCAAAGGAATTCTTGATACCTCATTTTGAATTGCCTCAACTGGTGTACCAGCAGCAATTTTTCCAAGGACAGGAACTTCCACTTCATCAGAACTAATTTTAACCTCATCTAAACCACCTTTGATTACACTTGGTGAAAAACTGTTATAAATATCATTTGCAGATGCAGTTTCTGGTAATTTAATAACTTCTAATGCTCTTGCTTTGTGGGCTAATCTTTTAATAAATCCTCTTTCTTCTAAAGCACTTATCAACCTATGAATTCCAGATTTAGATTTTAGGTTAAGAGATTGCTTCATTTCTTCATATGAAGGAGATACACCTGAACTTCTCAACTTCTTGTTGATAAATAAAAGCAGGTTTTTTTGTTTTTTAGTTAGCATAAGAACAAATATCGTACAAAATCTGTTCTATAAAAGTTCTTCTAATTTAACAATAGATAAAAAACCAATAAAATAGGGGTTTATTTGATTATAAAACTGAAAATATAGAATTTTTATCCAAATTTTTTAAAAGTGATTCACCGATTAAAAAAGTTTTTATTTTTGTTTTATCTTTTAAAGTTAGAAGTTCTTCTTTTGTTTTAATTCCACTTTCAGAAATCAATGGTCCACTGTGATTAATCAATACATCATGGATATCATAAGTTGTATTTATATTTGTTTCTAGAGTTTTGAGATTTCTATTATTAATTCCTATTAAAGCCTCTTTAAAGTTGAGAGCTTTTTCAGCTTCTTTTACTGTGTGAACTTCAACTATAACTGACATATTAAATTTTAAAGCTTCCTCATATAATTCATTAGCAAGTTCATCCGAAACACCTGCAAGAATAATTAAAATCGCATCAGCACCATAACTTTTAGCCAAAGGTATTTGAAACTTATCTATAAAAAAATCCTTACATAGTATTGGTAATTTTATTTTGTCTTTTATTTTGCTAACATGAATAAGGTTTCCTAAAAAAAAATCTTCTTCAGTTAATACAGAAAGACATGTTACTTTATTATTACTATAAACATTAGCAATTTCTACAGGATTATAATTATCAATTATTATACCTGCTGACGGACTTGCTTTTTTAATTTCAGCAATAATTGATATTTTGTTATTATTTAAATTATCTTCAATTTTTTTTTTAAAATTAATATAAGTTTGATTATTATTAATTAATTCATCTAAAGATTTTAAATCTATAGATTTTTTTAAAATATCAACTTTTTCTATTTTTTTTTTGATTATTTTTTCAAGTATATTTTCAGGCATTTTGAATTTTTTCCAAATGTTGAAAAGCTTTACCTGATAAAATATGTTCTCTAGTTTGGATGTATGCCTCAGAAAATTCGGAACATTTTTCTCCGACAATTAAACCAGCAGCAGCATTTAAACATACAGCTTTAGAAAAATCATTATCTTCACCTTTAAATATATTGATCATTTTTTCTGCATTAAATTTAGCGTCATTTCCAATTAAATTTTCAAATTTTTCTGCATTAACATTTAAAGATTTAGGATCAATACTAATTTCAGATATTTTACCATCTCTTAATTGCATAATATTTGTTTTTGCATATGGTGATATTTCATCTAAGCCATCTTCGCTATTGACTATCCATGCAAATTTTATATCTAAATTTTTAAGTCCCTCTGCAAAAATTTTTAATAACTTTTTATCAAAAACGCCAATTACCTGTCTAGTTACCAGTGCTGGATTACTTAATGGACCAATCATATTGAAGATAGTTCTTTTTCCAATTTTTTTTCTAACAGGTCCAACAAATCTCATTGCACTATGATAATTAGGAGCAAACATAAAACCAAAGTTGTTATTATTGATTCCGTTTTCTATATCTTTGGGCTCTAAATCAATTTTAATTTTAAGAGCTTCCAAAACATCCCCAGATCCACATTTAGAAGAAACAGCCTTATTGCCATGTTTAGCTACTTTTGTACCCATACTCGCTAAAAGTAATGCTGATGCGGTTGATATATTAAGAGTATTCATTCCGTCACCACCAGTTCCACAAGTATCTATGCAATCACTCACACTTACTCTTTTAGATTTATCTCTTAAAACGTAAACACCACCCGCAATTTCGTCAGCAACCTCACCTTTATTAGACAATAACGTTAAGAAGTCATAGATTTGGTCTTCATTAGCTTTACCAGTCATAAGCAATTCAAAAGCTGACTTACTTTCTTCGTAAGACAAATTTTCCTTCTTTTTTAGCTTTTCTAGAATTTGTTCCATAAAATTAATAATTAATAAAGTTTCTTAATATTTTTATCCCTAATTTAGTTTTAATACTTTCAGGATGGAATTGTACACCATGAATATTGAATTTTTTGTGCTGTACACCCATTATTATTCCATCATCAGTTTCAGCTGTAATTTCTAGATCTTTAGACAAAGATTTTTTCTCAATTATTAAACTATGATATCTAGTAGCTTCAAAAGTTTTTGGGAGGTTTTTTAAAATACCAGTTTTCCTAGATCTTATTCTACTAGTTTTGCCATGCATTAATTTTTTTGCTTGAATAATTTTTGAGCCAAAAACTTGTCCAATAATTTGATGTCCCAAACATACTCCTAAAAAGGGTAGTTCTTGGTGTAAAGTTTTTAAAATATTAATACAATTTCCTGACTGGTTTGGATTTCCTGGGCCTGGAGAAATTACAATTTTATTATAATTTTTTCTAACAATTTCTTTTGAATTAATTTTATCATTTCTAATAACATCAACATTAACTTTTAACGATGAAATGTAATGATATAAATTAAAAGTAAAACTATCATAATTATCTATTAATAAAATTTTCATCATCTTAAAGCGTTAATTAAGGCTTTGGCTTTATTAACTGTTTCTTCATATTCATTGTTAGGTTTGCTGTCAGCAACAATTCCAGCTCCTGCTTGAACATAAAATTTTTTATTTTTAGCTACTGCTGTTCTTAAAGCTATACAAGTATCAAATTCACCATTTGCTGAAAAATATCCAATTCCCCCAGCATAAACTTTTCTTTTAGTTATTTCTAGTTCATCAATAATTTCCATTGCTCTAATTTTTGGAGCACCTGAGACTGTTCCAGCAGGAAACCCTGCTAGTAATGATTTAAATTTTGAAAATTTCTTATTATATTTCCCAATTACATTAGAAACAATATGCATAACATGTGAATATTTTTCAATAATAAAACTTTCAGTAACTTTAACAGAGTTAATTTTAGATACTTTTCCAGCATCATTTCTTCCTAAATCTAGAAGCATTAAATGCTCAGATAATTCTTTTTTATCTTGAAGAAGATCTTTTTCATAAAAACGATCTTCTTTTAACGTTTTGCCACGTGGTCTTGTTCCAGCAATTGGTCTTACAGTAATTTTGTTATCTCTTAGTCTCACTAATATTTCTGGGCTTGCACCAATAATTTGAAAGTCGTTGAAGTTAAAGAAAAACATAAAAGGTGAGGGGTTTGTAACTCTAAGCTTTTTATAGATATCTATTGGTCTTTTTGTCAACTTAGCTTCAAATCTTTGACTTAAAACTACTTGAAAAATATCACCCAATTTTATGTATTTTTTAGCCTTATTAACCATAGCTAAAAATCTATTTTTAGATGTGTTTGATTTAACTCTTATATCTTTAATCTTTTGATTTTGCTTAGTACCAAGATTTTTAATTGATGACTGTATGATCAATCTAAATAAATCAGTTTTAATATTGTCATATTTTTTTTGATAATCTTTAATTTTTTCATCTTGAAAAATGTTACTTATAAAAAACATTTCTTTTTTTAAATTGTCATGAATAACAAGAGTCCTAGGACGCAAAAGTCTTACGTCTGGTAAATTCAGATCATTTTTACATTTATTAGGAATTTTTTCGATGTACCTGATTGAGTCATAAGAAAAATACCCCGAAATAAGAGAGCAAATCTTAGGTAAATTCTTTGGAGTCTCAAACTTAAATTCTTCAATTATTTTTTCAATTAATTGATTTGGCTTGTCTTTTAATTTTTTTTTTTTATTATTTTCAATCAAGTATGAAGTATTGTTATTAAATTCCCAAATTTTATCAGGATCTTTACCAAATATAGTATACCTACCCTTTATTTTACCCTTTTCTACAGACTCAAAAATAAAACTATTTTTTTCCTCTAAGAAATTATTAATTAAGTTTAAAACCTCAGCATCATTTTTTACCTTTTTTGAGGTATATATTATTTGATTTTTTTTGCTTTTGTGTCGAAATCTAAAATCTTTATAGCTTCGATTTATTATCATTTAAAATAATTTTCAACATTGTTAATGGCAACTTTATTTATATCAACGTTATATTTGTCATTAAGAAAAATATCATATGATTTTAAAATACTATTTTTAATATTAGTATTCTGGTTGGTAGTATATTCTTTTAATTTACTTTCAGTAACTTCAGTTTGATTTAGTTTTTTTTTTATTTTTGCTAAATAAATTTTACTCTTATCATCATTTATTAAAGTAAATGAATTTAATGGTAATGAGTAAAGAAGTTCTACAGCTTTAATTTCAAATTTTTTATTATCTTTTATAGAATTTAATATTAAATTATTAATTTTATTATTTCCCATTTCAACAAAATTCATATTATTAAAATTTCCTTCTTCAATTTTTTTAATTAATTTTTTGTTATATTCATATTTATTTTTTTCATATATAAGCCCTAAGATTTCTTCTTTTAAAACAGAGTCATTTAAATCAGGTGCACGTTCTTCAGATTTTGTAATTTTGTAAAGAATATAATCATCACCATTTTCTAAGATATCAAAATCAATATTTCTTACTTCAAATATTTTTTTCTCAATATCACTCTTATCATATGTATATCTAAAATCTGAGACTTGAATTTTCTTAATATCAGTATTTCTTAAAATTGAGTCTAAATCCAAGTTATTTGATATATCTATTTCTATTTGATCAATTTTATCAAAAAAAGTTTGATTAAACTCGTTAACACCTATCAAATTTTGAGGATTGATTATAGCATAATTAAAATCGATATATTCGATCTTAATTTTTTCCTTGTTATCATTAAGAAATTTCTCTAATTCTAAAGTAGTAATTTGACTTTTTTTTTTATAAAAATTATCTAATTCAAAGAACTCTATTTCCAACTTTGTATTTTCTTTTTCAAAAAGTTTTTTGGCCAAAAATCGAGGAGTAGTTGTACCAGCACCTATAAAATCAAACAATTTCTTTTGAAGCTCTCTATCTTTTAATCTTTTTTCAAATATTGGAGCCGAGATATTATTTTCTAATAAAAATTTTTCATACTTGATTCTTTGGAATATATTATTTTCATCTACAAAATTTTTATTAGATTTTATCTTTTTTGATATAGATTTTTCAGAGAAGTTAATATTAAAATCTTTAATTTCCAAATCTAACAATGTTGTTGAAACTAAACCTGATAATAATTCCTCAATTACATTATCGTCTAAGTTATCCTTTATTACTTTTTGAGAAATTCCAGTTTGATTTAAATAATTGATAAAGTCTTTTGTGGTGATATTTGTTTTATTTATTTTTGCAATATTGTTTTGATTATTAGATAAAAAACCTCCACCAAATCCACCAAAACCAAAGGCAATAATAATAATTATTATTAGTACTACTGCACCAATTTTATTTTTATTAATATATTTTCCGATACTCATTTAAGCTCTATTTATGTATTGATCTGTAAAAACAAATCTATAGATTAAAAATAGAATTATGACAAATAAATATATGTATTTTGTAGCTAATTGGAAAATGTTTGGAAACTTAAAATCAATAAATACATTGGATAAAGTTATTAAATTTTCAAAATCTAAAGAAATTAAGAAGGGACGATTAATTTATTGTCCTCCATACACTTTAATAACCTCTTTTTTCAAAAAATTTGAAAATTGTTTAATTGATATTGGTGGGCAAAATTGTCATGAAAGTGATGATTACGGTGCACATACAGGTTTTATAAATTCAAGAATGTTAAAAAGCATAGGGGCAAATTATGTTATATTAGGACATTCCGAAAATAGAATTAAAGGAGAAACAGACAAACTTATTAATTTAAAAATTAGAAGTGCTATTAAAGCAAAATTAAAAGTTATATTTTGTATTGGCGAAACATTAAAAGAAAAAAATAGTGGTAAAACTAATTCAATTTTATCAAAACAAATAAAATTTGGTTTAGATAAGGTTAAAAAAAAGTCTAATATATTTATTGCATATGAACCTGTCTGGTCTATTGGTACTGGTAAAATTCCAAAATCTAAAGAACTTCAGCAAACAGTAGAATTTATTAAGAAAAAGTTTAAAGGTAAATTACCAAAAATTTTATATGGAGGATCTGTTAATCCTAAAAATATAAATGATTTAAAAAAGATTAGTAGTCTAGATGGTTTTTTAATTGGAGGAGCATCACAAAGCTCAAAAAAATTTATTGATATAGTTAAAAAAACCTTTAATTAGTCCGCATGGAAAATATTTTATTAGTATTAAATATCGTATTTGCAATTATTCTTGTTTTACTGGTTTTAATGCAAAAATCAGAGGGTGGAGCTCTCGGTATAGGAGTTTCACAAGAAAATTTAATGTTTTCTAAAACAGCAGGAAATTTTATGACTAAAGCTACAGCAGTTGTAGCAACATTATTCATAATTTGCAGTCTTGCCTTAACTATTGTATCGCGAGGAGAGCTTACCCCAACTAATTCAGTTTTAGATACCATAGAGGAAAAAGCTGAAGATACTCCATCAATTCCAGAAAATAACTAATTAATACTTTTCAATTCTTTTTTTATTCGCTATAAGATAATTCCATGGCGCGATATATATTTGTCACGGGCGGCGTGGTTTCATCATTAGGTAAAGGATTGTCATCTGCTTCTTTAGCATATTTGCTAAAATCTCAAGGTTACAAAGTTAGATTAAGAAAAATGGATCCGTACTTGAATGTTGATCCAGGCACAATGAGTCCATTTCAACATGGAGAAGTTTTTGTAACTGATGATGGAGCAGAAACAGATTTAGATCTTGGTCATTATGAAAGATTCACAAATATATCTTCAAAAAAATCAGACAATATTACAACTGGTCGTATTTATAGCGATATAATAAAAAAAGAAAGACAGGGAGGATATCTTGGAAAGACAGTTCAAGTAATTCCTCATATTACAGATAGAATTAAAGAGTTTATTAAAAAAGATATTTCCAGTGAAGATTTTGTTATTTGTGAAATTGGTGGAACTGTTGGTGATATTGAAAGTTTACCATTTGTAGAAGCAATAAGACAATTTTCAAATGAACATGGTAAGTCAAAAACATTATTTATTCATTTAACTTTTGTTCCTTTTTTAAAATCCTCTGATGAAATAAAAACAAAACCCACGCAACATTCTGTAAAAGAATTAAGAAGCATAGGTATTCAGCCAGACATAATTATTTGTAGGTCACAACAGTCAATACCATTGGATCAAAAGAAAAAAATATCTTTATTTTGTAATGTTCCAATTGATAATGTAATTGAAACAGTTGATGTAAGAACGATCTATGAAGCACCGATTAGCTTTTTTAATCAAAAACTTGATAAACAAGTTTTAAAATATTTTAAACTTAAATCCAGAAAAAGACCAAATCTACTTCCATGGAAAAAAATAACAAAAATTTCTTTAAATACAAAAAAATCAGTTAATATTGCAATAATAGGTAAATATGTGAATTTAAAAGATGCTTATAAATCTTTAGATGAAGCCTTAATTCATGGAGGTATTTCCAATAAAGTTAAAGTAAACTTAGTAAGAATTGAATCAGATAAGCTTAAAGCTAATCAAATTAGAAAAAAACTTAAAAATGTTTCAGGTTTATTAATACCAGGTGGTTTTGGAAAAAGAGGAACAGAAGGTAAAATTTCTGCAATTAAATATGCAAGAGAAAACAAGATACCATTCCTTGGTATTTGTTTTGGAATGCAAATGGCAATAATTGAATTTGCTCGTAATAAATTAAAAATTAAAAGAGCTGGCTCTAGTGAATTAGATAAAAATTGTTATCCAGTTATTGGATTAATTAATGAGTGGGATAAAAATGGCAAAATCATTAAAGGTACAGATAAAGAATTAGGTGGAACTATGAGATTAGGCTTATACGAAGCTAAATTAAGAAACAATTCTGCCATAAAAAAGATTTATAAATCTAATTCAATTAAAGAAAGACACAGACATAGATATGAAGTTAACAATAATTTGAAAAATGAATTTGAAAGAAAGGGATTAATTTTTTCAGGGATGTCACCAGACAATAATTTACCAGAAATAATAGAACTTAAAAATCACCCATGGTTTATAGGGGTTCAGTTTCATCCAGAATTTAAATCTAGACCTTTAACCCCACATCCATTATTCTCATCTTTTATCAAAGCAGCAAAAAATCATAAATGAGTAACAAAAAAGTAAATTGTGGAAATATAGAGATTTCAAATAATAAGAAGATTTGTATCATAGCTGGACCTTGTCAGCTTGAAACAGAGCAACATGCCATGGATATGGCAGGCAAAATACAAGAAATTACTCAAAAATTTGGTCTTGGATTTATTTATAAAACATCTTTTGATAAAGCGAACAGAACTAGTTTAAAAGGAAAAAGAGGAGCAGGCTTAGATGCTTCGTTACCAGTTTTTGATAAAATTAAAAAAGAATTAAAAGTTCCAATTTTAACCGACATTCATAATTCTGAACAATGCTCACTTGTTGCAAACCATGTTGACGTTTTGCAAATACCTGCCTTTTTATGCAGACAAACTGATCTATTAATTGCTGCAGCAAAAACAAATAAAATTATTAATGTAAAAAAAGGCCAGTTCTTAGCGCCTTGGGATATGGTTAACGTTACAAAGAAAATTTCTGATTCTGGTAATGAGAATATTTTAGTTACCGAGAGGGGAGCTAGTTTTGGATATAATACTTTAGTTTCAGATATGAGATCTTTACCCATTATGGCAAAAAATGGTTATCCAGTTATATTTGATGCCACGCATTCAGTTCAACAACCAGGAGGTCAAGGAGAGACGTCTGGTGGACAAAGAGAATTTGTAGAGCATTTAGCAAGGGCTGCAGTCGCAGTAGGAGTAGCAGGAGTTTTTATAGAAACTCATCAAGATCCTGATAACGCGCCATCAGATGGTCCTAATATGGTACCTTTAAATAAATTAGAAAATTTATTAAAGCAACTTAACGATATAGATAATTTAATTAAAAGCCAGTGAGTAAAATTATTAAAGTTAAGTCAAGACAAGTTTACGATAGCAGGGGGAATCCTACAGTAGAAGCTGAAGTTTATACATCGGGCTCAAGTGCATCTGCGATCTGTCCCTCTGGGGCATCAACAGGAACTTATGAAGCTTTTGAAAAAAGGGATAAAAATAATAAAAGATATCTTGGTAAAAGTGTACTAAATGCAGTTAATTTAATTAATACAAAAATTTCAAAAAAATTAAAAGGTTACAGTGTTCATGATCAAGAGAGAATAGACACTTTAATGATAAATTTAGATGGCACAAAACAAAAAACCAAATTAGGTGCAAATGCAATTTTAGCAGTCTCAATGGCTGTTAAAAAATTATCAGCTAAAATAAAAAAAATTCCTTTATATAAAAGTTTTTTAATTAAAAAAAATTTTCAGTTACCATATCCATTAATGAACATAATAAATGGTGGTGCCCATGCTAATAATGGTCTCAGAATTCAAGAATTTATGATTAGACCAGATAAAGCAAAAAGCTTTACTGAAGCTATGAGAATATGTTTTCTAGTAATTAAAAATTTAAGTAAATTAATAAAAGAAAAAGGTCTTTCCACTTCAGTAGGTGACGAAGGTGGTTTTGCACCAATGATAAGTAGCAATACCCAAGCACTTAACTTGATAGTTTTGGCAATTAAAAAATCTGGTTTTGTTAATGGAAGAGATGTTTCTATTTGTTTGGATGTTGCAGCAAATGAATTATATAGAAAAAGTAAATATTCAATACATTCCAAAAGTTATATTTCAGTAAAAAAATCAATTTTAGAATATAAAAAGATAATTAAGAAATATAAGATTAAATCAATTGAGGATCCTTTTGCTGAAAATGATTGGCAAGCATGGAATAAATTAATGAGATCAATTAAAAATGTGCAAATTGTTGGAGACGATTTATATGTTACAAATCTTGAGAGATTAAAAAAAGGTTTTTTAAATATTTCCTCTAATGCAATTTTAATAAAATTAAACCAAATAGGAACAGTATCAGAAACAATTGATGTTATTAGATTTGCTCAAGCAATAGGTTATAAAACTGTTATTTCACACAGATCAGGGGACAGCGAGGATACGTTTATAGCAGATTTATCAGTGGGAACTAATTCAAA
>CACJSJ010000010.1 GCA_902596045.1 uncultured Pelagibacteraceae bacterium
CAAATTTCTTATTAAAAAGTCTATGTCTTGGTTTAAATTTAAGTATCGGGTTTACCCTAAATCCAATGCTAGATGATATTTTTGTAATATTGCCAATTTCATTATTTAAAATTTTATTCGTTATTTCATTTGTTTGGGGATGGGATCTGTATGCAATGTTTTCTAAAAAAAAAACTTTTGATTTATTCAATTGATCAAATACTTTTTTTGATTCATCTTTTGTTAATGTCATTGGTTTTTCACATAAAATTCCTTTATTTGCTTCAGAGATCTTAATTATCAAATCAGCATGTTTATTATTCAAAGTAGCTATATATAATGCATCTATTTCTTTACAATTAATCAACTCTTCATATGAGTTAAATTGACAATTCTTTGGAATATTAAATTTTTCTCCAAATTTAAAATTTTTATTTTTTGAAAGACTTGCAATAGATTTTAATTTTGCATTTTCAACTTCTTTAATAGCGTTAGCAAATGAATTTGCAGCTCTACCTAAGCCTAAAACTCCCCATCTAACCATAATATTATTAATTAATTAAAAAAATATTCATGAAATAATCCATCCTCCGCCTAACACTTTATGACCTTGTTTATCAAGATCATAAAAAACACAAGCTTGGCCAGGTGAAATTCCATCTTCAAAATCTTTTAGATTTACTTCAGCAGAGTTATCAGCTTTAAAGTTAACAGATGCATCTAATAATTTGCCTGTTGATCTAACTTTAACTAATATATTCTTCGATAATTGTTTTTTATCAACTAGCAAATTTAAATTGTTTATATTTATATTTTTTTTTCCAAGTTTCTCTTTTGGGCCAACTACAATTTCATTTTTTTCTGAATTAATTTTTATTACATATAGCGGTTCACTATTTGAAACTTTGATTCCTTTTCTTTGACCAATAGTAAAATTAATTATTCCATCATGAACTCCTATTACTTTTCCATCAAGATTCTTAATATTTCCTTTTTTTAAAGAGTCTGGTCTGAACTTTCTTATTACTGATGCATAATCACCGCCCGGTACGAAACATATATCTTGGCTATCTGGTTTATCTGCAACATTTAAATCTAATTCTTTAGCAATTGACCTTGTTTCATCTTTAAGCATTCCTCCTAATGGAAATCTTAAGTAATTTAATTGTTTCCTTGTAGTATTAAATAAGAAATAACTTTGATCTCTATTTTCATCTATTGCTCTGTACATATTTGTTTCATTGCCAAATGTAACACTTTTTACATAATGCCCTGTAATCAAAGCATCTGCTTTTAAATCTTTGGCGACTTCAAATAAGTCTTTAAACTTTACAGTTTGATTGCATTGGACACATGGTATTGGTGTTTCACCTTTTAAATAACTATCAACAAAATTATCTATTACACCTTGTTTAAATTTATTTTGATAATATAAAATTTTGTGCTCAATACCTAGTTTGTCTGCAACTCTTTTCGCATCCATAATATCTTGGCCTGAACAACATTGTTTTGAGGAAACAACTTCTTTTCCATTATCGTAAAGCTTAAGAGTGATTCCAATCACATTATATCCATCTCTTTTCATCATTCCTGCGACAGTGGATGAATCAACTCCACCTGACATAGCAACGACTACCGTAGTTTCAGACGGTTTTTTTGGTAAACCTATGGAGTTTAATTGAGTGTTCATTAACTGGTATTTATACTTATTTCTAATATAAGTTAAATAAATGATATTAGATTTTGAGCTAGGTGACAAAGTTTACAATCCATCAGCAAAAGAATGGGGAATTGGACAAGTCCAGTCCATAATTAAGGAAAAAATCACTGTTAACTTTCAGAATGTTGGCAAAAAAGTAATTAATGCAAATAATATTGAGCTTAAAAAAGTAAATGACAGAAATTAATATAAAAAAATTAGTAAAAGATTTGATTAAAACTTTTTTAAGTGCAGGTGATACATCAATTGATTTAAGAAAAAATGGTCTTATAAAGCATACAAAACCAGATAACACTCCAGTAAGTAATGGTGACTTAGAAGTAAATAAAATTATTACTGAAAAATTAAAAGAACTAACACCATTGATACCGATAGTGTCAGAGGAAACTTCTGATAATAAATCAGATAAAAATCTTAAAGATTTCTGGCTAGTTGACCCCATTGATGGAACTTATGATTATATAAATAATTTAGATGAATTTACAATTAATGCAGGTTTAATTTTAGACAGAAAACCTGTTGCAGGATTAGTCTATGCTCCTGCCAAAAAAAGAATGTTTTACTCATATGGTGAAAATCACGCATATGAACTTTTGAAAGGAAAAGAAGTTAAACTTAATGGAAATAGAAATTATGACAAAGATAAAATTAAATTTGTATCTTATTCAAATAAGATAAAACCTGAAATTCAAAAAATTTTTGATAAACTTAATGTAAAAGAATTTACGCGAATGAAAAGTTCCTTAAAATTTTGTGTAATTGCCACTGGTGAATATGACGGGTATGTAGCTGAGCCTAGAGCTTGTGAATGGGATGTTGCTGCAGGGCATGCAATATTGAAACATTCAGGTGGTTCGGTTACAGACTTTGAGAATAAAGAAATCTTATATGGAAAAAAAGATTTTAGAAATCCAAGCTTAATCTTAAAAAGTAAAAATTTAGTTTAATGGATGAGCAATTAAGAATTATATTGATTATTATTGTTTCTGTTTCTATTTTTGGTTTGATAGTATTTGTGTTTGTAAAAAATTATATAAAAAATAAGATTAATCATTTAGTTAAAGAGGAGAAAAAAAAATCAAAGTAAATTTATTATTTTTAGATAATCTTCTTTTTCAATATCCATTACCTTTTTAGAAGTTTCAAAATCAAAACCATTTCTCGCTAATAAAGAAATATCTTTTTTATAAAATAAAGGTCTATTATCAACTGTTCTTGCTGGGCCTATCCTTTTCTTTTTGCATAATTTAATGGCTGAAAAAAAATCTTGATCTGAATTCTCATCACGAATTTTATCTATAGTTTCTTTAATAAATTCATTATTAATTCCTTTGACAAATAAGTAATTTCTAATTTTATTAATTGAGTTTCCTCTTTGGATCATACTTTTTGCTTTACTTTCAGAATAAAACTTATCATTTATGAATTTACTTTTTTCTAAATCAGATAAAACAACATCAATTAGGTTGGTTACATCTTGTTTTTTGACATTAGGAACTGAAGTTTTTAAATACTTTTTTAAAAGATAGGTTTTAAGCTGCTGTTTTGAGGGTGCATACTTTTCTATATAAGCAAATGCAAAATTACGCATCTCTTCAACAGTTACCTGTAATGATTTTTTTTTGTTTCTTATGGGAATCATAATAAGATCTAATATAATATATTTAAGAATGATCGAACAAATTTATAATTATTTTACTATTGAAATGCTTTACTTCTGGGTTAACCTTGGTGTGCTCCCTTTTTGGTTTTTAATAATATTTTTTCCGCAATCTCAATTATGTAAATATCTTGCAACATCGATATTTCCTATATTTCTGCTAAGTATAGCTTATGGTTTTGTTCTCTATAAATCATACCTTAATTCCTATGACTTTTTAGGAAACTTTAATTTGTATTTGGGGATAGAAAATGTGACTTACTTATTTGAAAATAATTTATTTTTGTTGTTATTTTGGGTACACTTTGTGTCTATTAACCTTTTTGTTGGTGGATGGGTTGTTAAAGATTCACAAAAATTCTTAATAAATAAATTTCTAATTGCTTTGCCATTAATTGTTATCTATTTAATCGGGCCAATAGGTTTATTTGTTTATTGGATAATTAGAATTTTTTATGCGAAACGCCTAAGTCTATATGAGTAAACATATAGATTTTTATTTTGATTTTATAAGTCCTTATTCATACTTGGCTCATAAAAAAATAATTAACTTAAATCAAAGAAATATTTTCAATTATAAAGCTATTTTGTTGGGTGGCTTGCATAATCTAAGTGAAGTTATTGCACCTGCATTTAATAAAAAAAAAATAAAAAATATGAAAAATGACTGTATCTTAATTTCAAAAAAAAATAAAATTCCTTTTAAATGGAATGAAAAATTTCCCATAAATTCTTTACATCTAATGAGAGGTTTTTTAGTAATTGATAATAATAAAAAAAATAAATTTATTGATTTGTGTTTTGATGCATACTGGAAAGATAACTTGGATATTTCTATTGAAAAAAATATAAAAAAAATTTTATCAGATTGTGAAATCGATCACGATTACTTTGAAAAAAGTATAAAAGAGCAAGTAATAAAAAATAAACTCAAAGAATTAACAAATGAAGCGTTTAAATTAGATATCTTTGGGGCTCCTACGTTTTTAGTGAATAATAAACTTTTTTGGGGACAAGATCGCCTAGAATATGCAATAGATGAGTTAAAAAATCGAGTAGAATAAAAAGATGAAAAAATTTTTTATAAAATTAGCAAAATTATTTGGCTATGAAATAATCGATCAAAATAAATTTGTTTCACCTACTTTGGAAAAAAACTTAAACGAGGATCTTTCATTTATAAATAAAAAATCAATAGTTTTACCTTTAGGAGAGGTAAAAATTACAAAAAAAGTAAGCTCAGTATTAATTATATTCAGAACTAACACTGATATAGAAATCTGGGATCAAAATAAAAAAAGATTATTTGAAGAACCAAAAATCGAATATTCTGTTAGATCTTTAAATTCTCTAATTAATTCTGTTAATTTCTGTAAAACAAAATATCAAAATATTCAATTCAAGATAATTATTGTTGATGATAAATCAAAAGATGAAAATTTAAGTAAATTAAAAAAAATAATAGATAAAAATAACCTAGATATAAGTATTATCTCTCTAAATCATAAAAAATATGAAGATACGATCAAAAAACAAAAAAATGATCAAACTTTTTCAAATTTAGCAAGTCTGCTTCAATCTTTTGAATTTGCAAAAGAAAATGGTGAAGATTTAGTTTTCTTTGTAGAGGACGATTATTTACATTTTGAGCCTATGATGGAGGAAATGATTGCCTCCTATGAAAGAATAGCTTCACAAATTGATAAAGACATTTTTATGTGCCCTGCTGATTATCCTTATCTTTATATGAACAATGAAAAAACAAACATTTTAATTGGGAATAAGAGGCATTGGAGAACAATTAGCAAAACTTTATGCACATTTATGACTACAAAGGCATTATTAGATAAATACTGGGATAATTTTTATAACACTTGTTTAGATAGAAATGATCCTTTTGAAAAATATCTTAACGAAATCTTCACAAAAGAATTTTGTATTTCTCCTTTAAAAAGTCTTTCTTTGCATTTAACCAATGTAAATTCTAGTTATGGATTATCGCCTTTTATAGATTACAAAAAACTTTGGGAAGAAAACAAATATTAAAAGGCCCTTTTGCAAGGGCCATTTTTAACTAAACGTAAGAGAGAGTATTTAGAGATCCTTCGAATGTAATCGCGGAGATATACAAGAGGTCGAAGGATCTCTTTATTGTTAACAATTAGTCACGTATCGCATAAGCAATGACGCCTGTTTCGGTTACATCAGTGCCCTTGGTTTCCGCTTCTTTACTCAATCGGATACCAATAGTTGCTTTCATCAAACTCCAAATAATGTAAGCCGCTACGAAAACAAATATGTTAATTGAAAGAACCCCAATTAACTGAGCGCTAAATGCTACGTCTGTATTTGTAATTGGCACTGCTAAAGTTCCCCAAATACCTGCGAACAAGTGAGCTGGAATTGCTCCTACTACATCATCGATTTTTAATGAGAATAAGAGTTTAGTTCCATAAACCACTATCACACCACCAACTGCACCAATTAAGATTGCAGCTAAAGGTGAAGGCATTAAAGGTTCAGCAGTGATTGCTACTAATCCACCAATACATCCATTTAACATTTGGACAACATCTGTTTTTCCAAAATTTAATCTTGTAACTATTGCAGCGGCAATAACACCACCAGCTCCAGCTAAAAATGTATTCATAAATATTGTAGAAACAGCTATTGCATCATCAGCAGTTCCCATAGCAAGTTGTGAACCACCATTAAATCCAAACCAACCTAGCCATAAAACAAATACCCCTAAAGTTACAAGTGGTATCGAAGATGCTGCAAATGGTTTTAAAGGTGCCGGAGCTCCAGATTTATTAAATCTTCCCAACCTAGGGCCCAAAATTATAGCACCAGCTAATGCGGCTGCTCCACCTGTAGAGTGAACTAAAGTTGATCCAGCAAAGTCAGAAAAGCCAATAGAAGCTAACCAGCCTCCACCCCACTGCCATCCCATTACTATTGGATATAAAATTCCAGATAGAATTGCTGCAAATAAGAAAAATGGCCATAACTTAATTCTTTCTGCTAAAGTTCCTGAAACAATTGATACTGTAGTTGCACAGAAAACCATTTGGAAATACCAATCAGAACCATCTGAATAACCAGTATCTACTGCACTGGAGTCAGACCAAGGAATAAAACTACCTATATATCCTCCTTCTGGTATACCGTAAGCAAGATTGTAACCAAACATCCAGAACATAATTCCAGATATTGATATTAAACCTATATTTTTCGCACAAATTACGGATACACTTTTTGATGTGACCATACCTGATTCTAACATTGCAAACCCACAAGCCATAAAAAATACTAGAAATCCGCAAATTAAAAATAGCAAGGTATTAAATATAAAACTTACTTCAGCAGAAACTGTGGTATCTGCCATACCTGCACTACTCATGTTTAATAAAAATATTAAACTTATGAGTGGTACACTAATTTTTTTCATTAATTTAGTCATAAGACCTCCCTGTTAAACAAGGAGTTATATTTTTTTTAATTATTTTAAACTAACGCTGATTAGGAAAATTGGGTATGCAGTATTTGCATATAGAAACAGCCTTAATGCTTATTTTAAAAACATTAAGGCTGTTTAAAAAGTGTTATTTATTAAATACTTCTTTTAAAGCTTTAGCTGGTAAAAATTTAACCTTTTGAGATGCAGCAATTTGAATTTGCTCACCAGTTCTAGGGTTTCTTCCAACTCTCGCTTTTCTTTTAGCTACTTTATAAGTTCCAAAACCAGCAATTTTTACTGAGTCATCACCTTTTAAAGCATCCAAAATAGTGTTGGTAATTGTATCGAATGTTCTTTCAGCATCTGCTTTACTTAGATTTAAAGCTCCTGAAAGTTTTACGATTAATTGTTTCTTGTTCATTTTAGCTCCGGTTTTATTGGTTAATTTCTATCTTTCAAAAAAAGCCCTATAAATCAACCTTTTTTTTAGTAGTTCTTAAAAATTTATACACAATATATTGTATAATGTTAAATTAGCATTGATTTAATTGATTTTTTTAAATTTTTTTAAATTACGTTTATCTGAATAAACCTAGATCCTTTAGGTCATTAAAGGTTGTAAAAAACATCAAACTTATCAATAAAAACATACCGATTCGAAAAAAACCTTCCTGAGTTTTTTGTGATAGAGGGCGACCCAAAACTTTTTCAAAAGCATAAAACATTAAATGACCTCCATCTAGCATTGGAATGGGAAATAAATTAACTAATCCAAGACTTATTGAAATATAAGCCATCATACTAATAAAAGCCAAAATCCCAAATTCAGCAACCTGTCCTGAAATTTTAGCAATTCTAATTGGGCCCCCTAATTGCGAAGTATCTGCTTTTCCAGCAATCATTCCACCAATGTATTTGAGGCTTGAAGTGCTCACATAATAGACTTCATTTATTGCATGTAGTAATGACTGAGCTGGACCAAGTTTAACATGATTTATCTCATTATTATAAGCTCCAAGCTTAATTCCAACCATCCTTTTATTTAAAGAATTTCCTAAATTATCCTCGCTTAATACCATATCAGGCTTAATCTTTAATAAGATTTCATCATAAGAACGTTTAACTTTAAAATCTATTAATTCATCAGTAGACATTGTGATAAATTTTGAAACATCCATGATACTTTGAACTTTATTTCCATCGATTTCTAAAATGATATCGTTTTGCTTTAATCCACCAACCATAGCTGGGCTATCTTTTTGGACTTCATTGATAACAGCTGGGGTAAAATCTTTTCCAATAAAGGTATAAATTGAAAAAAAAATCACCAAAGCTAATAAAAAATTCGCTAAAGGACCTCCAAAAACAATTAAAGACCTTTGATATAATGGTTTTAAAGTAAATAATTTTTGTTGCTCTTCTTCATTATATTTTTCTAATATCTCTTTATGATCAGCTTGAGAATATACATTACGATCTCCAAAAAATTTTACATAACCACCAAGTGGGATCCAGCAAATTTTCCACCTAGTGCCTGATTTATCATTCCAACCAAATATTTCTTTACCAAAACCTATAGAAAAATCAGTAACTCCTACTCCATATCGTTTTGCAAAATAATAATGTCCATATTCATGGATAAAGACCACAATTAATATCAAAACGATAAAAGGTAATATATATGAGAGCATAATTAACTATTTTAACTGAAAACTAAAACAATCTCAACATCGATTAAATTAAGTATTCTTGCTATTATTATAAAAAGATATAAGCATCCATGTAAATACTTACATTTATATCTTTCTTTGCATAATGAACTTCATAGATTTAGAAATTGAAAATAAGCTTAAAAAATCAATTGAGTTAGCCAATTTTAAAACACCAACCCCTATCCAAAGTAAGTCTATTCCAATTAGTTTAACAGGAAGAGATATCTTGGGAACTGCACAAACTGGAACCGGTAAAACTTTAGCTTTTACAATTCCAATGATTAATAAATTAATTAAAGACAAATTAGCAATGGCATTAATTGTTTGTCCTACGAGAGAACTTGCAACCCAAGTTATGCAGGCAGTTCTAAAATTAAATGTTAGAGAAATTGGTATTGGTAATGCACTTTTAATTGGTGGAGAGAGCATGCAGAAACAATTAAAAAAACTTAAAAAAAGGGCAAGGATAATAGTTGGAACACCTGGAAGAATTAATGATCACTTAGAAAGAAAAAGTTTAAATTTATCAAAAGTAAGTTACTTAGTTTTAGATGAAACAGATCGAATGCTTGATATGGGTTTTACTCCACAAATAGAGCTTATTTTAAAATTTATTCCAAAAAATCATCAAACATTATTATTTTCAGCAACTTTGCCAGATAATATTTTAAGAATTTCCCAAAAGTATCTAAATAATCCTGAAAGAATTTCAGTTGGTTCATTATCGACTCCCATTGAAAAAATTAAACAAGAAAGTTTAGAAGTTGCTCAAGATAAAAAATATCATGAATTGATTAATCAACTTATTGAAAGAAATGGATCAATTTTAGTTTTTGTAAAAACAAAACATGGAGCTGATAAAATTGTTAAAAGATTAAAATATGATGGTCATAAAGCGGATGCTATTCATGGAAACTTAAGACAAAGTAAAAGAGACAGGGTTATTGCTGGATTTAGAAATGGAAATAGTAGAATCTTAATTGCAACTGATGTTGCGGCTAGAGGATTAGACATTCCTATTATTCAACACGTTATTAATTATGATTTGCCTCAAGTTCCTGAGGATTATATTCATAGAATTGGCAGAACTGGACGGGCGGGTAAAGAAGGATCTTCTTTAACTTTTCTCACACCAAATGATAGATCAATGTGGAACTCAATACGTAGACTGATTGATCCTAATTTTAAAGCTTCAAAAAATATCCAAAAAAGAAACTTTAAGAAAAATAAAAAAGGTAAAACTCATTTTAATAAAAAAAGAAATAATTTTAAATATAGAAATAAATCTTTTAAAAAAAAAAATGATAGAGTTTCTGATTTAAAAGATAAAAAAAGATTCTTTAAAAAAAAAGATGGAAAAAAATCTAATTCTAAAAATACAAAAAAACCTTTTGGATATACAAATAATCCAAAATATTTTGGCAAGAAACCAGGTGATGGTGACGTAGATTTTACTAAAAGAAAATCTTTTTTTAAAAGTAAGAAAAAATATAAGAATAGAAAAAGACCTAAAAACTTTTCATTTAAAAGATTTAGGAAAAATAAATAAAATTAAGCAGCCTTTAAATAATTAAGCCAATTTTTTAATTCTAACATTCTAGATTCTCTTTGAGAAATCTTGATCTCTTTTTCGATAAAATTAATGTGTTCTTCGATTTCTTTTTCATCTTTAAAACATTTCCTTGAATTAATTAATTTATCTTTTCTAAACTTAATTAGTGTAATCATTTTATGGTATGTGATTTCAGGATGATATTGAAGACCCCAAACATCACTCACTCCTGATTTAAAATGAAGACTTTGTATTTTATTAATCTTATTTGAAGCTAAATGGATTGCACCTTCTGGTAAAGTTTCGACCTCATCAAAATTAAATGCAGGTGAATTAAATTTCTTGCTTTTTAATTTATATAGGGGGTGACTAATTCCATTTTCATTGATTTCTATATTATTAGCAATACCAATATGTGCTCCATTAATCGACTTTTTTACTGAGCCTCCTGCAGCCGTTACTGCTACTTGCATACCCCAACAAATTGCTAAAATCTTATTAATATTTTTAAAACATTCTTTCATGAAGTCAATCTGTCTACGAATTTCTATACAATCATTATAGATATTTAAGCTACTACCTCCCCATATTAATCCATGGTACTTTTTTATTTCTGGTAATATTTTATCAAAGTTTTTTTCTGAACATGGATTAAAAACATCTATATTTAAATTTTTCGTATAATAAGAAAGACTTTCTTTTAAACTTTCAGCATGAGTAGGAATTCCATTTTGTTTAAAATTTTCATTTTCCTTTTGTAAATTACCTTCAACTATCAATAAGTTTAAATTTTTCATTAAAATAAATCTCCCGACATGCTATGTTCATATAAAATTTTCATATCGTCAATAGACATTTTCTTTGGATTTGTTGAAGTTGATGGGTCCTCTAAAGCCATTTTTGATAACCTTTCAATATCAAAATCTTCCTCCTTAATTACTTCAGATAATTTATGTGGTATATCTAATTTTTTTCTTAAATCTAAAATCCATTTAATAAATTCGTCAAAAGAACTATCTTTTAATTTTAAATAATCACAAATTTTAATTATCTTTTTCTCAATAACATCTTTATTAAAAGTCAAAACATAAGGCATAAATATTGCATTTGATAAACCATGATGAACATTGTTCAAAGCATTTACAGGATGACTTAGAGAATGAATTGCGCCGAGACCTTTTTGAAATGCAGTTGAACCCATACTAGCTGCAGTTAACATATTCATTCTAGCTTCCAAATTAGATCCATCATTAACTGCTTCGAGTAACCATTTGTTGATTAATCTCATTCCCTCTAATGAAATCCCATCTGCCATTGGATGAAAACCTGGAGCACAATATGCTTCCAAGTTATGAGCCAGTGCATCCATACCAGTTGTTGCAGTAATATTTGCTGGGAGACTAAGAGTCAAAACTGGATCTAAAATTACTATTGAAGGTAAAAATTTAGGATGAAAAATAATATTTTTAACTTCTGTTTCTTCATTTAAAATTACTGACGCTCTTCCAGTTTCAGATCCTGTCCCTGCAGTAGTTGGAACTGCAATGATAGGTGCAATTTTGTCTGAATTAGCTTTTGTCCAATTGTCACCAACATCTTCAAATTCCCAAATTGGTAAAGTTTGACCTGACATAAAAGCTATTGCTTTTCCAACATCAAGTCCACTACCACCACCAATGGCTATTACACCGTTACATTTATTTTTTTTGTAAAATTTAACTCCTTCAATAACATTAGTTCCTGTAGGATTACCAACAACCTTTGAAAATATTTCAACTGAAAGATTATTATCTTTTAATAAATTTAATGAATTTAAAATAATTTCAGATTTTGCAAGGCCGTTATCAGTAACTATCAAAGGCTTTGAAATGCTCAATGATTTACATGCAATTGCCAGGTCTTTAATTCTATTTTCTCCAACCCACATTGTTGTTGGATAATTCCAGTTATATTTTTGCATTAGAAAAAATTTTTTTTAGAATAATGTCTCCGTGTTTTTTTGGCGAATAGTATTCTTCAAGTATTCTTCTTCCATTTAAGGCAATGTCTAATCTTGATCTTTCATTTTTTAAGTAAAATTTTATTTTTTCCAATAAATCTTCTTTGCTATCAAATGTTACGAAATGTTTGCCATCTTTTAATGGTATAGGTAATTCTAATTGATTAATAGAGTTTTCACATATCATAAAAGAACAATTTGCTAAAATTTCTAAATGTCTAAAAGTAAACTCTCCTTTTCCTTCAAGTGCTAAATTAATACGAGAGTTATAAATAGTTTCTAAATATTGGGAATGAGGAATTTTTTCGGTTTCAACTCCACCATAAAAATTTAATTTCTGACTTTTAATAAATCCAATTAATTCATTTCTATATTCTGAACTTTGCTGACCAGAAAAAAAGATATCATAATTGAATAAATTATTTGTTATAGATTTGCCAATTTTGCTCCAATCTATATTTTCTTTATTTTTTGAAATTTTATAATTTATTAGTTTGCAAGGAAGCATTGTGGTTAAATACTTTTCATCAGAGATAGATTTATTTTTTTCTCTCTTAATTACATAATCAAATATTTCAAGTATTTCTTTCTTGATGACATTTGAACTTTGATCTCTGCTATCAATAATAACTTTTTTAATTTTAAATTTTTTTGATAATTTAATTAATTTTGTTTCTATGTCATTTATGTCTTTTCTATAGTTCGTAAATTTCCAATTTATGAAAATACCATCAAATAAAGAATTTAAAATTTTTGAAAAAAATATACAATAGCTATAAGGGAGTTCAAAAGTAAATGTATTTGAATGAATTGCGGAGTCAATAAATCCAGATGTATTATTTGTAGCTTTTTTATTAAAAGAAAAATTTTTAAGAATAATCTTAATGTCATATAAAAAACATTTAAAATAATTTTTAAAATTTTTTTCTTTAATTTTTTTAGTTACTGGAATGTACAATATTTTCATTAATTTTTAAGATATCACTAGATGACTTATTTAAAACAGTTTAAAGCCTCAATATATATTTGTATATTAATGAAATTAATTAATGATGTCTTTTAATGGAGAAATTTGACCAATCTTAAAAATCAAAACATCTTCTTTTTTAAAACCATAATTTTCTGCGTTATTTTTAAATCTAATTGGTGGTTCCATAATTGGTTCTAATGATAAAACAAATGTTCCCCAATGCATTCCTATAACTTTTTTACTACCTAAATTCTGTGCAACGCCAAGTGCTTCTTCTGGATTTGTGTGATAAACAGATTTATCTTTATAAGGCATTATTGGATAAAAATTATAAGCGCCAATATTAATAAAAGTTAAATCTATTGGGCCATATTTTTTTCCTAAGTCTTTATAAATATTACCGACACCAGTATCACATAAAAATAAAATTTTTTTTCCATCATATTCAATTAGAAAATTACCCCACAATGTTTTATTAGTGTCAGTTAAACTTCTCTTTGACCAGTGAACAGCTGGAAGAAAAGTAATGTTTAATTTTTCGTTAATAGAAATTTTATCGTACCAATCCATCTCATTTACATCTCTATATCCGTTCCTTTTGAAATATTTTCCCAGCTTAAGTGGAAGTAAAACTTTTGCCTTTTTATTAGGGAACCTTCTGATGGTAGTCATATCTTGATGATCATAATGATTATGGGTAAGCAAAAATAAATCAATTTCTGGAATCTCATTTAACTTTAAAGCTGGTTCGGTAAATCTTTTTGGGCCAAATATGAGTGGTCCAGCATTTTTAGAAAAAACTGGATCAGTAATAATAGTAGTATTTCCTAACTTTATTATAAATGTAGCATGTCCTATCCAGGCTATGTAATCGTCATTTTTAAATTTTTCCAAATCTAATAAAACTTTTTGTTTGTCAACAACATGATCTCTTGGAACAGTCATATCAAGTTTCTTTTTTTCTTTATTAAAAATCTTGTATGACCATTTTACATTTTCGTCTCTTTTAGGAGAGCCTTCTGGATTT
The DNA here is from genome assembly GCA_902596045.1 of uncultured Pelagibacteraceae bacterium. Classification (GTDB taxonomy): domain Bacteria; phylum Pseudomonadota; class Alphaproteobacteria; order Pelagibacterales; family Pelagibacteraceae; genus Pelagibacter. The sequence goes on from CACJSJ010000010.1 coordinate 14,080, forward strand.
CTGAAAGAACCATCTGGCAGATGATGAAAAGGTTTTTTTTTCATTTCTATTGATATACAATTAAAGTTAAAAATTAAAATAAAAAAGATTACAAAACTAAAGAATTTTATATTCAAAATTTTGGGTAGTTTCATTAATTTGTAAAAGTTTAGCACCATTCTTAGTATGAAATTTTGTTGCCATTTCTGTAAGTGGTGAAAGTGTCACTAGTCTATTTAAATGATTAGATCTTTTAATTTTTTTAAAAACTTCTTTAACAATTAATTTTCCTCCACCTTTTTTTTTTGACCAAACTGTGTATGCGATTGCTATTTGTCCAATATTTTGATCTCTTTGGGCACTTTGCAAATATGCATCATGGCTAAATTTGCCCAACTCATCAACATTTTTTGGAATTTGATTAGTATATGCAAAGCACATAACAGCATGAATTTCACCACCATATTTTACTCCATATATTTTTCTTCCATAACTTCTTCTAAAAACATTGTCTAATTCTGGTCTTACTGGATCTTCATCAATATTACATTTTTTTAATTCAACTAATTCAGCTCCCTTAACCCAATCAAATAAATTATTAATATTTTTGTTTAAAATTTGTTTGTTTTTTCTAATCCTGGCTTTGATTCTAGTTTTAAATTTTTTTGAACTTTTAGAAACATTATCTTCTAAATATTTATTAACCAATTTATCTTTTACGTTTTTAAGTATTTCTCTCATAAATTATTTACTAGCATTATTTATCATTTTTAATTTGTCGCAGGTATTCATTTTTGTCATATAAGTTAATACTTTTGGTAATATTCGTTATTTAATTTTAATAATTAATGCTTAAAGTAATTACTTAAAATAAAAAGAGATTTAAACATTATTAAATAGAAAGACTAACTTTGAAACAAATAATAAAAAATTTACAACTCGGTTTATTAATAATAATCTTAGTTAGCACTATTATTGCGGTAATCATTGAAATTATCAATATGTATGAACTCAAATCAGTTACTTTAGCTGATCTATTATTAATGTTTCTTTATCTAGAAGTAATGGCAATGGTCAGGGTTTTCTGGGAAGAGCAGTCAATAAGAATTACTCTGCCTCTATTAATTGCTATTACAGCATTATCTAGGTTTATTATTCTCCAGGGTAAAGAAATGGATCCATCAGCATTGGTATATGAATCTGTTGCAATTTTATTAATAGCCATTGCAATAGTAGTTATGAGACTAAGGCATAGTAAAAAACTTGGTATTGAGTCAAAAAATAGAAAAAATTAACCATTAATTAAAGACTAATTTTTAATTAATAAGTAAATAGCTAAAATCATAAATAATGCACCACTAAATAATAGATAATTAATCTTAATATTAAATTTTTTATAAATTATTTCACTGATTTTCTCCCAATATAAAATGATTAAAAAAATAATTATAGCTGGGACAATAAATTTAATCATTGCAAAATAAATTAAGAGTTTTTATCACCAACATAAACTGAAACTCCTCTGGAATTAATATCAACATCAAATTTTTTATGTAAGGGTGGAAAGGCCCTTTGAGAACAATCTAATCTATCACAAGTCCTACATGATACACCTATTGGAATCTCTGTTGATTTATCGTTAATGTTAATATTTTCTGTATAAACAAAATCTTTTGCGTACTTTGCTTCACATCCTAAACCAATTGATAAAATACTTTTCGATTGACCAAATCTTCCTATACCTTTTTCAACAGTTCTGGCTATACAAACATATTTTTCACCATTAGTCATTTTACTTACAGCTGCTTGGATTACGCCAGGTCTTGTTAGAGCAGAATAAACATTCCATCTTGGGCATGCTCCTCCATATCTTGGTATTTCAATTCCTGATAACGAAAATCTTTTTGAAATATTGCCAGCCATATCAACTCTTAGAAAATGAAAAGGAATACCTGGTAACTTTGGATCTTGTAAACAAGTTACTCTATGCGCAACTTGTTCAAATGATGTTGCAAAAGTATTCTGCAGCAATTCTAAATCATACTTGAGTTTTTTACACTCTGTATGGAAAAGTTTATATGGCATCAAAATAGCAGCACCACAATAATTTAACAATGCTACTTTAGTTAATTTTTTTGACTCATCAGATGGAAATGTAAATTTAGATAAATAATTCTCTATTTCTTCATTAGCACCCTCATGTGCTATTTGTGCTGCAGCGTGAAGTTTTTTTGTTTCAAGAGAGCTATAATCACTTAAAAGCAACTCTTTTTTATTTTTACGATATATTTTTGAAAAAGGTTTTTTTTCCTCTGGAATTATATCAATAACTGTTATCCCATATTCTGATTTTAAATATTCACATAAAGCAATGTATCTAGTTCTATTATTTTTTTGGATCTTTTCAAAAACTTTATTTGCAAAATCTTCTAATTTAGGAAAATAATTTTTATTTTCTTGTAAAAAATCTGAAATGACTTCGCCTGGAAATGAACTTTTTCTTCCATCAACAATTTTACCAGATATGCTCTCAATTTTATTAATCATCTCATGATCTTTCTTTTTTAAAATATCACCGAGTCTAACTATGGCTTTTCCTATTTTTGGATTTGTTCCTACAAGATCTTTTACTTCTGGACTCAAAATATCTAAGTCTTCAAATAATTTATCGTCCAAAATTTCTGATAATGTGTTCTCTAAATTTATATCAGTTTTTGAGGTTAGTTGAGAAAGCTCAATATTTAGTTTTTCACAAATTTTTAATAGCAAATCTCCATCAATTTTTCTTTTTCCTCCCTCAATTAGGTTCAAATAACTGGGAGAAATACTTAGGTCTTCTGCAAGCTTATTTGCTTGAAGACCCATCTGTCTACGAAAAGCCTTGATTTTTGGCCCAATTTTTAAATCTAATTGACTCATATTATCTATTTGTAAATTTTGTAAATTAATATTTACAATTTTTTTCTACAATTTACAAGCTTTTATAACTTTTTTATGGATTTTGTAAATCTTGTAAATTATACAATTTACATGAATGATAAATTAAAAAATAACGAAAATGAGGCTCAAATCATAAGACATGAAGACCTTGCTAGACATAATAGCAGAGGAATCTACATGAGAGATGATCATTGTGATTGGGGTTCAAGTGGAATGAAAGATCTAGTTGAGACCCTTGACGACTCAAACTAATTTAATTTATTCAACTTAATTCATTTCTCGACAAGCAACACTTAACAGTACAGGATAGTAATAATGAGCGCAGAAAATATCTCATACGATTTAAAAAGATTTGCAGGAATTAAAAGAGATTATACTCAAGAAGAAGTAGAAAGATTGAGAGGCTCAATAAAAATTGAGTATTCAATGTGCAAACATCAATCAACAAAATTATGGAATTTATTAAATTCTGAACCATATGTAAATACTCTGGGTTCTCTCTCAGGGAACCATGCAGTTCAACACGCTAAAGCAGGACTAAAAGCTATTTATTTAAGTGGATGGCAAGTTGCGGCTGATGCTAACAGTGCTGGTGAGATGTATCCAGATCAATCTTTATATCCTTATGATAGTGCACCTAAACTAGTTGAGTCAATGAACAATGCATTAATTAGAGCGGATCAAATTCAACATATGGAAATTAAAGATGGAGACATGAAAGAAGACAAAAAAGTTGATTATATGTTACCAATTATTGCAGATGGTGAAGCAGGTTTTGGTGGGCCGTTAAATGTATTTGAACTTGCAAAAAAATTTATAAAAGCTGGTGCTGCTGGTGTTCACTTTGAAGATCAATTAGCAAGTGAAAAAAAATGTGGTCATATGGGTGGTAAAGTTCTAGTGCCAACTGGTACGATGATAAAAAATTTAAAAGCTGCAAGATTAGCAGCAGACATAGCAAACGTGCCACTGATTATATTAGCCAGAACAGATGCAAATGCAGCGAAACTAATTACTAACGATCATGATGATAATGATAAACCTTTCCTAACTGGTGAAAGATCCCCAGAAGGTTTTTATTATGTTAAGGCAGGTATAGATCAAGCAATATCTAGAGGATTAGCTTACGCACCTTATTCAGATTTAATTTGGTGTGAAACAGCAACACCAAACTTGGAAGAAGCTAAAAAGTTTGCTGATGCTATTCATAAAAAATTTCCAGGTAAACTTCTAGCTTATAATTGTTCTCCTTCATTTAACTGGAAAAAACATTTATCTGATGAAGAGATTGCATCATTTCAACAAGAAATCAGCAAGATGGGCTATAAGTTTCAATTCATAACACTTGCTGGTTTTCATACTCAAAATATTGCTATTTTTGAATTAGCAGAAAAATATAAAAAAGAAGGCATGTCAGCTTATTCAAGAATTCAAGAACAAGAATTCGCTCGTGAAAAAGATGGTTACACTAGTGTTAAACATCAAAGAGAAGTTGGTACTTCTTATTTCGATGCTGTTTCTAATACTATAAGTAGTGGAAAAAGCTCAACTACAGCAATGGATGGCTCAACAGAGTCTGAACAGTTCTAATAAAATAATTCTTTTTTAATGTTAGATTTGTAAATAACTAACCCAGAAATGGGTTAGTTGTTTAAACGTTTGTAATCTTTATGGTCTATGCTATGAGCCCTTATGGTAAATAAAAATTTTGGTTTTGGAACTCAGATTAGAAAATCGCCTTATTTTGACTCGACAGTCAAATGGGGAGCTAAAGGTTTTTCAGTTTACAATCATATGTACATTCCAAGGGATTTTGGAAATCCCGAACAAAATTTTTGGAATTTAATTGAAAAAGCAATTCTTTGTGATGTAGCAGTTGAAAGACAAGTAGAAATTACTGGTCCAGATGCTTACAAATTTACTCAATTACTCACTCCTAGAGACCTCTCAAAATTATCAGTTGGTCAATGTAAATATGTACTAATTGTAAATAATAAGGGTGGAATAATTAATGATCCTGTTCTTTTAAGACTAGCCGAAAATCATTTTTGGTTATCTCTTGCAGACAGCGATGTTTTATTATGGGCTCAAGGAGTAGCTGTGAATTCTGGATTAAATGTAAATATTACAGAACCTGACGTATCTCCACTTCAATTACAAGGACCTAATTCAGCTGAAATAATGATTAAATTATTTGGTGAAGATATTAAAGATCTTAAATATTACTGGTTTAGAGAATATAAATTAGACGGAATACCATTAGTTGTTTCAAGAACTGGTTGGTCTAGTGAGTTTGGATATGAATTTTTCCTCAGAGATGGTTCTAAAGGTAATGAACTTTATGAAAAAATAATGGAAGCAGGCAAAGAGCATGGTCTTCAACCAGGTCATACATCGTCTATAAGAAGAATTGAAGGTGGAATGCTTTCTTATCATGCAGATGCAGACATCAATACAAATCCATTTGAATTAGGTTTAGATAGATTGGTTAACTTAGAAAATAAGGTTAACTTTATAGGCAAAGAAGCTTTAAAAAAGATAAAACAGAATGGAATTAAAAGAAAACAAGTTGGGTTAGAGTTAGATTGTGAACCTTTAAAAGGACCAAACACTTCATTCTGGTCAATATATAAAGATGGTAAAAAAATCGGTAAAGTTACTTCTGCTGTATATTCTCCTAGATTAAAAAAAAATATAGCACTAGCAATAGTAGATATTAATTATTCAGAGATTGGAAATAATTTTAAGGTTATTATAAATGGTGATGAAATTGGTTCTAAAGTAATTGAAAAACCTTTTTATGATCCAAAGAAAAAAATTGCTTCTTCTTAAGATTTAATATTATAACCTTTTTTCAATAATATTGAGACAGCAATCACACATATTACTAAAAAAGACACCATTGAACCTACACTTATCCAAATATTAAAATCTGATATTCCATAAAATGAAAATCTTAAGCCGTCAATTAGATAAACTACTGGATTAAAATAAGACACCGTTTGCCAGAATGGTGGCAACATATCCAAACTATATAAACTCCCTCCTAAAAAAACCATTGGTGTAATAACTAAAGATGGAATGATAGACATTTGTTCGAAGTTTTTACTAACAACACCAATTAAAAAACCAAATAATGCAAAAGTAAAAGAGACCAAAACTAACAAAAATATCATTAACATTGGATATTGAACAGTCACTTCAGCAAAAAATGAAGCGGTAGCATAGATCACAGCACCGACAATTAAAGTTTTGGTAGCTCCTGCCCCAACAAAAGCTAAAACTGTTTCAAGAGTTGAAATGGGTGCTGCTAAAATCTCATTGATAGTCCCATTAAATTTTGGAAAAAATATTCCAAAAGAAGTGTTACTTATTGATTGAGTGAGCAATGTAAGCATTAATAAACCTGGAACGATATATGAACCATAGCTTACACCATCAATTTTTTGAATGTAACCACCAATCACTGAACCAAAAACAACAAAATATAATGATGTAGAAATTACTGGTGAGAGAAGAGACTGACCTACTGTTCTATAGAATCTATTCATCTCATGAAAATATATGGCTTTAAATCCGTAATAATTAAATTTCATTATTCTCCTTAACTAAATTAACAAATATTTTCTCCAGATTGCTTTGTTCTGTTTTTAAATCTCTTAATTTTAAACCGGTATCTTTTAAATCTTGCAACAAATTAGTAATGCCTGTTTTTTCGGTTCCAACATTATAAGTATAAATTAAAGACATATGTTCATCATCTATTTCAAGATTATATTTGGCTAAATCTTTAGGGATTTCAGTAATCTTTTCCTGTAATTCAATATTTAATTTTTTATGACCCATTTTCTTAATTAGTTCTTTTTTATCTTCGACAACTATGATTTCACCTTGATTAATAACAGCAACACGGTCAGCAATAGCTTCAGCTTCCTCAATATAATGAGTAGTTAAAATAATAGTGACCCCAGTTTTTCTAAGATCATCAACAACCATCCACATGTCTCTCCTAAGCTCAACATCTACTCCGGCTGTTGGTTCATCTAAAAATAATATTTTTGGCTCATGAGATAAAGCTTTTGCAATTAAAACTCTTCTTTTCATTCCACCTGACAATTGTTTTAATCTTTGATCTTTTTTGTCCCATAGACTCAAATCTTTTAAAATTTTTTCTATGTGTTCTGGTTTTGGAGATTTTCCATACAAACCCCTTGAATATGATACGGTATCAAAAACTGTTTCAAAAGATTCTAAATTTAACTCTTGAGGAACCATTCCTATTCTAGATCTAGTCTCTCGGTAATTTTTTATTATATCAAAGCCGTCTACAGTAACAGAACCAGATGAGGGGGTAACAATCCCACAAATTATACTAATTAAAGTTGTCTTTCCTGCACCATTTGGTCCAAGCATTGCAAGAATTTCACCCTGTTTAACTTTAAGACTAATTTTTTTAAGTGCATCAAAACCATTATCATAAACTTTTGTAAGTTCATTGATAATTATCTGATTGTCTGTCATTGAGACAGATTTATAACTATAAATTCCGTTAATACAATCGAGTAATATTAAAACTTTTTTGCTTTTAAAACTACAATTGGTAAAAAAGTTGCAATTGCAAAAGACAAAAATAATAATGATTGTGCTACAAATGGTCCAAACAGTTCTTTCGACATCAAGACTCCAACTAGTAAACTTTTTGAAAAATCTGGAGATGGAAACATTAATAAACCACCAATTAACCCAATTATAATTGAGACATAGGCAGTTTTTTCATTGATATTCTTATTATAAAAACTGTAGAAGACAGTCAATACAAAAGCACAACAAAATAAGTCTGCTAATAAAAATAAATATAAAATATCAAATCCTCTAGAGGCAATAATAAAAGAAATAATAGATAAAAATATAATTATATATTTAGAAAATTTAAGATAATCTATTTTTTTTTTAAAATTAAACACAGCTTTACCATCTACTACAATTAAACTTGATATTGCATTGACTAAAGTATCAACAGTAGAAATTGTTAATGCTAAACCTAGTACAATTATAAATAAAGACAATAACTTAGTTTGTTCTTTAAGTAATAATGTAAAAAATCCTAGATCAGGTCTTGAAGTTGGATCTATTGAAAAAGCAACCATTCCCGTAAAACCCATATAAAAAACTACTGGTACAATAATAAAGAAAGATATAATTAAGCTTTTTCTTAAAATTTCAAAATTTTTTGCAGCATACACTCTTTGCCAATTACCTTGGTGAAATAAATTTGTAGCAGCAACAGCAATAAAAAAAGTCAAACCGGCAGTATAACTAGGCATGTAAGATGAGCTTAAAAGTTGAGGATTCTTTCTTTTTATGAACTCAAAAGAAAATTCAGATCCATTAAAGGAGTTGATATAAGCTAAAGAAATCAATAATAAAACTCCAATCACAACCATTTGAATATTATCTGTAAATATTGAGGCTCTTAACCCTCCATATAAAGTGTAAGCTAGGGTAGATAATAAAACAATTAGAGCTGTAATCCATAGATCAGTGCCTGAAATATAATTAATTAAAACAGCTACTGCTGTAACTTCTGCACATAAAAAAATAAACATATAGAAAACAGTCATAAGCAAAATAAGCTTGAATAAACTTTTTCCAAACTTTTTTCTCATAAATTCAATTAATGATGATCCTTTAGGAAATTCATTTCTGATTTTTTTACCTAAGTAAATCAAAAAGAACATTGGAAATGCTGTTCCCAATGAATAACCTATAATTGCTCCCATTCCTCCCCATGTTGCAGCTGAGGCTGGGCCAAATAAGATCCATGCTCCTAAAGCTGAAGCAGTTAAACTTGTTGTTAAAGAAAATAATCCAATATTCCTATTTGCTGTTAAATAATTATTTAGTCCTTGATATTTTTTTGAATAATAGAAACCTAAAAATGCAAAGATTAAACTTATGAAAATTACTAATGTTAGTGATGTTGATTGATTTATATAGTATGTTTTATCCATTATTCTCCCTTTCTGAATTACCGGACAGGTTCTTAGGGTTTAATCTCAGTCTGTAAAGACACCCCTTTGGAACATTCTTATACTTTATTATCAATAATTTCAATCATACATGTAGTTGCATACTCGCGCCATTCTGAAGAACTTTTACCTTTAAGACTATTTAGGTGATTTCTATTATTCTGAATGTCGTCTTTATGTTTAATTTTATCATTTTCATCTAAATTTTTTTCCATATTGTTTAAATTTAGTTCCATTGCATCAATCCATTGATTTCCAAGTTGAACACATTTTTCATCATCTTTTTCATCACAAATTTGTTTAAAAAAGTTGAAAATTACATCATCAGTCTTTACTGATTTATTCACTAGAAGAAAGATTATTTGTTAAAACAATTATTAACTAATATTGCCATTAAAATCCACATTACAAATACTTCACCGTTTGAAAATGAATAATCTGCACCTGAAAAGCCTGCAACGATATTAATTGCATAAATAATAATTGTTGAAACTATTAAGCTAGTAATTAAATTTATAAAACCATTTATATATTTCATAGTCTAAGAATATATAAATTCACATTTAACGCAATTTATATTTTATTACCCTTAATTAGAAAATAAAAACCACCGATCAAAAGAAAAATTTGTACACTTGTGAAAAGTTGTTTTGTTATGAACCAATCTCTATGAGCTACAGCAAAAATACAAATCATTAAAATGACAATATTTAAACCTGCTAATCTGGTTAATGTGTGGCCAATAGGATTTTTAATAAAATTAGCGATGATAAGGATAATACCTGTGGATACTTCTGATATTGCAACTAAACTTGCAAGAAATGGGGATAAATCAAAATACTCTATAAGGCCTTCAGGTGGTAAAGGAAACTTCCCAAAACCATAAATGATAAAAGCTGTGCCTACTGCAAGTCTTAATAAAAGAGATCCTATAGCTTCAAAATTTAAGAAAAAATTATTAAATTTTGTTATTAAGTGATTCATATAATTAGATTTAGTTATTTTTGATAATTATACAAACTAATTTATCATTAAAATTTAAATCTTTTTTGTATTTAAGATTAATTTCATTAATACCAGTGACAATTTGCTCTTTATTTAAATTAAGAAGCGTAGAAATAAATTTTTTTGAAATCATACTAATATATTTTTTTTTACTAATTTTTACTTTATATGAAAAATATTTTATAATTCTTTTTGGATAAAGTTTTGAAATAAATTTTAAAATTTTTTCATCTCTTTTTAGAGATTTTAATAATCTTATTTTCATTAATGTAAAATTGGGTATTTCGTTCTTATGTGGTTCTAACGTAAATATTAAAATTTTACCATTAGGTTTTAAACTTTTTTTCATCATAATTAACAAGGTTTTTATTTCACTCATTTTAAGTAAATGAATAGTTTGCTTTAATAAAATTAAGTCAAATTTTTTTTTATTAGTTAAAAAAAAAGATGTGGCATCAATCTTTTTAAAATCAACTCTTTTATCTTTGTCTTTATGACTAACTAGGTCAATCCCGATCGGTCTATCTCTAAGCTTTAATTTAGAGCTTAAAGAACCTATAATTTTAGCTCGACCACATCCAATATCTAAAATTTGTGAACTTGTGTCCAATTTTATAACTTTTGTTAAGAAAAGATTAAAATCTGATATATAGCTTTTAGATGAAAGCCAATTATCTTTGTCCCAATTTTTAATGACAGTTGATACCAAACTTTTTTAATCTCCAATAATTATATGGCCATGGTGTCACAAAACCTACTGCAAGCATAATAGGAATGACCCACCAATTTAGAATTGCACCCCCAGTTAAAAAATAATCAGTGATATTCATTGCAACTTCCATACTAATCATAGAAATAAAACTCATTCCCATTGCTGTTTTAAAAGCTTTAGAAAAATCAAAATTTTGTCTCATCAAAATAATTGTTTCTAAAATGATACTTGTAATTAAACCATTAATAATAGCTAAAATCATAATTCCTAAAACAGGAAAAGGAATTTTTGAAAGCTGAAAAAATAAAATTGTACCGAAATCTCCAATTGCACAACCCAACAAACACCAACCTGTGTTTTTAGCACTTCTCTTCCAAGTATGTTTACATAACCAATGAAAATTAGCTTTAGCTGCAGTGTCCATCAAGTTAATTTATATCAACTTTAGCAATCATTCCAACTTGATAATGACCGGGTACATTGCAAGCTACTTCAATGTTGACAGCATTATCAAATTTCCAGATGATTTCTCCCTTTTGTTTTGGCTCAAGTAAAACACTATTACTATGTGAGTGACCCATGGCTTTATCCATTTTTGCCATTTTTTTCATTTTTTTTTTGTCAATTGAGTCGGCTAAAAGAATTTCATTTTCAACCATTTTCAACATTTCTGGTTGATGTTTCTTATGCATCATTTTATTTGCGATATTAAATTCATGAACAAGCATACCAGCATTTTCTACTTCAAATTTTATTGTCTCACCGGCTTTAATTTGAAAAGAACTTGGCTCATAATAATTGTCATACATAACAACTTTAATTACACGTGAGACTTCACTCTCATTACCTTTAGAGCCAATTTTCATATTCTTGTCTGCATACACAGATGAATGTAAAAATAGAAATAAAATTATAAATTTTATCAGCTTCATACTTTAAAAAAATAATATTAAACTTTATTTTAACAATGGGTCAATTTGTACTTTTATGGTATTATATTAAGATGATTTTTAAACAATTATTCGACACAAAATCTTCAACATATACATACTTAATTTCATCAGGGAAAGGTCGAGAGGCATTAATTATTGATCCTGTTAAAGAGAATGTTGGTGATTATATTAAACTGCTTAATGAGTTAGATTTAAAATTAGTTAAAGTGATTGACACTCACATTCATGCTGATCATGTAACAGGCGCATCTAAACTAAAAGATATTACCAAATGTTCAACTATTATGGGTGCCCATTCTCCCGCAGATGCTGTTGAAATAAAAGTAAAAGATGATGAATGTATTAATTTAGATAATCTCAAAATTAGAGCAATGTATACTCCAGGACATACTTCGGACAGCTATAGTTTTTTAATGGATAACTATTTATTTTCTGGAGATACACTATTAATTAATGGTACAGGTAGAACAGATTTCCAAAATGGAAGTTCAAAAGATGCATATAATTCAATATTCAACAGGCTTTTAAAATTACCAGAAGAAACCCTTTTATATCCTGCTCATGACTATAAAGGTCAAAAAGTAAGTACAATTGGAAAAGAAAAAAAAAATAATCCTAGATTGCAAGTTAGCAGTGTTGATGAGTATATTGTTATTATGAATAATCTCAATTTAAAAAAACCTGCAGAGATAGAAACTAATGTATCTAGGAATATTAATTTAGGTGCTTAAACCTAAATTGAAGATTTAATAGCTTTATAAATTGCTTCTCTACTTGTTTCACCAATGCTTCTATAAACTTCTTTATTGTCTTTAAAAATTAAAAGAGTTGTTTGATATTGAATGTTAAATAAATCAGCTATTTCTTTATTTCTTACATCGAATTTGAAATATTCAATATTATTAAAATCGTTTTTAGCTTTATCTAAAACTTTCATTTGACTTGCACAAGACGTGCAATATTTTACCCAAGAACTAACTATTACAACTTTGCCATCTAATTGGGCTTTATCAAATAACTCTTTATTAAAAGTTGTTTCTTTTGCATTTGTACTAAATGCGAATATACAAAAAATTAATGTAAGTATTTTTTTCATAGTTATTTCTAAACTCTTTTTTTCCCTTGAACAACCCTATCTAAAATTAATGCGACAAATAAGATAGCAACACCAGCAAGAATACCTTGTCCTACGTTAGCGTATTGTAAGGCTTCCAAAACATCTTGTCCTAAACCTTTTGCACCTATTAATGATGCCACAACTACCATTGCTAAACTTAACATTACAGTTTGGTTTACTCCTGCTAAAATTGAAGGTGTTGCTAAAGGTAAATCTACCTTTCTAAGCAAATACCATTTGCTTGCTCCATATGCTATTGCAGCCTCTCTAATAGTTTCAGGGACACCTCTTAATCCAAGTACAGTTAATCTAACAACAGGAGTACCACCAAAAATCATTGTAATGATTACTGCTGCAACCTTTCCTGTTCCAAAGAAAGCAATAACTGGTATCATAAATACAAAAGCAGGCATTGTTTGCATAAAATCCATTATTGGTCTGATCATCGAATAAAATCTTTGACGTCTAGCACAAAAAATCCCGAGAGGTATTCCAATTACAATACTTAAAATTGCTGCTGTTCCAAGTAAGGCCAAAGTAGTCATCGCTTTTACCCAAAAACCTAAAAAACCCATGTAACATAAAAAACCAGCTGAATAAATTGCAGCACGCGGTCCTGCAGATAAACCAGTTAAAATAACGATAGTGGTTATGATTACTATCCAAGGGGTTTTAACAAACAACAATTCTAAAAAATCTAAAACAGAACGAATACCAATTGTAATTGCTGTAAATAGAGCATCACCTTTGATGACAGCATAGTTAAATACTTTTTCAACCCAACTAATAGATGTTAATCTAATTTCTGGATGTGTTGGAAATTCATTCATAATTGTAATTAACCCAGGAAAACTATAGTGAACTACTGAAAAAAACATTATCACTGATGTAAAAATAGTACTAAGAATATAATTCTTTGTATGCATACCAGGGCTAATAGTTTTATCGGATAACCACTCAGAATATCTTTTTTCCAATTTAGAATTTGCAATAATCCCTTGAATTATTTTTATTGAAATTAATAATATTATTCCAAAAATAGTAATCCATATTGCTGAGGCTTCAATTCTATCAACTTCATTAATATAGCCTTGCATTGCATCCTCTAACGATTTGATATTACGCTTATAAACATCAACTTTATCTGGATTATTGGTTATAGCAGCCTCTAATTGTTTATTTCTAAATGCTATAGTTGATTGAACTTGCTCAATTTTTTGAATTGCCTCAGCTGTAATATTACCAAATAAACCTCTTATAATTTGAACTACTGCAAAAGTTTCTATTATTAAAAATGTTAATGCCCAGTTCCAAATATTTCTTATCCCAAACCATATAGGTCCAAAAATTGCAGCATAAAGATTAAATGAGTAAGAAAATGTTGGTTTGCTACCTATTTTTTGAAACTGCTCAATATAATAATTAGGGTTTGTTTTGACAAAATCTGTGATCAATTCTGACCTAGAAGGGTTATTTTTATTCTCCATCGCTACCCTCAATTACAGCTTTTAAAAGATCCGCCTGTGTGATTACACCAATAACATTCTCATCAGAATTTTTTACCACTAATGGTTTTTCTTTAGATTTAGATTTTTCAATTAATTGGCTCAATAGTTCGTTGTCATGAACACTTTCAGGGTCATCCCATAATTTACCATATTTTTTTTCATAAGCTTCTACCGACTGCATTATTGATTTGGCTTGCACAACTTTTAATCGTGAAATACCTTTTACAAAGTCTGCCACATATTCATCTGCAGGACTAACTACTATTTCTTCAGGTGTTCCTATTTGTATTACTTTACCATCTCTCATAATCGCAATTCTGTGTCCAACTCTTACTGCTTCATCTAAATCATGTGTAATAAAGACAGTTGTTTTTTTCATCTGTTTTGAAAGCTTAATAAATTCAGATTGTAGTTGTCTTCTAATTAATGGGTCTAACGCACTAAATGGTTCATCCATTAAAAGAAATTCAGGATCAGCAGCTAACGCTCTTGCAAGACCAACTCTTTGTTGCATACCACCCGATAATTCATGTGCAAATTTATTTCCCCAACCTTGTAATTCAACAATGTCTAAAATTTTATTTGCTACATCTAATCTGTCATTTTTGCTAATCCCTCTAATTTCTAGAGGCATTGCTATATTATCCACTACAGATCTATGTGGCATTAAAGCAAAATTTTGAAAAACCATGCCTATTTTCTTATTTCTTAATTCTTGTAGACTTTCCCTATCAAGTTTCATCACATCTTGATCATTAATTAAAATCTTTCCAGAAGTAGGTTCTAAAAGTCTATTGATATGTCTTACTAATGTTGATTTTCCACTACCCGATAGGCCCATGACACAAAATATTTCACCCTGTTTTACGTCAAAAGAAACATCGGAGACACCTATTACTGAATTATATTTTTCTAAAGCTTCTGTTTTTGAAATTTTTTGATTTTGAATTGCATCTAAAGCTTCACTGGAATTATTGCCAAAAACTTTCCAAATATTTTCAATTTTAATAGCTGATCCAGACGAATTCATTAGTCTCTCTTATATTTTAGGAAAATATACTCGGCAATATTTAATTGCCGAGTATAAATAGTTTAATTTAGATTATAGTCCTAACCAACCATCAACAGTTGATTTATTTGCTTTCATCCAAGCTCTAGCTACATCAGCTGGATCTTTTTTCTCAACTGAAATTGCATAAGCCATTGACGAAACATCATCTGCTGTTAATTGAAAATTCTTAAAGAATTCTACAATTGCTGGTGATTTTTTCTCTAAAGACGTACCCCAACCTATTTGGATTTGTTTAAGTGCATCTTTTGAAGCTACGTATGATTTATTATACCAATCTGCATCTTCTTTTGGCTGAACCATTTTGTATTTAGCTGGATCGAATTTTGGTTCTTCCAACATAACTACATCTGCCATTCCCCAAATTGCATGTGGTTTGTAACAATAGAATGCATATCCTTCACCTTTTTTAATTGAGTCAAGAACTCTAGCATTTTTTACTGCTTCAGCAGCTCTTATTGGTTCAATACCAGCATCATATAAACCATAGTCTCTTAATTTAACTTGGTTAACATTTGCTGATGCCCAACCATCTGCTCCAATCCAAAATTCACCTTTACCATTGCCATCACTATCCATAGCTTTAACAACTTCAGGTCTTCCTAAATCTTCAATTGCAGTAATATTCATCTTTTTTGCAAACTGTTGTGAAACACAATAACCTTGGTTTCCTTCATAAGGTTTGCTGCTTAATTTTAAAGTTCCTTTTGGAACTAAATCATTTGTATAAGCTTGTTGATTTGGCAACCATATATCAGGATGAACTTCTATTTCACCTTTGCTTCTATCAATTGCACCATAGATAGCTGTATTGTTTCCTGGAACAAGCTCTGCTTCTCCACCCATTTTATCTGTAACAACTGCTGCAAGTAAATTTGCTATTGCAGTAGCACCAGTCCAACCTGGATCTCCAATTTTTACTTTTTCAGCAAATGATGAAAAAGTTGCAAAAATTGAAATTAATCCAGCTACAAGTGTAGTTTTAATTATTTTCATTATTTCCCCTTTTGTTTATTAAAAAATTAATTAAACTAAATTAAGAAAGACGAGTCAAAGAAAATGCTTGTCCATTTTGGGTAGAGAAATTCAGTCTAGTATATCTAATTAATAAATACTATTTTTTATTGAGAAATTTTAAACTTACTTTGTCTTAATGCGCTAAATCCACCTTCAATATGTGAAACTTTTTCAAAGCCCATTTCTTTAAGAGATTTAGTTGCTAGAGCCGATCTTAATCCTCCAGCACAAAATAAAACCATTTCCTTATTAGGATCTAATTTTCCTTTTTTAAAGTAAGCACTTTCAGGATCTAACCAAAATTCTAACATGCCTCGAGGTATATGATGTGAATTTTCAACTCTTCCTTCATTTTCTAATTCTCGAACATCTCTTATATCAATTAAGTTACATTTGTCATTTTGTGATAACTCATATGCTTCATCAGTATTAATTGTTTTAATTTCTTTTAAAGCTTCCTGAACCAGAGTTTGAGATGATTTTATTGGCATTTATAAAAACTATATATCTTAAAATATAAAAAACAATTTATTTAATTTCTAGATAACTCAAAAAATAAAAATTATGGTCCAATATGAAAATAAACCAGAAAATATTGTTGCTAAAACATTTTTACTAAAAACTCCAATAATCATAGCAATAATTGATGCTAAAATTTTAGGATTATCATCTAATTGAATAAATCCAGAATTATTTAAAAATATAGCTGGAAAAATAATTGCGGGAAAAATTGCTGATGGTACATAAGATAAAACTTCCCTAATTCTATCGTTAAACATTTCTTTTTTTAGTAAAGCAATCATTGAAAACCTTGTTAAAAAGGTAATCAATCCACAATAAATTATTAATGCTAAATTACTCATAATTTTTTTTTTACAAATTTTGTTAATATAAACGCCACAAACAATCCTACAAAAGCTGCAACAATCACATATGCTTTATAAGGGATTATTTGATATCCTAATGTTGCAACGGAACCTGATACGATAATTACAATTACATTAATAAACTTTCTAAAATCATTAACTAATAATGCTAAAAATGTTAGTGGAATTGCAAAAGTTAAACCTAGCTTTTCTGGAATTATTGAACCAAGATAAATTCCAATTATTGTTGTAATTTGCCAAATCGTCCAACAATTCAAACCTCCACCTATTAAATGAAAATATTTATCTTTATCTTTTTTGTTTTTTTTAAAATGATTATTTGAAACTGCAAAAGCTTGATCAACTAAAAAATATGAAACAATTATTTTCCATGTTAGGTTTAAATCAGAGAGATGTTCAGATAAAACAGTTCCATATAATAAATGTCTTGAATTTACAGCTCCAACTGAACTTAAAATCACAAAAGAAGAGGCCCCAGCTGAAAATAATTGAAGAAAAATTATTTGAGATGCGCCACCAAAAATAATAACTGACATTGCAATCGTTGTTAATGGCGTTAACCCTAAATCAATTGCTAACACTCCAAAAATAATCCCAAATGGTACTACTGGTATCATTAATGGACTTGTATCTTTTATGCCTTTAAAAAAATTTTTTGATTTATTATTCATCTCTGTGAGCTTTTATTAAAAGCAAACTATATGATCAATATGAATTGGTCTTTTAATTCCAAATTTTTCATCCACCTCGTGTTGATGAATATGATGTGAATGAACAAATACAGGAATTAGGGTATTACTAGGTGTTTTTAAAGTATATATAAAACTTGTTCCTCTAAATTTTCTATCAACAACTTCTAACTGTAAATTACTTTTATCATCATGTTGTAAATCTTCTGGCTGTATTAAAAGTTTTACATTAGATCCTATTGGAAATGGTTTTACAAAATTGCCAGTTATTGTTCCTAGATCTTCATTATCTAGACTTTTTGGACTTGTAACTTTAGCAGGGATCAATATGCCTCTATTTAAAAAATTTACTACCTCAATAGAATTTGGGAAATGGTAAACTTTATAGGGATCATCAAATTGTTTTAGTTTTTGATTTAAAATTATTCCACATTTTGAACCTAAATAAAAAGCTTCATATGAGTCATGAGTGACTATAATAGTCGTTATCTTAAGTTTTTTTAAAATTTTTTTTAATCTTACTTGTATTTCCTCCTTAAAACTTTGATCAACATTAGATAATGGTTCATCTAGTAATAAAAGATCTGCTCCAGTTAATAAAGACCTTGCAAGCGAAGTCCTTTGAGCTTCCCCAGCGCTGATTTCATGAGGATACTGTTTTAATATATTGGATATATCTAATAAATTTATTATTTCTTTAAAACTAAGTTTTTTATTTTTTTGTTTTTTATTTCTTTCTTCACCTAATAATATATTTTTTTCTACTGTGTAATGTGGAAACAAGCTATTTTCTTGAAATGCCAAGGAAATCTTTCTATCTTCTGGTTCTACATTTATCTCTTTTGAAGATAATACTTTGCCATTGAGTTTAATTAAGCCTTTTTGAATCTTTTCTAATCCAGCTATTGTTCTTAGTATTGTTGTTTTTCCAATACCTGATGGGCCTAAAAGGCAAATAGTGTCACCTTCATTTTCAATAGAAAAAGATACATTTTTAACCTTTGTTTTTCCACCAATTATGAAATCAACATTTTTAACTTCTAAAAAATTATTACTCATTTTTCTCTTAAAATATATTTAGATGTAATCATTATAAATATGGATGCAATTAAAATTAAAAATAATGAAGGAACAGCTGCAGCTTCTAATAAGTCTTCTGAAGCAGAAATATAAGCTGTGGTTGCAAAAGTTTCAAAATTAAATGGTCTTAGAATTAAAGTGATTGGTAATTCTCTTATAATTTCAAGAGAAATAAGTATACAAACAAATAAAAGTGAATTTCTTAAAAAAGGAACGTGAATTTTCAAAAAAGTTTTTTTCTTAGAATAACCAAGTAAATAAGAACTTTCATCGACTGACATATTTATTTTTTCATATCCAGATTTAATTCCATTAAAAGCTAACGAGTAAAATCTTACAAAATAAACTATAATTAAACCGAGTATAGAGCCAATAAATAATTTTTTAATTGATAAGAAGCCAAATGCTTTGACAATATTTTCATCAAACCAAGCTACAAAAGTTATAAAAGCAACAGCTAAAATCACACCTGGGATTGCATAACCTGAAATCGATAAAGTGGATAAGAAATTCAAAAATTTATTTTTTGATACTCTATTACCATAATTAGAAATAAGAGAAAACAATATCAACACTAAACTAGATAATAAAACTAAATAAACTGTATTTAAGGTTAATACAATAATATCTAAGTCAAATAAATTTTCAGGAAATTTAATTGTCCAATATAACATTTGACTTAAAGGAAATAAAAAACTTAATGAAAAAATAGTAAAGCAGAATATAAATGCTAAAAAGGATTTACTTCCAGATAATTGTATTTTTTCTTTTTGTTTAAAACCACCTCTAACATTTAAATGATATCTTGCTTTTTTTCTTGATAGGTTCTCTAAGATAAAGAGTGCAAATATAAACAAGAGTAAAAAAAAAGATAATCTATTTGAAAAAGCCAAATCATCAAAAGTTATCCAAGAATTATAAATTCCTGTTGTAAGAGTATTTATCGAAAAAAAGTCAACTGCACCAAATTCAGCTAATGTTTCCATCGCAACAAGAGACAATCCTGCTACAATAGCAGGTCGAGCAGACGGTAAAATTAAAGAAAAAATGGATTTAAATTTTGAAAAACCAAGATTTCTTCCTAAATCAATTAGGTTTTGAGATTGATATAAAAAAGATGCTCTAGTGAGAATATATACATATGCAAATAATGAAAAAGATAGCGAAAGTATTGCTCCCAAAATACCATCAAATTTTGGGATATTCTGATTATAATTTGCCTCGCCAAACAAATTTTTTAAAATAGTGAAAGCGGTTCCATAGTTTTCAAAAAAAGCAGTTAGTGAATAAGCATAAATATAAGGGGGTACTGCAAATGATAATATTAATGCCCATTTAAAAAAATCACATAATGGAAATTTATAGAATGAAACTAAATAAGCACATCCAATACCAAAAAAAAAAGTTAAAATTAAAACTGAAACTAACAAAATAATTGAATTTAAAATATATTCAGCAAGAAAAGTTTCTTTCAGAATTTGATAATAATTTGATGTGTTTTCAAAAAAACTTATAGAAACTGTAAATATTGGAATTAAAACACTTATGGATATCAATATAGATGAAATTAACCAAATATTTAAGCTTTTAAACATAATTTTGGATTATAATATAGTTTAGTTTGTTGATATACCCTATGAAAATCTTTTTGTGCCCAAAGCTAATTTAGGAAAGGGTAAGAATCCTAGCTGCGGAGACAGAGCTTTGAGCACATTAACAAAGAAAAATATATCAATTATTATTAAACGGAGTAAGAATATTTAAAATCTCTTCGTCTTTAATATCTGATAATTTCCTATTATTTATTCTACTTTTAATTTTGTTACACTCTGAAGAGCATGGTTCACAAGTTTCCTGACTACTATATGAACCGCTCACCTCAGAAGAATTATTTAAATCAAGAGTAAATAAATTCTTTTTCACTTATTACTACTTCCAACCTGCGGCTGTCATTGCTTCTAATGCAGCAGCTTGATTTTTTCCATAAGAAGCTAACTTAGTATTCATATCTTGTTTGAAATCTAATCCTAAGTTATTCACTACTAATGGACTTGGTGAAACACCATCAATCATTGGAAACTCAAAAGTATTGTTTGTAAAGTGCTCTTGAGATTGTGGAGTTAATAAAAACTCTACAAGTTTAACGGCATTAGCTTTGTTAGGTGCACCTTTTACTAAAGCAGCACAGCTAACATTCATATGCGTTCCTCTATCGTTCTGATTAGGAAAAAAAGCTTTAACTTTTTTAGCAGCTTCTTGTTGTTCTGCACCTTTTTTACCAGATAACATTAAAGCTAAATAATAAGTGTTTGCCACAGCAATGTCAGCTTCTCCAGCAGCTACTGCCATAATTTGAGCTCTATCATTTCCTTTAGAATCTCTAGCCATATTTGCAACAACCCCTTTTGCCCATTCAGCTGTAGCTTTTTTTCCATTATTTTCGATTAATGAAGCTACAAGAGATTTATTATATATGTTGCTAGATTTTCTTATCACTAATCTTCCTTTCCATTTAGGATCAGCTAGACCTTCATAAGTCATTCCAGATAGTTCAGCACCAGTTACTCTTTCAGGTGAATAATAAATTATTCTAGCTCTTTTTGCTATTCCAACCCATTTACTTGTTCTAAAACTTTTTGGAACAGCAGCTTTTATAGCTTTAGATGATAAACCACTTTGAAGATGACCTTTTGCATCCATAGCACCGCATCTTCCAGCGTCAGCAGTGATGTAAAGATCTGCAGAAGAATCTGCACCCTCTTCAATTATTCTTTTTTCTAAAGCACCAGATTTTCCATTTATCAGGTTAACTTTAATTCCAGTCATACTTGTAAACTTCGAATAAAGCTCAGAATCTGCTTTATAGTGTCTTGCATTAAAAATATTCACTTCATTTGCAACTGCGATAGCAGACACACATAAAGTCATTATTAATGCAAATATTGATATTTTTTTCATATATTCCTTAATATTTAAGTTATTTTGCGAATGAGAATTATTCTCAATGCGAATGATAATCAATCGCATATAGTGTCGCAGTTGTAAAGAGTTTTTTTTAAAATTTCTAAATTTATATCTATCTATTAGACTATTTCCAGTCACCTATCTTGCTAAACAAGAAGTTTCTAAAAGCCTGAACTCTTGCGGTATTTTTTAGTGATTGAGGATAAACGAAATGAGCCTCTGTAATAGGTCCCTCTGATTTAGGGAGAACTTTTATAATATTGTTTGAATTTGTAACTAAATACTCTGGTAAAGCGGCTAATCCAACCCCTGACTCAACTGCTAAGAGTAAACCCATAACACTGTTAACTTTCATTATTGTTTTTCTTTTTTTTCCATCATGCATTCCAAGTTTTAACGCCCAATCAGGATTATAAACTGGTGAAGGAGCACCTTTTCCAAATGATATAAATTTATGTTTATTTAAATCACCAACAGTTTTAGGCATTCCGTGTTTTTCTAAATATTTATTTGAACCATATATATAATACTTAATATCAACTAGCTTTTTTTGAATATAATTAAGTTGCTTAGGTCTTCTCATGAAAATACCAATATCAGCTTGTCTAGTACTCAAATCTAACTCTTTATCATCAAAAACAAGCTCAATTTCTATTTCTGGATTTAAGCTCATAAATTCTTGAATTCTTGGTGTTAACCAGTGAGTCCCAAAGCTTCTCACAGTAGTGATTGTTAGTTTGCCTGTTGGTTTATTTTTTTGATCTCCTAAAGAAGTTTCTACCTCTTTTAACTTACCGATAACTTCATGCGCTGTTTTAAATACATATTCGCCATTTTCAGTAAGTGTTAACCCTCTAGCATGTCTTTCAAATAATTGAACTTTTAAATCTTGTTCCAAAGACTGAATTTGTCTACTAATTGCTGATTGACTAAGATTCAAATTAATTGTGGCATTAGTAAAACTGCCAGCCTCAGCGACAGCATGAAATATTTTTAACTTATCCCAATCCATTATTTATTTAAATCAACTAAAACTCTTCCTGAAATTTCACCTTTTAATATTTTTGGATAAGTTTCAATTAACTCTTCTAAGCTAACTGTTTGAATAGATTTTTCTAATAAACTAAAATCAATTAGATTTGCAGCTTCACTCCAAATAAATTCTCTTCTTTTAATACTGCAATTTGCAGAGTCCATTCCCCAAAGTTTTATTCCTCTAAGCATAAATGGAATTACACTTGTATTTAGTTCATTTGTATTTGCATTTCCACACACTGCAATTATTCCATTTGAGTTAGTTTGAACTATTGCGTTTGCTAAAATTTTTCCACCTACTGTGTCCACTACACCGTCCCATAATCCTTTATCAATTAGTCTTGGGTCTTTGTCAAATTCAGCTCTATTTACAACAGTTTTAGCACCTATTGATTTTAAATAATCAACTTTTGAGTCTTTTCCTGTGACTGCGGTTACATTATATCCCATTTTATTTAATGCAATAACAGCAACACTCCCAACACCACCTGTTGCTCCAGTGACTAAAACATTGTTCACTTTTTCACCAAGTAATATTTCTTCTCTTGCTTTAATTGCAAATGCACTCATTAGTGAAGTAAAGCCAGCAGTTCCAAGTATCATTGCTTGTTTGTTCGTTAAATTTTTTGGTTTTTTAACTAAAAAATCTCCATTAACTTTTGCAACTTGCGAGTACCCGCCATAAAAGATTTCTCCTACTCTAAAACCAGTTAAAATAACCTCATCACCTTCCTTAAAATTTGAATTTTCACTTTCAATAACAGTTCCTGAAAAATCAATACCTGGTATATGAGGAAACTCTTTAACTAGTCTTCCTCCATTTTTTAAGATCATTCCATCTTTAAAGTTTAGATCAGAATAATCTACTTTAATTGTTACATCTCCGTGTTTTAAAAAACTTTTATCTACTGATTTGACTTCTCGAGTAAACTCTTCTCCTTTTTGATCAAGAATTAATGCTTTGAATTGATCTGACACTTTAATCTTTTGAAATACTAATAAATCTTAAGTATCTATTTTGATAACTAAGATCATCTTTAAATTGACCTAAATAATAATTTGTTACTGTTGTTGCTTGTTCCTTTTTTATGCCTCGCATCGTCATACATTGATGAGTTGAGTCTATAGTTACCGCTACACCTTTTGCATCTAAAGACTCCATTATTGTCTTGGCAATTTGCATAGTTAATCTTTCCTGTGTTTGTAATCTTTTTGAAAAAACTTCTACAACTCTTGCTAGTTTACTTAATCCTACAACCCTTTCTTTTGGAATATATGCTACATGTGCTTTTCCAATTATTGGAGCCATATGATGCTCACAATGACTTTGGATTGAAATGTTTTTTTGGATGACCATGTCATCATAGCCCTCAACATCACCAAAGGTTTTTTCTAAGACTTTATTTGGATCTTCTTTATATCCTTTAAAATATTCCTTGAATGCTTTTACGACTCTTTTAGGAGTTTCTAATAAACCTTCTCTATTTGGGTCCTCACCCATCCAGGACAATATTGTTTTAAAAGCTTCTTCAGCTTCCTTATCAGAAACCTTATTTGAGATTTCGTTGTTATCTGTATCTTTAACTAATTTCATGTTGAGTTTTATACCTATAAATCTATATTTTTAAAATATTTAAAATATGCCTATATGTGCTACATAATCACTTATTATGTTCAAAAAAAGAGAGAATGTGGTTGAAATTGAAGAAGGGAATCTTCTTTCTCCAAAATTTGATAATGATGGGCTTATTCCAGTCATTACTATGTGCTCAAAAACTAAAGAAGTTTTAATGCATGGATATATGAATGTCGAAGCGTTAAAAAAAACGATTGAAACTAAAGAAGCTTATTATTTTAGTAGATCAAGAGAAGCTATTTGGCATAAAGGTAAAACTAGTGGCTTTACTCAAAAAGTTACTGAAATCAGAATTGATGATGACCAAGATTCTATTTGGTTAACTGTTGATATTGGAGATGGAGCTAGCTGTCATGTAGGATATCGATCATGTTTTTATAGATCAATTCCCTTAGGCCCAATTAATAATGGTAGAGAAGTTAAAATGCAATTTACTGAAAAAGAAAAAAAATTTGACCCAGAAAAAGTCTATAAGGGACAGCCAAATCCAACCAAAATTTAAATGTCAGATAAACAAAAAAATGTTCTTGGTGAAGATTTGGAGGAATGTTCTAACGATCCTGTAACAGGATGGTTTCGTGATGGTTGTTGTAACACAGATGAAAATGATCATGGGCTTCATACAGTTTGTGCTAAGGTTACTACTGAATGCTTAGAGTGGATGAAAAAAGAAGGTAACGATTTAATAACCCCACATCCTGAATTTGGATTTCCAGGTTTAAAAGATGGAGACGGATGGTGTTTGTGCGCAAGTTGGTATGCAAGAGCAGTTCAAGCAGGTAAAGGATGTCCAATATTTTTGAAAAG
>CACJSJ010000011.1 GCA_902596045.1 uncultured Pelagibacteraceae bacterium
GACTTATCAGGCTTATATTTTGCTACATTAGATAAATACTTATTTATCGGAATAAATAATTTTGGATTAAAATTATCAGTTTTACATTGGATTAATGATGCATTAATGGCCATATTCTTTTTTTTTGTTACTTTAGAAATTAAAAGAGAATTTTTACAAGGTGAGCTATCTAATATTAAACAAGCTTTACTACCAATAATAGCTGCTGTTGGAGGAATGTTAGTTCCAGCATTATTTTATGTTTTCATAAATTTAGGTGATAGTGAAACTTTAAATGGATGGGCAATTCCATCAGCCACAGATATTGCTTTTTCCTTAGGAGTCTTATCTTTGCTGGGTAAAAGAGTTCCTTTATCATTAAAAGTGTTTTTAACTGCATTAGCTATAATTGATGATTTAGGAGCAATAGTAATTATTGCCCTATTCTACTCTGGAGATTTGAGCATTAAGTATTTAACCTTAATGCTATTGGCTTTTATTATTTTGTTATTAATTAACAAATTTAATATTAAAAAGTTTTTACCTTATCTGGTTGTTGGACTTTTTCTTTGGGACTTTACTCATAACTCAGGTATCCATGCTACTATTGCAGGTGTTTTGTTAGCTATGACAATTCCTCATAGAAAAAAAGAAAAAGATTTTTCTTTATTAATAAAAATAGAACATGGAATTAGTCCTTATGTTGCTTTTGGAATAATGCCTCTATTTGCATTTGCAAATGCTGGGGTATCTTTAGATGGGTTATCTTTTGCTTCGTTATTAGATAAGGTTCCCCTTGGTATCGTGTTAGGACTATTCTTAGGTAAACAACTGGGGGTCTTTGTGTTTTCTTATGTATCGATAAAATTAAAAGTAGCTCAAATGCCAAACGACACAAGTTGGTACAATTTTTATGGTGTGGGAGTTCTCACTGGGATTGGTTTCACAATGAGTTTGTTTGTTGGAAATTTAGCTTTTGCTGAAAACATCCAATATATGGATGGTGTGAAAATTGGAGTACTAACCGGGTCCTTATTATCCACTTTATTTGGTTATTTTTTGATATTACTTACTCCAAATAAACCCAAGAAATGAGAAAAGTAATATTTCTATTATCTATAATTATGTTTTTTTTTAAAACTTCAGCAACTGCAAACTATGAAAAAAAAATTTATGATTTCAGTATAGAAAGTATAACTGGTGAGAAAATAGATTTTAAAGATTACAAAAATAAAGTTATCTTAGTTGTGAATACAGCTAGTTATTGTGGTTTCACAAAACAATATGATGAATTACAGGAGTTGTGGGATTTATATAAAGAAAAAGGTTTGATAGTTCTTGGTGTTCCATCTAATTCATTTAATCAAGAAAAAAGTAATAATGCAGATATAAAAGAATTTTGTGAAGTAAATTTTAATATTAACTTTCCATTGACAACTATAACAGAGGTTAAAGGTAAAAATGCTCATGAAATTTTCAAATGGGCAAAAGAAAATCATGGCAAATCAGCTGTTCCCAAGTGGAATTTTTACAAAATATTAATTAATAAATCTGGTAAAGTAGAAGATACTTTTTCATCATTTACAGAACCTATGTCAAAAAAGTTAATAAATAAGATAGAAGAAATTTTATAAATTTATAGTTAAACCATCAAAAGCTGGAATAACTTTCTTAGGTAAAACCTTTTTTAAATAATCGTAATCTAAAACAGGTGAAAGATTAGTTAAAATTGCTTTTTTGGGATTTAGTTTAAAAATTAAATCTAAACTTTCTTCAAGATTTAAATGTGATGGATGATGATTAATCCATAAGCAATCTAAAACTAAATAATTAAGATTTTTTAGATGTTTAAAATCTTTTTCAAATATTTGGTTAACATCACTTATATATGCAAGTTTTTTATCTATTATATAACAAATACTATTAACTTTACCGTGTTTAACTTTTATAGGTTTAATTGAAATTTTCTTACGTCCATCTTTTAAAGTTAAATTATCATTTACAGACATTAATTTTAAAGTAGCAGGATATTCTTTTGAATAATTAGTAAAACAATATTTAAAATTATTTAATAAATACTTTTTAGTTGGTTTATCTGCATATACTGGAATAGGTTTTCTATTAAGAATGTAAAAAACTCTTAAATCATTAATGCCGTGTGTTTGATCGGCATGCATATGAGAGTAAAAAACTTTATCTATTTTTTTAATTTTGTTATTAATTAGTTGTTGTCTAATATCTGGAGATGTATCAATTAATACATTTTCATCTTTTGTTTTAATTAAAGCTGAACATCTTGTTCGATAATTTTTTTTATTATTTGGATTACAATTTCCGAAAAATCCATCTGGCCTAGGTACTCCCATAGAACTTCCACAACCTAAAATTATAAATTTCATTAAATATTAATTGAAAAGTTTATTAAAATTAGAAGTAGTGCTTTTTACCAATTCAGAAATTGGAATATCCTTAATTACAGCAAGTTTTTCAGCAGTAAATTTAACAAAAGATGGTTCATTTTTTTTTCCTCTATTTGGAACTGGTGCTAAATATGGACTATCAGTTTCAATTAAAGTTTTTTCTAAAGGAATAGATTTAAATGTTTCTTGTAAGTCAGTAGAATTTTTGAATGTAATAATTCCACTAGCAGAAAAATATGCATTTAAATCCAGTAAATTTTCTGCAAATTTTTTTGAACCCGTGAAACAATGCATTAATATTTTTAAATCATGTTTTTTGTATTCATTAAAAATCTCTAACATTTCATCTTCAGCATTTCTTGAATGAATAATTAAAGGAATTTTTAACTCAATAGATGCCTCAATGTGTTCCTTAAAACTATTTATTTGATCTTTTTTATCACTAAAATTGTAGTAAAAATCTAATCCAGTTTCACCAATTCCTATAATTTTTTCGTTCGCATTAATTTCATCAATAATTAATTTTTTTGTAACCTTATCATTTTTTGCTTCATGAGGGTGAATGCCATAGGTTCCAAAAATTATATCATCTTTTTTAACTAATTGCTTAATCTTAACAAAACTTTCAAAAGTTGTACAAATAGTTAATAATTTTTCTATCCCAGCTTCTTTTGATCTTTTTAAAATATTTTCTAAATCATTAAAAAGCGGTTCGTGATCTAAGTGACAGTGAGAATCAATCATGATTTTTTTCTATTTTTTTGAAAAGAATATCAATTTTTTTGATTTTTTCACCTCCTTTGAGATAATTGTGGTTTTCGATAGAAGATAATTCAATTTTTTTTTCTTCTATGGAAAAAATTTTTAATGCCTTTAAAGATGACTCAGGAATTATTGGATAAAGCATATAGCATATTTTTCTTATTATTTCTAATGAAGTGTAAACAATTGTATTAAGCCTTAAAATATCGTCTTTTTTTTTCCATGGCTCTTCATCATTAAAATATTTATTAGCATCAAATAATGAATTTACGATAAAATCAATATAAAAATTAATATCTTGTTTATCAATTTTATCTCTAATTAAATTTAAATTAGTTTTAAACTTATTTAAAATCTTTAAATCATTTTGATTAAACTCAATTGTTTTAGGGATTGTGCCTTCACAATTTTTGATAGCAAATGCTGTCACTCTTTGACAAAGATTTCCAAAATTGTTTGCTAAATCACTGTTAATACAATCTTCTAACTTTTCTTGTGAAATATTGCCATCATTACCAAACGAGACTTCTTTAATTAAATAATATCTTAATGGATCTAAACCGTATTGATCAATAATTTCAATTGGATCTAAAATATTTCCTTTAGATTTAGACATTTTTTCTTCACCAGATAATATCCAACCATGGCCATAAACTTTTTTGGGTAAAGGTAACTTAGCTGCAAGTAAAAAAGCTGGCCAATAAACAGCATGGAATCTTAAGATATCTTTACCAATTAAATGAACAGTTGCGGGCCAGAAGGTTTTGTATTTTTGATTTTTTGTGTCAGGATAATTTAATGCGCTTATATAATTGGTCAATGCATCTAACCATACATAAATAACATGTTCAGTATTATTGGGAACTGGTATTCCCCATGAAAAGCTTTTTCTACTAACTGATAGATCTTTAAGACCACCTTTAACAAAACTTATAACCTCATTTCTTCTTGATTTAGGTAATATAAAATCAGAATTTTTTTCATAATAATCTAATAATTTTTTTTCCCATTTAGAAAGTCTAAAAAAATAAGATTCCTCATCCATCCATTCAACTGGTGATTTAGATGATATTGAAATTTTTTTTCCATCAACTTCTTCAATTTCTTCTTCAGTGTAGAAAGCTTCATCAGAAACAGAATACCATCCAGAATATTTTGAAAGATAAATATCGTCATTTTTTTCAAGTTCATTCCATAAATTTTGAACTGATTTTATGTGACGTTCCTCAGTAGTTCTTATAAAATCTGTATTAGTTAA
Organism: uncultured Pelagibacteraceae bacterium; assembly: GCA_902596045.1. GTDB lineage: Bacteria > Pseudomonadota > Alphaproteobacteria > Pelagibacterales > Pelagibacteraceae > Pelagibacter. The sequence goes on from CACJSJ010000011.1 coordinate 4,420, forward strand.
ATTTAAAGTTTTTGAAAGGTTTCTAAAGGTTTTACTTATTTCATCACAAAATGCTAAAGGCTCTAGACCTTTATTTTCTGCTGCTCTTTGAATTTTAAGACCATGTTCATCAGTACCTGTTAAAAAACTTACATTAAATCCATCTATTCTTTTGAATCTTGCAAAGAAGTCAGCAATAATGCTTGAATAAGCATGACCCATATGTGGTTTTGCTGAAGGATAATATATTGGTGTTGTTATATAAAAATTTTTATCCATCTAAAATTTGTTCTTCAAATTCCATAAATAAAGATTCTTCATCTAAATTAAAATTTTTTGTGTCAGATATTTTTTTTAGGAAATAACTATATTTTTCATAAATTTTTTTAGAAACAGATAAATTTGACTTTCTAAAATAAAATTCCACTAAATTGAATATCATATTTTTCATAAATAGATCTTTTTTGTAATGATTTTCTTTAATTATAATTTTAAGAAAACTTCTTAAATCAAGATTTGATAAATCATAATTATATTGTTCAGCAAATTTTACTAGATAATAAATATTACCAGGTGTAAAATAATAACTAATAAGGTCCTTATTAATCAAATTTTCCAAACTATCATTTAAAAGTTGATTGGAAATCTGTAAACATTCTTTATTAGTGAGATGTATCTTATAATTAATACATCTAGATAATAATGTAGGGAGAACTCGTATATTATTATTTATTAAAATAAAATGAACATTGTAATTTGGTTCCTCAAGTACTTTTAACAAAGCATTAATAGAGTTAGTGTTTAAAAACTCAATATTATCAATTAAAACAAATCTTGTTTTATTATTAAAAGATGATTTGTTTAAATTCCTAATTAAATCCCTTATTTGATTGATATCAATAAGCTTTTTATCAGAATTAATATCAATAATAATTAAATTAGAATTTGATCCATTAAGAATAGTTTTAAAAGTAGAGCTATTATTATTTATTTCAAAATTACTAAGATCGTATTTTTGATCTTCATTTTTAGACAATACGTAATTAATAAAATGATATGCTAAAGTAGATTTGCCAATACCCTTTAGTCCACTTAATAAAAGTTTATTTGGATAAATATTATTTTTATATAACCTTACTAATTCTAAAAAATGGTTATCCAGACCAAAAAGTTTTTGTTGATTTATTGGTTCTATTATATTCATATTAATTTCTTAATTGATTGTATAATTAGATTTTCGTTAATCTTAATATCAAGATTGGAATTTATAATCTTATATTTTTTTTTATTTTTATTCGCTATTTTCAAAAAGCCCTTTTGAACATTTTGATAAAATCTACTACTAAATTTGTCATATCTATTGAGTGATTTCCTTAACTTGAGTCTTTTAATCATATTTTTGTAATTAACAATATTTAAGAATGTATAATCAACTTTAAATTTTTTTAATAGATGGTTATTGATAAAGTTAATTAATTTGAGATCAACACCAAAACCATAATGTTGATAAGCTATTGTGGAATCTGTGAACCTATCAATTAGAATTATCTTTTTTTTATAATATTTTTTTATTAATTCTATATTTTCACTTCGAGCAGCTAAATAAAGTAATAAATCTGTAATTTTGTTAAAATTTGACTTTTTATCCAAAATAAGTTTTCTAATTTTTTCTGAATTAATATTTCCGCCGGGTTCCCTTAATTTAATAAAAGCAATTTTATTTTTTTTTAAATATTTTGAAATAACTGAAATATGATGACTTTTGCCACTACCCTCTATTCCTTCAAAAACAATTACAGGCTTTTTAGACATCGCCCCAGATTAAATAATTCAAAGATTTAATTAATCTAGTAAAAATATTAACTTTTTCTATATTTGTAGCCGCTAATAGATTGTATTCACCAACTAATTCATCATCATATACAACTCTGAATTTTCCAATTATATCATCTTTTTTTATTGGAGCTTCAACAGGTCCTTCATACTTTAATGCAACTTTTAATAGTTTCTTCTTAGCCTTTTTTATAGTTTTATAAATATCTTCATTAACGTAAACATCTAATTGTTTTTGTTTACCAAGCCATACATCAATTTTATCAATTGGTTTATTAGAATTATTAATTTCAACTAAATCAAAATTAGTTAATCCATAAGTTAAAAGTTTAGAACTTTCACGTGATCTAGAATTTTTAGTTTCAAAACCACTACCAACAGCAATTAATCTTCTTCCCTTTCTTTCTAAAGATGCAGCAAGGGAATATTTTTCAACTGCCAAATAACCTGTTTTAATTCCATCTGCACCAATATTCTTATAAAGAAGAGGATTTCTATTGCCTTGAGTGATTGGGTCACCCCCTGTTCTATCCCATGTAAACTCTTTGTTTGCAAACCATTTATAATATTCTGGATGTTCTTTAATTAAGTAATTTGACATCGTTAAAATATCTCTAACAGTTGAATAATTATCTGGGTCATTAATACCAGATGAATTAGAAAAATTTGTATTCTCCATACCTAATTCTTTTGCTTTAGCTGTCATTAAGATTGCAAATTCCTCTTCAGTACCAGCAATTCCTTCAGCTAGCGCAATACATGCATCATTACCTGATGCCGTTATTATACCATGAAGTAAATTTTCTACAGATACTTCATCACCAACCATGATGAACATTGATGAAAAACCAGCTGTAGATAATCGCCAAGCTTTTTCTGAAACAATAAATTTATCCTCTAGGCTTAAGTCTCCCAATTTTATAAGATCAAAGGCTATTATTGATGTCATGATTTTAGTCATAGAAGCAGGGTAAATAGATCGATCAGGTTCTTTTTCGAATAAAATTTCACCTGATAAAAAATCCTGCAATATTGCAGTTCTTGCTTTAATTTCAATATTTGAATATGAGTTAGATATAAAGCCTAAAGTAAATAATATATAAAAAAATATAATTCTAAACATCTTTAAGTATTTCTAAATTTTCAAAATTAAGTGAATTCATTTTTTCAAAAGATTCTTTTAAAGAGTTTATATCATTAAAAGGACCTAATAATACCCTGTAATTTGTTTTTGAAAGTTTAATCAAATTAATTTTTTTAATTGATGTCTCTTCCCTTATTCTATCAATCATTAAATTTGCTGTTTTTTTGTAGTAAAAATCCGCAACTTTTATAGAATATAAAAATTCATTTTTTGAAATTTTTTTAGCTTGATTATTCGAAGTATTGTTTAAATTACTAATTTTAATTCCATCAATCGGCGCTTTTTCTGCTACTTCCTTTTCTTCCTCAAAGATCTTTGCTTTTTTAGCAACGAATGTTGAATTTTTAGAGATCAAGGTTAACTCAATATAGGGTTCTTTGGGATCGAGCTCTAAAGTTTCAGCTATTCTGTTAGTTATAATTGAATTATAAAAATTTGAAAATTTTACTCTATTAGATTTTACTTCAGCTATTAAAGATTTTCCATTTAATGGATTTGAAATTTTTACAAAAGATTTACTCTTGAGACTTTTATGAAAAATAAACAAGGATCTATTTTCTAGTTTTTTTAAATTTAAGTCATCACTATAAATTAATGAAAATCCGGTGTTTTTATATTTTTTTTCAGGTTTAAAATTTACTTCAGAAGATTTATTTAAAGTATATTGCTCACAACTAGTTAATAAAAAAAAAATTATCGGAATAATTAAAATTTTAAATTTCATTTTTTAATTTATTTTTTAATGTGCATACAGCTAAAGCAAACCTAAGAGATCTATTCCATTTTAAAATAATTTCATAATTATCAAATACAATATATGCAGGATTTAATGTTTCTGCATTAGGAATAATATCTTTATCAGGAGTTATTATAGCAATTTCTAAATTCTTATCTAATTTTTCTAATTCAGTGTTATCTTTAATATATTTTTTAAAATAATTTATTTTTTTTTTACTATGAATCTTTTTCGCAGAAACATTTAAATATTTTTTTGGGATATTGTTGTTTAATTCAATTTTATAAAAACAGGGTTTATCTTTTTTCCATCCAATTTTTTTTAGGTAATTAGCAGCAGATGGGTATGCATCTTCACTATTTTTTAAGTCAATATACATATCGTTATTATGATCAAGAGCGTAATTTTTAATTGTACTTGGCATAAATTGAAAAAAACCAAATGCACCTGCCCATGAACCATACAACGTTTTATAACTAATTTGATTAGTTTCAATTAGCCTTAATAAAATAATTAGTTCATTTGTAAAAAATTCTGATCTTCTTTTATCAAAACTTAATGTGGCTAAAGAAGATAATATATCCATTTTACCAACATAGGTGCCAAAATTAGTTTCAATACCCATCAAAGATAAAAGTAATTCTTTTTCAATGTTAAATTCAGACTCTACTTTGTCTATTAATACTCGATTGTTTTTATAAAAATTAATACCACTATTTAGTTTTGTTTTAGATGTTCGTTTTTTAATATAGGTTTTTGTGTCTTCATAAAATTCAGGTTGAAAACGATCATATTCTAATACTTTTGGTAAAAATTTTACATTAGCCATAGCAATATTAAAAGTGGCTTCTGAAATATTATTAGATAAGGCTCTTTCTTTAAATTTTACTTTCCAATTATTAAAGTCCTCAATATTATTTGCAAAGCTATTTGTGGATATAAAAAATAAAATTAGAAAAAAAATTTTAATTAGTTTCATAAAGATCCTTTAGATATATAATTACAGCAATCCAAATAATAATAAAACTTACAAATTTTATAATTGAAAAGTCCTCATTGTAATAAAAATAACCTAAAATGAACTGTAAAGTTGGTGTTATATAAAAAATCATACCTGTTGGTCCTAGTCCTATGAGTTCAACACCCCTGACATATAGGAATAAAGGAATCACTGTCATGGGTCCAGCTAAAATTAGAAATAAGCTTAAACCTGGATTTGAAAAGCCGAAATCGTTTACTCCTGCTTTTGTTATGAGGTAAAAAGCTGCTAAAGCAAAGGGTAGAATATATAAACTTTCAATTAATAAACCTATATCAGTATCTACATCTATTTTTTTTCTAATAAGATTATAAAAAGCCCAACTAAATGCTACAATCAATCCAACCCATGGTAAACTTTTTAAATTAAAAAAAATTAAGATTAAAATTGATATTGAAACCAAGATAATTGAAAAAATTCTTTTTTTATTTAATTTTTCTTTAAAAAAGATATATCCTAATAAAACACTTATAATCGGCATAATAAAATAACCAAAACTAGCATCTATAATTCTTTCTGTTGCCACTGCATATATCCAAACAGCCCAATTAATAAAAATTAAAAAACCAGAAATAAATAACCCAAATAAATAATTTTTATTTTTAATAATTTTTTTAAAAAGACTCCATTTTGAAAAAAATGTAGTAGTCAAAAGCAACATTACGGCAGTCCATAAACATCTATGAACAACTAATTCAATATGACCTATGAAGGATACATAATGAAAATATATAACACCTATAAAACCCCACCAAAAAGATCCTAGAGATGTTAATAAAAGGCCTTTATTAAATTGATTTTTCATAGTTTTAATAAGTGAACTTAAATATTTATATATAAATATAAAACTAAAATAATGATAATTAATAATCTTTAAAAAAGTTAATGTTAGATTTGTACCAGCTTAAAGTTTTTCTCAAACCATTTTCTAAATTAGTTTTTTGTTTCCATTTAAGTTCTTTACAAATTTTATTATAATTAAGTTTTTGACTTAATATTTCTTTTTTAGATGAATTAAGTATTTTTATTTTAATGTCATTCTTATTTATTATTTTTGAAATTTTATTTATCATTTTAAAAACATTCATATTATATTTAGAGCCTACATTATATATTCTGAGGTTTTGTTTGCCTTTAGTCAAAGATTTCATTGTAAGATAATAAGCATTTACTGCATCATCTATGTACAGATAATCTCTAACAAGTTTACCACTAGATCTTATTTTAAAGATTTTTTTTTTGATAACAGAAATTATAAAACCATTAATTAATCTATTCCTATTTAAGTCACCGGGTCCATATAAATTGGCACAACGTAATATTCCAATTTTTAAATTATATGTTTTGGCATAAGATTGACAAATCAAATCTGCACATGATTTAGATACGTCATAAGGAAATATTGAGTTGAGACAAGTATCTTCTGTATAACTTTTCTTACCTACTTCCCCATATGCTTTATCAGAAGAACTATATATAAATATAATTTTTTTATTGATATTATTTATAATATTAAGGAAATTTAGAGTTCCATTAATATTATTGTCATATGTGTAACCAGGATTTTTTAGAGCCTCTAAAACTTGCGTTACAGCTCCGGTATGAAAAATAATATCTATTTTTTTGTTTAATATAATTTTTTTGATTAAATCTTTATTTAGATAATCGCCCAAAAAAACTCTGTCCTTTTTAATGTTTAAATAATTTTTTTTTAGAAAATTTCTTTTTTTATCAAGTATGAAAACGTTATATTTTTTTTTGTTTAAGAAATTATAAAGATTACTTCCTAATAATCCAAAACCACCGGTAATAAGTATATTTTTTGTTTTCATAGATTTTTAAAAAAATTTTTATTTTTTTTGAATAACTTTTTTATATCAAGTAAATCTTTTTGTGTATTAACAGTAAAGTGAAATTCTTTATGCATATAAGATGCTAATTGTAACTTTTTAGATAATTTTGGAAGAAACTGAGTTTCTAAATCATCTTTTTTATTAAAAGTAGAACTAGAAAATAAATTTTTTTTAAAAAAATAAAAACCGATATTGATTGGATTATTCATAATTGGTTTTTCAATAAAACTTGTTATTCTATTTTTTTTATCAATTTTTAAATGTCCATAAGGTGATCTTTCATTAAAGGATGTTAATACAGCTAATATATTCTTTTTTTTGAATAAGGTCAGTTGTTTTTTAAAATTAATATTTGCAAAAATATCTCCATAACAAACTCCAAATAATTTACTTTTATTTAGGAATTTTAATGATTTAATAATTCTGTTTAATTTATTTGTACTTACACCTGCATCAAACAATATGATATTTAACTTTTCTTTTGATAAATCATAATTTGCACTCTTTATGATATTTAGATTATATCTTTTGATATTTTTTTTGTTATTAAAAAAATTTATAAAAAATTTTTTTTTATAACCGAGAGGTAATATAAAAAAATTAAAACCATTTTTAAAATAATACAGCATAACTTCGACAATAATGGGATGTTTTGAAACTTTTGATAGTTGTTTTGGAGAATTTGATTTTCCTATGAACCTCTCTCCTTTTCCGCCAGATAATACTATGATTGGAATTTGTTTATGACTTTGCATCTAAAAATAAATACAATTAAATATAGATAAGTAAATAAAATTTTTATTCATAAAATAACATAGGATAAATAGACTATTTTATAGTTGAATTAAATCATTTTAATTATAAAAATAAATTGATGAATATAAGTATATGAAAGATTCATATAAATCGATTTAATCATCAAAAAAGTTTATGAAAAAAATTAAAGTAGGAACAATAGAAGATTTAAAAAAAAATAATCAATTTTCAAAATGGATTGATGATCATGATGTTTTGGTTTTTTTTCATAATAATAAAATAAGAGCATTTTCTAATATATGCCCCCACTTTGGTGGGCCTATTGGCTATCATGAAATTAAAAAAAATAAATCAGGGGATAATGTTTTTACTTGTCTTTGGCATAATTTAGAGTTCAAAGTTGAAGATGGAAAATGTGTACAACACAAAAATTTAGAATTGAGAGAATATGATGTTTTGGTTGAAGGAGATGACATACTGGTATATTTAAACTAAAAATGAAAAAAATATATTTAACATCAGTTTCAGAAGCTTTTGCTGAATATCCTAAAAATTTACTTTTATGGAATTATTGGGATCATGAACATGTTGTTGGGACTCACTTTCTTCATTATAGGAAAGTTAAAATTTTATATGAAGATGAAAAAGTTTGCTATTCTGAGAGAGAAGCAAAAATGCCCTTCATTCCATTTTATTTAAATGAAAAATCACTAGCTGTACTTGAAAATGAAAATAGAATGATAAGTTGGCATAGTGCAATATTTGATCTTATTCGTTTAAAACAAATTTTTCAGTTTGAGGAAGTTGGTCAAAAATGTAAAGTGATAAGATCTGATTTTTTAGAAGTTCCTAATTTTTTAAGTTTTTTACAACCAATGTTTAACAAGATTATGAAAAAATGGTTTATTGAAGTTTGGAATGAAGATATGCCAATGCGTGAAAGAAGATTTAAAGTTTGGAAATTAGGCTTTAAAGATTTTAAAGGTGTAGATTATATAAATGATAAAAATTTAAATAAAAATATTAATGTTAGTAGACCTTATGCATTAAAATTACCTTTGCCTAAAATTACAAAAATAAAAGATGAAGGGAGTTTTAGAAAGTTTAAAAAAAGTAAACACCTTGGGTATGGACTGTAACTTCTCTCTATCAATAAAATTAGACTTAATTATCAAATTTCATTAAATAGACTTTGTTTTTTGTTGAATTTAAATATTTTACTTATAAAACCTTGCTACGGAGAGATGGCTGAGCGGTTGAAAGCACCGGTCTTGAAAACCGGCAAAGGGGCAACTCTTTCCTGGGTTCGAATCCCAGTCTCTCCGCCATTATTTTTTATACTCGTAATCTTTAAATAACTTAAAAATTTCAGATTTTATAATATCTGTTTTAAAAGGAAGACCATTATAAAATTTATACAATGTATCGTCATCAACATCTAAAAATTTTTCTAATTCATTTAGCTGAATTTCGTTAAATTCATCAATATTAGATTGAACAAAACTTCCTATTAATTTATCCATTTCTTTAGTACCTCGATACTGAGATCTATAAATTAATCTTTTTTTTAAATTAGTTATTTCGTTATTCATTAATTATTTATAATAATATGAAATGAGTATTAATACATATAAATATTTATTATCAGATCTTAAAAACCTTAAAGGTGTCGGGTCAAAAACTTACAGCATACTTAAAAAGAAAAAAATTAGTAATATATTTGATCTACTATGGCGATTACCTAAATCTTATACAGATAGAACTAAATCTACTAAAATTTGTGATCTTAAAATCGGTGATATTCAAACAATAACTTTAGTCCCATATAAATATAATTTTCCAAGAATAAGAAATCTACCTAATAGAATATATTGTAAAGATGAAACAGGTGAAATGGATTGTGTTTTTTTCAATAGTTATGAAGGATATATAAAAAAAATTTTACCTTTAAATAAAGAAGTAACTGTAAGTGGAAAAGTTGGACGATTTCAAAACAAATACCAAATTATAAACCCAAAATATATTTCAGAAAATGCGTCGCTAATAAAAGATAAACACAAAAAATACTCTTTAACAGATGGGATTTCAGAAAAAGTATATAACAGAATTATAAATCAAATATTATCTAATATTCCAAAATTAGAGGAATGGCATGAGGAAAATATTCTTAAAAAATTTGATAATATCTCTTGGAACAATTCTATTATTGAACTTCATAAACCAGAAAATATTGGAAAATATCAATCTAATTTTTATCAAAGATTAGCATATGATGAAATTTTAGCATCCTTTATGGTGCATTCAGAAATTAGAAAGAAGATAAAGAAAATAAAAAAACAAAAAAAGGTTTTTAATCATATTGACCAAAATTCTTTATTTTCTAAATTAGATTTTGATTTAACTAATGATCAAAAAACATCTCTTATCGAAATAAATCAAGACCTCAAATCTAATCAAAAAATGTTTAGATTGCTTCAAGGTGATGTTGGAAGTGGTAAGACAATAGTAGCATTAACTGCAGCTTACAATGTTATTAAATCAGGATTTCAAGTTGCAGTAATGGCACCAACTGAAATACTTGCTAGACAACATTTTCAACTTGCTAAAAATATTTTTGATAAAAAGATAAGAATAGAGATTCTTTCTAGTAAATCTGAGTATAAAGAAAAAAAAAGAATTCTAAAAAAATTATCTAATAATGAAGCAGATATAGTATTTGGCACCCATGCAATATTTCAAAAAAAAGTTATTTTTAATAATCTTGGTTTAATAATTATTGATGAACAACATAAGTTTGGTGTTAATCAAAGAAAAAAACTTTCGGATAAAGGAGGTGATAATTGTGATGTTTTATTAATGACAGCAACGCCGATACCAAGAACATTAACAATGACAATTTATGGAGATATGGATTTGTCTATTATAAGAGAAAAGCCCAAATCAAGAAAAGAAGTTAAAACATATAGTAAATTAGAAAATAAAATTAGCGATGTATTAAGATTTATTAAAAAAGAAATAAATAATCAAAATCAAATTTTTTGGGTATGTCCACTAATTGAAGAGTCCAAAAAACTAGATCATTCATCAGCTGTAGAAAAATATAATTATTTAAAAAAAAAATTTCCTGACCAGGTTGCATTATTACATGGTAAAACTGGTATTGAAGAAAAAGAAAAAATATTAAACAAATTTTTAAATCAGAAAATTAAGATATTGGTATCAACTACTATAATAGAAGTTGGTATAGATTTTCCGAATGCGAATGTAATAGTAATAGAAAATGCAAATAAATTTGGGCTCTCTCAACTTCATCAATTACGAGGAAGAGTTGGAAGAGGTCAGAAACAATCAACTTGTATATTAATGTTTAAGTCGTCTTTAACAGAAAATGCAAAAAAACGACTTAATATATTAAAAAATTCAACAGATGGATTTGTAATTTCAGAGGAAGATATGAAATTGAGAGGTTTTGGTGACATTCTTGGATTTAAACAAAGTGGAATTAAAATGTTTAGATTGGCAGATCCAATACATAATAATGATCTCTTCGAGCTCGCTGAAAAAGAAATAAAAAAAATGGAAAAAAATGAGGTTGATATAAATAAATATAAAACTTTAATAAAATTATACGATCAAGCAGATGTTATAAATGATATTGTTTAATTTTTTCCAGATGATGTACCAGCAGAAACAATAAATTTTGACGCTTCTTCAAAAGTCATATTTAAATATATAACCTCATCTATTGGAAACATTAACAAAAAACCACTTGTAGGATTTGGGGTGGTTGGAACAAATACGTTAATAAGTTTTTGTTTGGTTTTAACAGCCATTTCACCAGTATTTTCTTTTGTAGCAAATCCTACAGCCCAAACGCCTTTTCTAGGATATTCAATTAATACAACACTTTTTTTATCACTATCTTTATTAGAAAAGGTTTCAGTCATTTGAGAAATGGCTGTGTAAATTGTTCTTAACAATGGAATTCTTTTGAACAAATCATCAATGAGTTTTAATATCTTTTTACCAAAAAAAGATAAAGAGAGACCGCCAACAAATGTAATAAATAAAATAGAAATTATAATCTCTATTCCTGGAATAGAGTAAGGTAAATAATTATTTGGATTTATATTTTGGGGAATTACTTTTGATGAGAGGCTAATCAAAAATTTACTTAAATAGAGAGTAAAACCAATAGGAATTAAGACAACTACACCAGCAATAAAATAATTTCTTAAAATTAATCCTAATGATTTTCTTTTAGACTTTTTATTCATTTAATTAAAACTTGAGTATATAACAAAAGATATAGCTATTATAAAAAAAAAAACTAAAATTTTATTATTTAGATTCATGTTATTTTATTATAATATCAATCTTATTAAAAATGGATAGAAGAAAATTCTTATCATATGTAGGTTGTGGATGTTGTGGGTTTGTTTTAAATGCTTGTTCAACCGCACCAATAACAGAAAGACGTCAATTAAAAATAATACCTGAGGCTAAATTAAATGCGCAAGCGGCTGCAATCTATGAAAAAGTTAAAGAAAAAGAAAAACTAAGTAAAGATATAAAAACATTAAATGAAATCAAAAATATTGGTAGTAGGATGGAAGATTCTATTAGTGAATATTTTTATAAAGAAAAATTAAATGACCCAACTGTAAATTTTGATTGGGAATACATATTAATTGATAATAAAAAAGTTAGAAATGCATGGTGTATGCCAGGTGGAAAAATTGCCGTTTACACTGGAATTTTAGATGTAACAAAAAATACTAATGGACTTGCTGCTATTATGGGTCATGAAATTGCTCATGCCGTAGCTAAGCATTCTGTTGAAAGAGCTAGTAGAGGTACATTATTAAATATTAGTACACAAATAATAGATATAGCTAGTGGAGGTAAATTATCTACTGTAAATCGAACTACTGGAATGAATACAGTCGGTTTATTATCTCAACTTGGTATAATGAATCCATTCAGTAGAAAACAAGAAAGTGAAGCTGATTATTTAGGAATGATTTTTTCATCTTTATCTGGTTACGATATTAGAGAAACTGTTAAAATTTGGAAAAGAATGAAAGAGTTTAACAAAGGTAAAGAGCCAGCAGAATTTATGAGCACTCATCCATCTGCTGATAATCGTATTAAAAAAATTAATGAATGGACTAACAATATTATTTTAGATTATCCTCCGATTAAAAGTTAATCAAACGAACAAATAGTGGTGAGCCCTGATGGACTCGAACCATCGACCCATTCCTTAAAAGGGAATTGCTCTACCAACTGAGCTAAGGGCCCACAAAATATTCAAAATAGAATAATTGTTATATATAGAATTATTATGATTTTTCAAACGTCAAATTGAACTAAAAAATGTATATCTTCTACAACTTATCAATGTATTTATCGTGAAATTGATCAAAAGTACCCTCTGAAATATTTTTCCTAATTGCTGACATTAATTCTTGATAAAAGTTTATATTATGAAGTGTCAACAACATTGATGCTAAAATTTCATTGGTATTAAATAAATGGTTTAAATAATTCTTTGAATATTTATTTAAGTTTAAGTTTTTACAGTTTAAGTCTAATGGATCATTGTCTCTTTGATATTTATTATTTTTAATATTTACTCTACCATTCCATGTGAATGCTAAACCTGTTCTCCCAGATCTTGTTGGTAAAACACAGTCAAACATATCTATACCTCTTTTGACGGCACCTAAAATATCTGACGGAGTTCCTACGCCCATTAAATAATGAGGTTTTTCTTCAGGAAGCGATCCTTTAATATTGTCCAAGACAGTAAACATTTCTTCTTGAGACTCTCCTACTGCTAAACCACCCATTGCATATCCATCAAAACCAATTTTCATTAATTCTCTTAATGACTCTTTTCTTAAATCATTAAAAAGACCTCCTTGAATAATACCAAAGAGAGCTTTGTGAGGATTTTTTCCAAAAGCTTTTTTTGATCTTTTCGCCCAATAAACCGATAGGTCCATTGATTTCTTAATTAGATCATAGTCATCTGATTTTCGAGGACATTCATCCATTATCATTACTATATCGGAGTTAAGACCAAGTTGAATTCTTATGCTTTCTTCAGGGCTTAAAAAAAATTTTTTTCCATCTACGTGAGAACTAAATATAGCTCCTTTTTCTCTATCAATTTTGTTAAGTTTGGAAAGAGACATTACTTGAAAACCACCTGAGTCCGTTAGTATGGGTAAATTACAATTCATAAAATTATGCAACCCCCCTGCGGACTTAATTCTTTCGACTCCAGGTCTAATCATTAAATGATAAGTATTTGATAATATGATTTCTGAACCAGTCTTTTTTATATCATCAATAGTACAGGCTTTAACTGTTGCTTGAGTTCCAACAGGCATAAAGGCCGGTGTGTTGATTTTACCTCGATGAGTTTCTATCAGGCCTCTTCTTGCAAAATTATCTTTATTTAAAATTTTAAAGGCAAAATTTTTTAATGCCATCAAGTAGATTATTGTGATTTAAAACTAATGATCTTATCTGGTTCAGATACTGATCCATTGTTATTTTCATCACCTCTTTTGATCATGTCTACAAATTCCATTCCTTCTATAACTTTTCCAAAAACAGTATATTGTCTATCTAAAAATGGTGCTGGTTTAAAACATATGAAAAATTGACTATTAGCACTATCAGGGTCAGAAGATCTAGCCATAGATAAAGTTCCCCTGTCATGTGGTAAGCTACTAAATTCTTGTTTCAGATCAGGTAAATCTGATCCTCCCATACCAGCCCTTCTTAAATCATAATCACCAGATCCAGAATTACCAAATTTTACATCTCCGGTTTGCGCCATAAATCCATCTATAACTCTGTGAAATACAACATTATCATATTTTCCATTGTCAGCTAATTCTTTAATTCTTTTTACATGATTAGGAGCAACATCTTGAAATAATTCAATTTTTACATCTCCGTCTTTCAATTTTAAAATCATTATATTTTCCTCTGCTATTGATTGATTAGTAATTAAAAAAAATAAAATTAATATATTAATTATACATTTATTCATATTTATTTTTTAAAGATTTAATTGTACTTTTAGTAGTAAATTTTCTTATATCACCGTTTAATTTAACAATTTCTTTAACAAATTTTGATGAAATAATTTGATTTTCAACGTCCGACATTAAAAAAATAGTTTCTATATTGTTATTAAGCTTTCTATTCATACCAGCTAACTGAAACTCATACTCAAAATCAGATACAGCTCTTAGGCCTCTTAGTATTACGTTAGCCTTGTACTTTTTGCATAAATCTGTTGTTAAAGAACTAAAAGAAACAACTAAAATTTTCTTTTTATTAAGTTTAAGATCTTTAAATAAAGCTTTATTGACAATCTCCATTCTTTCTTCGGAACTAAATAAATAATTTTTATTACTTACATTTGAAACACCTACAATTATCTTATCAAATAGTTTAAGAGATTTTTTGATTACATCTATATGACCGTAGGTAATTGGATCAAATGTTCCGGGGTATATAGCTATTTTATTCATTAAATTAAATTATCATCAATTTTAATTGCAGAGACAACTTTTTCATCGCCAGAAAGTTTGATAATTCGCACTCCTTGTGTGTTTCTACCCGCAGTTCTTATCTCTTTTACAGCTACTCTTATAACTCTTCCTTTATTTGTTGAAATTAGTATTTCATCGCCATCATAAACAGGAAACGAAGATGTTATATTTCCATTTCTTGGCGAATTTATAATTCCTATAATACCTTTCCCACCACGATTTGTAACTCTGTAATCAAAATGAGAAGTTTTTTTTCCATAACCATTTTCACTAATTGATAAGACAAATTTTTCTTTTGCTTTTAATTCAGATATCTCAGCCTTATTTTTTTTACCATTCTTTTTAATTTTATCATTATCTAGAACAGATATAGACACTATTTCGTCATTTGTTGCTAATTCTATTCCTTTAATACCTTTGGAAGATCTCCCCTTAAAAACTCTTAATTTTTTTGCCTCAAATCTAATGCACTTACCAAATTTAGTACTTAAAATTATATCTTTATCATCTTGACAAATTTTAACCCCAACAATTTTATCATTATTATCAAGTTTCATGGCAATTTTTCCAGAGGCATTTATTAAAGAAAAATCTTCTAAACTATTTTTTCTAACTTTACCTTTAGCTGTAGCGAAAATAATTTGATAATTTTTTGACTCTGTTTCATTTTCAGGCATAGGCATTATAGAACTGATTGCCTGATGACTTTTTAACGGCAATATATTAAATAAGGATTTACCTTTTGAAGATGAAGATCCTTCTGGGATTTTCCATGCTTTAACTTTGTATACTAGACCTTCTGTTGAAAAAAAAAGAACTGATGTGTGAGTATTTACAGATAATGTTTGAATTACAGAATCTTGATCTCTTGTAGTTATGCCTGATTTGCCCTTACCACCTCTTTTTTGTTGTTTAACACCATCTAACGAGCCTCTTTTAATATATCCTTGAAGTGTAACAGTAATAATAACTGATTGTTTCTGAATTGTTTCTTCTATGTCATAATTTAGAATTGCATCGATTATTTTTGTTCGTCTAGGAACTGCAAATTTTTCTTTAATATTTTTAAGCTCGTCACTAATAACTCTTAATAATTCTTTTTTAGAAGAAATAATTTTTTTATATTTGGTAATTAATTCTGCTAATTTTTTAATTTCGGCTTCAATTTCATTTATACCTATTGCAGTTAATTTTTGAAGTCTGAGTTCCAATATAGCTAACACTTGTGGTTCAGATAAAGAATAAAGATTTTTACCTTTTTTTCCTTCAACTAATGAAATTAACTTTTGAGATTTATTAATTTTCCATTTAGTTTTTAGTATTGCTTGTTTTGCATCATCTGGTGTCTTTGATGATCTTATAATTCTTATAATCTTATCTAAATTTTCAACTGATACTGATAGACCAATTAAAATATGTGCTCTTTCCTCTGCTTTTTGAAGATCAAATTTTGTTTTTTTAATAACGACATCTTCTCTAAAAGATAAAAAGTCCGCTAGAAAATCTTTTAATGTACAAGTTTTAGGTTTACCTTCTACTATTGCTAAAGTATTGAAACCAAAAGAACTTTCAATTTGAGTATTTTTATAAAGTTGTCTTTTTATAGTTTCAGGTTCAACCCCATTTCTTAAATCAATTGCAACTCTAATACCTTCTCTATTTGACTCATCTCTAATATCTTTAATTCCCTCAATTTTTTTTTCTCTCACTAACTGAGCTATTCTTTCATTTAAAACAGATTTATTTACTTGATAAGGAATTGATGAAATTATTAGTCTTTCTCTTCCATTTTTTAGACCTTCAACTGAAACTTCACCCCTGATTTTAAAAGAACCTCTTCCATTTTTGTATCCTTGTTTGATTATGTCTTTGCCAATAATAATTCCACCAGTAGGAAAATCAGGACCAGGTATATGTTTCATTAAATCTTTAATCTTAATATCATTGTTATCAATGAGGGCCAAAGTTCCATCAATGATTTCACCTAAATTATGAGGGGGTATACTTGTCGCCATACCAACCGCGATACCACCAGCTCCATTAACTAAAAGATTTGGATATTGGGCTGGTAGAACTGTCGGTTCTTTTTCTGTTTCATCGTAATTACTTTTGAAAGTAATAGTATTTTTTTCAATATCTTCGATAAGAAATTGAGAAACTTTTGATAATCTGGTTTCAGTATACCTCATTGCAGCTGCAGGATCTCCGTCAATTGAACCGAAATTTCCTTGTCCTTGTACTAAAGGTAAGCTCATTGAAAAATCTTGAACCATTCTAACAAGAGCATCATAAACAGATTGGTCACCATGCGGATGGTATTTACCAATTACATCCCCAACTATTCTTGCAGATTTTCTAAATTGTTTTGACCAGTCATAACCACCTTTATACATTGCATATAAAATTCTACGATGAACAGGTTTTAATCCATCTCTAATATCAGGAAGAGCTCGACTTACTATAACACTCATTGCATATGATAAGTAAGATGAGCTCATCTCATCATGCATTGAGATTAATTTAATGTTATCTTCTTTTGGTACTTCAGTTTTTTGCATATTTACTAAAACGGAATCTCGTCATCCATGTCGTTAGATACCTGAGAAGAGTCTTCAATATTATTTTGTTGAGTTGTATCGTTCTGAATACCTCCCCCAGTGTTTCCACCACCAAGCATAGTTAAAGAAGAATTGTAACCTTGAATAACAATTTCAGTTGAATACTTATCTTGACCAGATTGTTCATCTTTCCATTTTCTAGTTGTTAATTGACCTTCAACATAAATCTGAGCACCTTTTTTAAGATACTGTTGAACTACATTTACCAAGCCCTCATTAAA
This sequence comes from uncultured Pelagibacteraceae bacterium, assembly GCA_902596045.1. Classification (GTDB taxonomy): domain Bacteria; phylum Pseudomonadota; class Alphaproteobacteria; order Pelagibacterales; family Pelagibacteraceae; genus Pelagibacter. The sequence continues at coordinate 22,179 of CACJSJ010000011.1, forward strand.
TACAACTATACGGTGCCATTCAGTTTTCTCTTTCTTTTCACCAGTACTTTTGTCTTTCCAAGATTGACTCGTAGCTAAGCTAAGTCTAGCTACACTTTTACCATTAACCATTTGTTTGATCTCAGGATCTGCGCCCAAACGACCAATTAATAATACTTTATTTAAACTTCCAGCCATAATATTTAATATTTGTTAAATTAATTAATTAGATTTATACCACAATTCTTGTGAATATTAATTTTATTAACTCAAAGCAACAAAAATTATGATTAAAAAGATAGTTATTAAAGGGGCCAAAGAGCATAATTTAAAAAATGTTTCGCTAGAAATCCCAAAAGATCAATTTGTTGTAATAACTGGCCTATCTGGTTCAGGAAAATCTTCCTTAGCTTTTGATACAATCTACGCAGAAGGTCAAAGAAGATATGTAGAGAGCTTATCAGCTTACGCAAGACAGTTTTTAGATAAGATGAAAAAACCAAACGTTGATCTTATCGAAGGTTTAAGTCCAGCAATTGCAATTGAACAAAAAAATACATCAAAAAATCCAAGATCAACAGTAGCAACTGTAACAGAAATTTACGATTATATGAGAGTATTATATGCTAGAGCAGGTATTCCCTTTTCACCGTTTACTGGTAAAGCGATTACATCTCAAACTATTACACAAATAGTTGATTTGATTAAAAAGTTACCAAAAAAATCTACAATTTATATATATGGTCCAGTTGTTAGAGGTCGTAAGGGAGAATATAAAAAAGATATTTTAAGTTATAAACGAAGAGGTTTTAGAAAAATTAAAATTGATAATATTCTATATGATATAGAAAAATTACCTAATTTAGATAAAAAACTCAAACATGATATATCAGTTCTTGTTGATAGAATTGTTTTAAATTCTGATTTAGGGAATAGGTTAGCTGAGAGTGTTGAAACAGCTATAAATTTATCGAATGGATTAGTTTTCGTAGAATTTGAAGATGAAACTTTGCCTAAAAATCTGAGAAAAATAGAAAAATTGATTTATTCAACTAAATTTGCTTGTCCAGAAAGTGGTTTTACGATTGAAGAAATTGAACCAAGACTTTTTTCTTTTAATAGTCCGTATGGTGCTTGTGAGGAATGTGAGGGTATTGGAATGAAATTAAATGTTGATCCCAATTTAGTTATACCAGATGAAAGAAAAAGTATTGCAGATGGTGCAATTGAACCTTGGGCTAAATCTACAACTTTGTACTATGCACAAACACTAGCATCTCTTGCTAAACATTATGATTTTTCTATAGATGATAAATGGAAAAAACTACCAAAAAAGATTAAAGATGTAATTTTATATGGATCAGATGAAGAAGAAATCAAATTTAACTATGATGATGGTTATGAAAAATATTCTCATAAAAAAACTTTTGAAGGAGTAATTAATAATTTAGAGAGAAGATTTTTAGAGTCTGACAGTGAGTGGAAAAGAGAAGCAATTGCTGAATATCAATCAGACTCGGCCTGTGAGAGTTGCAACGGAAAGAGGCTTAAAGAAGAAGCTTTATGTGTTAAAATTAACAATCATAATATTAGTGAAGTAACTCAAAAATCAATATTAGACGCTGCTCAATGGTTCAAAGATTTAGAAAAAAATTTAGATAAAAGACAATTTAAAATTGCTGAACATGTATTGAAGGAGATTAATGAAAGATTGAACTTTTTATTAAATGTTGGTCTCGACTATCTAACATTAGATAGAGAGTCTGGCACTCTTTCAGGAGGTGAGGCGCAAAGAATTAGATTAGCTTCACAAATTGGTTCTGGTTTAACTGGTGTTTTGTATGTACTTGATGAACCATCAATTGGGTTGCATCAGAAAGACAATGTTAAACTTATTAATGCTCTTAAAAGATTAAGAGATCTTGGTAACACCGTTATAGTTGTTGAACATGATACTGAGACAATGGAGAATGCAGATCATATAATTGATTTAGGCCCTGAGGCTGGTAAAAACGGAGGTCAAGTAACTGCTCAAGGAACTTATGATGAAATTAAAAAAGATAAAAATAGTATAACTGGACAATACTTATCTAATAAGAAAAAAATAGAAATTCCATCAGCAAGGAGACTTGCAAAAAATGGAAGATTTGTTGAAATTAATGGTGCAAGTGGAAATAATTTAAATAATGTTAATCTTAAAATACCTACAGGAAGTTTTACTTGTGTTACTGGAGTTTCTGGAAGCGGAAAATCAACTTTAATATTACAAACATTATATCATGCTCTAAATCTTACTCTTAATAACAAAGCTAGAAAAGCTCCAAAAGCTTTTAAAAATTATAAAGGTGTTGAATTAATAGATAAGATTATTGATATAGACCAAACACCTATCGGAAGAACGCCAAGATCTAACCCAGCAACTTATACAGGTGCTTTTGGACCGATTAGAGATTGGTTTACAAGTTTACCTGAGTCTAAAACCAGAGGTTATAAACCAGGAAGATTTTCATTCAATGTAAAAGGTGGGAGATGTGAGGCTTGTGAAGGTGATGGTGTAATTACTTATGAAATGCATTTTTTGCCTGATGTATATATACAATGTGATGAATGTAAGGGTACTAGATATAATAGAGAAACTTTAGAAATTAAATTTAAAGGTAAAAGTATCGCTGATGTTTTAAGCATGACTGTAGATGAGGGTTGTGATTATTTTGAAAATATATCTAATATAAGAACAAAACTTCTTACTCTCAAAAAAGTTGGCTTAGGTTATATTAAGATTGGTCAACAGGCGACAACTCTTTCTGGTGGTGAAGCGCAAAGGATCAAGCTAGCTAAAGAACTTTCAAAAAGATCTACGGGAAGAACTATGTATATATTAGATGAACCAACAACTGGTCTTCACCAACATGATATTAAAAAATTATTAGAAATTCTTCATACCTTTGTTAAACTTGGAAATACAGTAGTTGTTATTGAACATAATTTAGATGTAATAAAAACAGCTGATTATATTGTTGATATGGGTCCTGAAGGTGGAGTAAAAGGTGGAAATATCATCGCAGAAGGTAAACCTGAGGAAATATGCAAAATTTCAGGTAGCTATACTGGTCAGTTTTTAAAGCCGTTATTAAAATAATTAAAAATAATATTAAATATTATAAATTTAGTGTATAAATATTAACCATGGGTAATTTACTTTCATCTTTATCTAAAACAATTCACGCATCATTAGCTTTAGCAATTATACTTTTTTTAGCTTTGTTTTATTTAAACGACGGCTTCGCTATTGATACAATTTTTTGGAGCTGGCTGTTTAGATACATTCATGTACTTGTAGCAATAATGTGGATTGGTTTGTTATGGTATTTTAATTTTGTTCAAATACCAAATATGAGTAAAATTCCAGATGAGCAAAAACCAGCCATCGGCAAAGTAATAGCACCTGCTGCTTTATTTTATTTTAGATGGGCTGCAGCATTTACAGTTTTATCAGGATTAATTTTAGCATTACTAAATGGTTACTTGCATGATGCTATGACACTTAGCATTGGATCTGGCATACCAAAACATACAGCTATTGGTATTGGCATGTGGCTTGGGGTTATAATGGCTTTTAATGTTTGGTTTGTAATTTGGCCAAATCAAAAAAGAGCATTAGGTATTGTCGAATGTGAACCAGAGCTTAAGGCTAAATCAGCTAGAACTGCTATGTTATTCTCTAGAACAAATACTTTGCTTTCATTACCAATGTTACTTACTATGGTGATGGCTCAAAATCTTTATTAATTTTTTTCGTCTTCTTTAAGAATCGTTTTTTGTGATACATTTAATCTAACTAATACTGAGTTAGCAATATATATAGATGAATAAGTTCCAAATACTACACCAAAAATCATTGCTAAAGAAAAACCTTTTAAAATTTCACCTCCAAAGAAGAAAATAGATAACAAAGCTAATAAGGTTGTTATTGATGTTATCAATGTTCTAGACAATGTTTCATTAATTGAAATGTTTGTTAATTCAAAAATTTTAATATCAGAATATTTTCTTAAATTTTCTCTTACTCTATCAAATATAACAACTGTATCATTCATTGAATAACCAACTATAGTTAAAACAGCAGCGATTATTGAAAGGTTAATTTCTAAATTTAAAAGAGAAAATAATCCAAGAGTTACTATTACGTCATGAAATAATGCTAAAATAGCTCCTAAGCTAAATTGCCATTCAAATCTTATCCAAATATAGATAAGCATTACTGCTAATGAAATGCTTATTGCTATAATTCCAGATTTTAATAATTCTGCACTTACTTTAGGTCCAACGTTTTCAACTCTTCTGAAATCAAAGTTATTTCCAAATGATTTATCTAAACTAGATCTGATCTCTTCAATAATATTTTTTTTATTATTTTTATTTTCGAATTTAATTAAATAATCTTGATCATTACCAAACTTTTTAACTGACACATCCCCCAAATCCATTTGTTTTAAATTATCTCTTAAACTCGAAACATTAATTTTTGTATCACTCGACCTTAATTCAATTAAAGTTCCACCTTTAAAGTCAATACCAAAATTTAAACCTTTAAAAATTAATAATATTAATGAGAGAATTATTAATAATGAAGATAAAATATTAAATTGAGTATAAAACCTGTTAAATTTAATCATCTAAATTAAGGCCTCTTTATCTTTATTTTTTGTAACATAAATTGAAGTAAATAATCTAGCTATGAAATAAACAGAAAATAGTGTTGTAAATATTCCAACACCTAAGGTAACTGAAAATCCTTTTATAGGTCCAGATCCCATAAAAAATAATATTATGGCTGCTAATAAGGTCGTTATATTTGCATCTAATATAGCAGTCCTAGATTTTACATAACCGCTATCAAAAGCAATTATATTGTTTTTTTCATTTTTTAATTCTTCTTTAATTCTTTCAAAAATTAAAACATTTGCATCTACAGCCATACCAACAGTTAAAATTATTCCAGCAATACCTGGTAAAGTTAAAGTAGCTTCAAATAGTGTAAGAATGCCTAAGAGTATTAATAGATTAATTATAAGAGTAACATTTGTTATTAAGCCAAAAGTTTTATATTTTATAAATATAAATATTATTACAAGCAAAAAACCTATAATAAGAGCAATCATTCCTGCATCAATAGAATCTTGCCCTAAATCAGGCCCAACTGTTCTTTCTTCAATTATATTTAAAGGAGCTGGTAAAGCTCCAGATCTTAACAATAAAGATAAATCTGTTGCTGATTGAAATGTAAAACCACCACTAATTTGACCACTACCACTTGCAATGGTGTCTCTTATGACTGGTGCACTTATAATTTTTCCATCTAAAATTATTGCTAATTGTCTACCAATATTTGCTGAGGTAGCTTTACCAAATCTTTTAGCTCCCACTCTATCTAATGTAAATGATACAACTGTTTCATTAGTTTGACTATCCATTCTTGGTTGTGCGTCTAATAAATTATCACCACTTAAAATAATTCTTTTACTTACAAAATCTTCATCTAAGCCATTTTCATGTTTTAATTTTTCTACTCCAAAAGAGTCTTGATTATCATTAGACACAAATCTAAAAGTTAAATTTGCAGTTTTACCTAACAAAGATTTTATTCTTTTTGGATCATCTAATCCAGGTAACTCAACTAATACACGGTCATTACCTCGTTTTAAGATATTAGGTTCATTAGTTCCTATTTCGTCTATTCTTCTACGTACAATTTCTAATGCCTGATCTTGAGATGAGTTTTTTAGCTCCACAAGGCCTTGTTTAGAAAAATTAAGTTCAAGGGAATTTCCTAAGTCTACTAGATCAAATTGATGAGACTTAAATCTTGGATAATATGGATTTATTTCACTATTTTCATTATTAAATTCATCAATTACACTTTGTTTAAATTGTTCTTCAACTGTGAATGAAATTTTTTGATTTGATAGATTTAAATTACCAATTCGAATACCCTTGTCTTTAAAATATGTTCTTATCGTGCTTGTTGTATTTTGAAGTTTTTGTTCTATTACAGGAGAATTATCAATTTCTAGTAAAAGATATGAGCCTCCTTGTAAATCTAAACCGAGGTTGATTTTTTTATCAAAAAATCTTTTATCGGGACTAAATAAATTATTAGATGCAACAAAGATAAAAAATAAGCATATAAAAGAAATAGATATAATTCTTAATTTAGAAAAATATAACACTTTTAAAAAAACTGATTATTTTTTAATTTCTTGAGTATTGTTTGCAAGACTTTGAATACCTGTACCTCTCACAACTTCAACAGTAACATTCTCAGCAATTTCTACCTCAACTTTGTCATTATCAATGACTCTAGTGATAGTTCCTGTAATACCGCCTGAAGTTACAACTTTATCTCCTCTTTTAAGTCCTTCAACCATTGCCTTGTGTTCTTTAACTTTTTTTTGTTGAGGCCTTATTAGAAAAAAATAAAAAATAACAAATATTAAAATTAAAGGTATAAACTGACCTATTCCTGAACCTTCCATAAAACTCCTTTATTAAGCTGATTTTTTATACCAATTGAGAAATTAAAACAACTTTAATTGGAAGAAATTTTTTCCAAATTATTCATGTAAGGTCTTAGTTTTTCTGGAATAACTATTGAGCCATCTTTTTGTTGATAGTTTTCCATAACTGCTATCAAAGTTCTACCAACGGCTAAGCCACTTCCATTAAGGGTACCAACATAAACTGTTTCTTTATTTTGATTTTTGTATCTAGCCTTCATTCTAATAGCTTGGAAAGTAGAGCAAGAAGAACATGACGAAATCTCTCTATATTTATTTTCTGAAGGAATCCAAACTTCAATGTCATATGTTTTTTCAGCACTAAAACCCATATCACCTGCACATAAAATCATTTTCCGGTAGGGTAAGCCTAAATCATCTAAAATTCCTGTTGCACATTTTGTCATTCTTTCTAATTCTTCAGGACATTTTTCTTTCTCAACAATGCTTACCATTTCTACTTTATAAAATTGATGTTGACGGATCATACCCTTTGTATCCTTGCCATAACTACCAGCTTCTTTTCTAAAACAAGGAGTGGAAGCAACAAATCTTAAAGGTAAATCTTTTAAATCTAAAATTTGATCTTTGACAATATTAGTTAAAATAACTTCAGCAGTTGGAATTAAAAATTTTCTATCTGAACCCTTTTCTAATTTAATTTCAAACTGATCATTTTCAAACTTTGGTAATTGACCTGTTCCAAACATAGAGTTTTCAGATGCCATTAATGGTGGTGAAATTTCTTTATATTCATTATTCATAATATGTCTATCAAGCATAAAATTTGATAAAGCTCTTTCTAATAAGGCTAATTTGTCTTTTACAAAAACAAACCTTGAGCCTGTTGTTTTTGTTGCCAGATCAAAATCTAACATTCCAAGTTTTTCACCCAGTTCATAATGAGTTTTTGGTTTAAAATCGAATTTTAAAATCTTACCAAATTTAGCTATTTCAATATTATCATTTTCATCTTTTCCATTAGGTACATCTTTATGTGGCACATTTGGAATATTTGATAGGATTTTGTCTAATTGATTTTTAACAATTTTTTGTTCTTCAGAAATTTGGTCTAGTTCATTTGAAATTTCTTTTGATTTATTGAATAAGCTTTTATCTTTTAATTTTGATATATCTTTTTTTTCTTTTTCAAAACCTTCTTTTTTTTGAATAAGTTCTCTATTTTTTTCATCTAATTTTTTTAAATTTTCAAAATCAACATTTATATTACGATTTAATAATTTTTTTTTAAAACTTTCAAAATCTTTTCTTATTTCTTTTAGATTATGCATCGTTTTTTTCTAAATTCTTATTTTCTATAAATTTTACAGAAAAAATAGATAATTCATATAGAATTAATAATGGTATTGCTAAACCAATTTGGGTAATAGGGTCTGGTGGTGTTAATAAGGCTGCTGCTGCAAAAATTATAACAACTACATATTTTCTTCTAGTTTTTAAGAATTCAGAATCAACTACTCCAACTCTAGCTAATAAACTTAAAACAACAGGTAATTGAAAACTGATACCAAATGCAAATATCAATTTCATTACTAAAGAAAGATATTCATTTACTTTGGCCTCTAATTGAATGGGCAAATTTGTTGATAAACCTGAGCTTTCAAATGATAAAAAAAACTTAATAGCTAACGGCATAATCAGATAATAAACAAGCATGCCCCCTAAAAAAAATAATATTGGTGTTAATATCAAATATGGAAGAATTGCTGTTTTTTCATGTTTATAAAGTCCAGGTGCAATGAATTTCCAAATTTGTATTAGAATAAAAGGACATGTTATAAAAAAGGCTGCAAAAAATGATACCTTTAAATATGTAAGAAAAGTTTCTTGTAATGCTGTAAATATAAGTCTTCTATCTGTCCCGTCATCTTTTACAGCTTGGGCAAATGGATCTACTAAAAAACCGTATAGATGTTCAGCAAATAAATAACAAAATAGAAAAAAAACTATTAAAAAAATGAAACTATGAATCAATCTTTTTCTAAGTTCAGCTAAATGGCTTATAAATCCGCTTTCTTGATCTTCATTAGGCATCTTTATCTTCTTTTTTTGTATCTTCTTTTTTTTGAATATTATTATCTTCTAAATCAATGTTAGAAACTTCATTTTGAATATTATTTATATATTTTTTAGTGGTCCCCACCCAGGAACCAACTTTTTTTAACATGACAGGAAAATCCTTTGGACCTAAAACAATTATTGCTATAGCAGCAACAATTAATATCTCAAACCAACCAATAGTAGGCATGTGATTTAATCTTTATTTTCTGAATCTTGTTTATTTTCGGAAATATTTTTAGGATCTGAGTCATCTGTTACATCAGATGCCATACCTTTTTTAAAACTTTTTATTCCTTTAGCAACATCACCCATTAAGCTAGATATTTTACCTCTTCCAAAAAGTAAAACCACTAAAATTACTACAACTGCAATTTGCCAAATTCCTATACTCATAAGAATATTTATAACCTGTTTATAAAAATTTTGAAAGTGACTTTTTATTTATTATCTTTATTTTCAAGAGTGCTATTTAACATTTCGTCAATATTTGAATAAATATCCTCTTTTTTTTCATCTTGCTTTTCCTTATAGAATTTTCCAGAACCAAATATAGCATTATCTACACTAGTAGTATCGATTAAGCCTGCTGCGCCAAGCTCATCAACAGTCGGTAAATCAGATAATTTTTGTAAGTTAAAATGGCTTAAAAAATCCTCTGTAGTTACATACTGAATAGGTTTTCCTGGAATATCTTTTCGCCCACCTGGTTTGACCCAATTAAGTTCCATCAAAATATCTAGTGTGTTTGTTCCAAAAGCAACACCCCTTATTTCTTCTATTTCAGCCCTTGTAACAGGTTGGTGATAAACTATAATTGATAAGGTTTCTATAGCAGCCTTAGATAATTTTTTTTCAACTGTTTTTTCTTGAGTCATCAAATTTGATAAATTTGGAGATGTTCTAAAAGACCATTTTTTAGAAATACAAATTAGATTTATTCCCCGATTTGAATATTCTCTTTGTAATTTTTCTAAAGATTTTTCAATATTAACTTTTTTTGAAAGTTTGCTCTCTATAGTATCAACATCTAAAGGTTCTGCTGCTGCAAAAATTATTGCTTCTATTTCTTTTTCTATAGATGTCAATTTGGAAGGGAAATTAACTACATTATCATTTTTTGCTATTTTTTTTTTATTCATAAATTTTCTTTTATATAGATATCATCAAATAGTTTATCTTGTTTTATTTTAAGATTACTTTCTTTAGCAAGTTCTAAAGAACCAGCAAAAATTCCAGCCTTACCAGTTTTTCTGTATTTTTTGCCTTTTTTAAAATTATAAGGTATCAATTCATCTAAATTTTTCCAATTCATTAATTTTCCAAAAAAGTCTTTTATAGTTTTAATTCCATCTTCTGTAGTAAAAACTGGCAACTTGGGAATATTTATTTTTTGAAAATCTTTTGTCATAATAATTGTTGAATAAGATTTAAGTAGTTCAAACAAATTTATTTTATACTCACCACTATATATTGACCTTATATTACCTTTCATGCCTCTAGTTCTAATTTCACGTCCAAGTCTTTTTCTTTTAAGCATTTGGTCAGATAATAAACGAATTAATTCTAATTTTTTTAATTGAAGTTTAAGTTTTTCTGCTACTTCTTGTACTTTAAATTCTTCATCGGGAGTACCTGGTAATAATAATTTAGATTTTAAATAAGCTAACCATGTAGCCATTAAAAGATATTCAGAAGCAATTTCAAGGTTTAGATCTTTTTTATTTGAAATATAATCATGAAATTGATCTGCCAATTTAGTTATTGAAATTTCTTCAAGATTAACCTTTTGGGCTTTGGCTAAATCCAAAAGAACATCAAGCGAACCATTATAGTTATCAACATCCACATTAAATAAAGAAGAGTTAGATTCGATCATCTAATAATATTAGCTTAAATTTTTATAAAATTCTGATGTTTTTTTTAATATAAATGAGTTTAGTTTAGGTGAATTCTCAGCGACAATACTCATTTCTTTTAAGTTTCCATTACAATGCAATGCTAAATTACAACCTGCATCAAAAGCTTTGATAGTATTTTGCTTTAGTGGATACTTTAAACTTTTCATAGAAAGATCATCTGAAATCAATATGTTTTTAAATTTAATCTGATTTCTAATAATTTTTATAATTTTTTTTGAGTGCGTTACGGTATTGATAGGATCAATTTTTTTAAAAATAACATGGGCAGTCATTGCAAATAGTGAGTTTTTTGATTTAAATATTTTAAAATCTCTTTTATTTAAATAATTTTCAGATTTATTAATTATTGGAGTAAAATTATGACTATCTACCTTTGCTAAACCATGTCCAGGAATGTGTTTTATAACAGTCCCAATTGAATTATTTTTGAAACTTTTAATACATATATCGCCAATTTGTGAGACTATTTTTGGATTTTTCGAATAAGAACGATCCCCTATTATACTTGAACTTCCTTTGTATCTTAAATCTAATACAGGGACTGTGTTGATGTTTATCCCCATTCTAATAAGAAGATTACTAGTTTGGTCAATATATAATTTATAAATAAGATTGAATTGTTGTTTATTTTTAATGAACAATTGACCAAAATATTCTGAAGTTAGACTATCTAGTGAAATAAATTTTTCTAATCGATTGACCCTACCACCTTCTTGATCAATCATAATTGGATATTTTTTATCTCTAAAAATTTTTCTAATATGTTTTGTTAAATCTTTTACTTGATTAATGTTTTTAAGGTTTCTAGAAAATAGAATTATACCCCAAGGTTTATGTCGGTTTAGAAATTTAATTTCTTGTTTGCTAAGCTTAACTCCTTTAATTCCTGTTATAAATGATTT
>CACJSJ010000012.1 GCA_902596045.1 uncultured Pelagibacteraceae bacterium
GCGTATTTAAGAGATAAAATCAAGAATAAATGCCCTACACAAGCAAATACACCTATAGCAGCCATCATTGACCACTGATTAAATGTTGGTTTAACCCAAATAAATGGCATTAAAGTAGAGATGATTATGGCCCCTACCGCACCAGTTAATAACAAAGTTAAAAGAGGGTTATCTGAAGTACTCAATTTTCGAGTAATAATTAAATAAAACCCATACATTACACCTGTTCCAAGAGCTGCTATACTTGCTAAATTAATCTCTACAAAACCAGGCCTTATAACTACTAAAGAACCTATAAATCCTATAATTACAGCAGACCACCTTCTAAAACCTACCTTCTCACCTAAAAAAATTGGAGAAAAAGCAGTAACGATTAAAGGTGCAATAAAAGCTAAAGTTAATGCTTTTGCTAAAGAGATTACTGAAATAGCATAAAAAAAACAAATGTTGGCTGTTAAAAGAATTAAACCTCTTATAAATTGTAATTTTGGTTTATCTGTCCAAACAAGATTTTTTCGAAAAAAGAAAAACATAATTGGAAAAGTGAAAGCTACGGTAAAAAAGTATCTAGCCCATGTTATTTGTAATACTGGTAAATCTGCACTTAAATATTTTGCAAATCCATCCATAATTGGAAGCATTACCCAAGCTAATAGATTAAAAGTTATAGCCTTCATTAAGCTAAGATATAGATTAATTAAAGTATTTTAAAGCAAAGAATACAACGATTGGGATGGTTATAAATGACATTAAGGTTGAAACCACAATAGTGCTAGCAATATTATCTACAATTTTTTTTGGAGAATACATACTTCCCACAAGATAATTTAAGATAGCACTTGGCATAGCACTTTGTATTAATAATACACCGGCAGCAAATCCTGATAAATCAAAATAATAAATAATCAAAAAAGCAATTAAAGGTCCCAAAATTACTCTACATAAAGAAAGTATTACAGAGTCTTTTAATGAAAATCTAAATCTTGTTAATGCAATACCTAAAGACATTAAAACCAAGAAAATTGTTGCGTAAGTTAACAGAAATGTAGTGTTTTCAAGAAATAGTGGTGTTTCTATTTCAAAATATAAGAAAATAACAGAAATAATGATTGCATAAACAGGTGGACTTTTAATTACTACATCTAAGGAAAATTTTTTATTAGCTAAAAAAACACCCAATGTAAAATGAAATAAAATAATAACTGAAGCAATAGCAGAGGCAATTCCTAATCCTTGAGTACCATAGGCAAAAAGGCAAATTGGGACACCCATATTACCAGTATTAGGCAAAATTAAAGGTGGTAATTCCATGCTTAAATCTTTTTTTAGTAGAAAAAGAAAAATAAGCCCTAAGATAGCAAATCCCCCTATCATTATTAAAGCATAAACAAAATAATGAGTAAAAACACTTAAAGTAATTCCAGTAGTAGTAACTGTATAAAATATCATCGCTGGTGTACCTATATTGCCAGCAAAAATTGTTATAAAATTTGTGTCAATGTTCGGATTTTTTTTACCTAAATAATAACCAACACCAATTACAAAAAAAACAGGAAAAATAACTTCAAATATTTTAACGTAAATTTCCATTAATTATAAAGTCTTATTAGTGTAGGAAACTTAAGAATATTTTTATTCTTATTAAAAATTGATAAGCATTTTTTTATATTAATTTCTGTTGTTTTATGGGTAATAATGACAATAGTGGCTTTTTTAGATTTTTTATCAGGTGTTTGAATTAATCTTTTCACTGAAATGTTATATTTTGCTAATCTGTTAGTGATGCTAGATAAAACACCAGGTTTATCTTTTACTTCAAATCTTAAATATAAAGAATTTGAATAATTATTTAGATTATAACATCTAATATATTTTCGCTTAGTGCTAGGTATGCCAAAGGGTTTTTTAATATCACCTTTTAATATTGCAGATAAATCAGATAATAAAGATGAAGAAGTAGGACCTGGTCCTGCCCCCTCACCTTGTAATATACTTTCTCCGATTGGTTTACCTTCTAGAATAACTGCGTTCATTACACCTGAAACATTACCAATATAAGTATTTTTATTTACAAGACATGGATGAACTGTCTCAAATAATTGACCGTTAATAATCTCAGAAATTCCTAATAATTTAATTCTTAAATTCAATTGATTAGCAATTTCAATATCTTTTAGTTCAATCTTTTCTATACCTTCCATTAAGCATTTATGTTTTGAAATTTTTGTATTAAATGCAAGTGCTGATAAGATTCTTACTTTAGCAAACGCATCAAAACCATTTAAATCTAATTTGGGATTGCCAGGCTCAGCATATCCAAGTGATTGAGCTTTTTTTAAAACATTTGCAAAACTATCTCTAGAATCTCTCATTTCTGAAAGAATATAGTTTGTTGTACCGTTTAATATTCCATAAACTTTAGAAATTTTATTAGTAGCCAAACCTTCTTTAATAGTCCTTATTATTGGAATACCTCCAGCAACAGATGCTTCAAATTCTAAATTAACATTGTTATCCTCAGCCAATTTTGACAAGTAATCACCGTGTTTTGATATAAGCCCTTTATTAGGTGTTATTACATGTATTTGATTTCTAAGTGCAGTTTCAACAACTTTTTTAGATATACCATCAGATTGTCCAATGACTTCAAATAAAACATCGGGTTTAATTTTTTTAATAATCTTGATCGGATCAATATAAAAAATTTTTTTATTTATCTTATATTTTCTTTTTTTATTTCTATTTTTGGCTGATACAGCAGATATTTGAATTTTTTTACCAGATTTAATTTCTATATTTTTCTTTTTTAAATTAAGTTCACGATATAAATAATTTCCGACTTGACCTAATCCGATAATTGCAATTTTGATTACTTTAGTCATTTAATCATCTATATTTGGGTATGGACTATTATTTGCATACTCCTCTAATTTTAATTTAAATTCCTCTAAAGTTAAATCATCTGAAAAATTTATATCTGAAACTGTATTAATATTTGCATTTTGATTATACACACAGCCAGAGAATAGGAGAAATATCAAAATAAATCTTTTCATCTCAAACCTTCTTTAACATTAAAATTATATAATATATTCATATTTTGTACTGCCTGACCAGCTCCACCTTTAATTAAATTATCAATAGCAGACAGTATTATAACTTTATTTTTATATTTAGTTTTACACACTGAAATCATACAATTATTAGTATTTATTACATCATTGGTGCTTATGAGGGTATTTTGTTTTTTTATTATAATAAATTTAGATTTTTTATAAAACTTACTTAATTGATTATGTAAGTTATTGATAGTTTTTCCTTTTTTAAGATCTACATATATTGTACTTAGAATACCTCTGAACATTGGAGATAAATGAGGTGTAAAAGAAAAAGTAAATTTTTGTTTGCTATATTTTTTAATCATTTGATCTATCTCAGAATTATGTCGATGAAAACCAATACCGTAAGCACTTAATGACTCATACAAATTTTTATCTTTATATTTTTTATGCACACCTCTACCAGCGCCTGAATAACCTGATTTTGAATCAATAATCATATTATCTTGGTTTAATAATCTTTTTTTAACTAATGGTATCAAAGGAATCAATATTGAAGTTGGGTAACAACCAGGACAACTGATAATATTAAATTTTTTAATATTTTTACCCGTTAACTCAGGTAATGCATAAATAGATTTTTTAATTAAATTTGGAGATTTATGTTTTTGTTTATACCATTTTAAATATTCTGATGCTTTTTCTAATCTAAAATCAGCAGCTAAATCAATTAAAGTATTTTTGTTTAATAAATATTTAGATATGTCTTGAGCTTCACCGTTTGGAAGTGCAGTAAAAATAATATCAATATCTTTTAATAAATTTTTATTAAATTTTATGATATTTGGTAATTTTTTAGATTTTAAAGTTTTATCATAAGTAGAAATTTTTTTTCCAACCGATGAGTTTCCACATAGATATTTAATTTTAATCTTATTATGATTAAGTAATAATTTGATTAATTGAATACCAATGTAACCAGTACATCCAGCAACTAAAACATTAAGCTTAGGCATTGTTTATTATAACAGTTTATAGTTAAAAAAAAATTATCTTTTCGAGAATTGAAAGCTTCTTCTAGCTTTTCTTCTACCAGGTTTTTTTCTTTCCACAGCCCTAGAATCTCTGGTAGTTAATTTTTCCGTTTTAAGAGTACTTTTCAAACTTTCATCAAACATTACTAAAGCTTTTGAAATACCATGAACCATGGCTCCAGCTTGACCAGTTGGACCACCTCCACTAACATTGCATCTTACATCGTAATCTGTTGCTTGATTAATTATTTCAAAAGGTCTTGTTATTTGAAGATGATGAAATTCACTTGAAAAGTATTCATTGAACAATTTACCATTAACGTAAATTTTTCCTGAACCTTTTTTAACCCAAACTTTAGCTATAGAAGTTTTTCTTCTACCAGTAGCATATTTACTATCTTTAAAATCTAACTTTAGTTTAGGCTTTTTTGTTGAAGTTTGAGGAGTATTCATTATTTAATTTCTTACAATATTTTTGTTATTTAAATCTTTTAATTCTATAGTTTTTGGATTTTGTGCAGTATGAGGATGTTCATTTCCTGAATATATTTTTAATTTTGTTAGTTGTTTTTTTCCCAAAACACCTCCTGGTAACATTCTTTTAACTGCAAGTTTTAATGCTTCACCTGGTTTTTTTATTGATAGTTTTTCAGGTGTTGTTTCTTTAATTCCACCTGGATGTCCTGTATGTCTATAATATTTTTTATTCTGAAATTTTTTTCCAGTAAATTTGATTTGCTCAATATTTTTAACTACAACAAAATCACCATCATCCATATGAGGAGTAAAAGTTGTTTTATTTTTTCCTCTTATAATCTTTGAAATAACAGAGGCCAATCTACCTACAACAGCATTTTTAGCATCAATTTCAAACCAATTTGAATTAAGTTCATCTTTTTTTAAGAATTTTGTCATTGTGCGAGGATTAATACTATTATTAATTCCAAAGTCAATTTGATATTTTTATTGCAATTATTACCTATTCTGATAAATTATGAATTGCCGATTTGATCCTATTGCGGGCTATAAACTGCTAAAAAGGAATTTTCACAAACACAATCGGTAGGCATTTGAACTATATTGTGCGCCTTACATAAGTTAAAGCACTAAAAAAGGAGTAAAATGAAAAAGAAAAGAAATAACCCTGAGACTATAGCTATTCATGGGGGTGACTATAGAAGTGATCCAGCGACTAATGCTGTTGCTGTGCCAATTTACAGAACTACATCTTATCAATTCAATAGTGTAGATCATGCTGCCAATCTCTTTGCTCTAAAGGAGTTCGGTAATATCTATACAAGAATAATGAATCCTACTAATGATGTATTGGAAAAAAGAATTGCTGCATTGGAAGGAGGTTTAGCTTGTTTAACTGTGTCATCTGGACAAACAGCATCATTATTTTCAGTATTAAATGTTGCGCAGTCGGGAGATAATATAGTTAGCTCAACTGATCTTTATGGTGGTACAGTATCTTTATTTACTCATACATTAAGTAAACTTGGTATTGAAATAAGATATGCTGATCCAAAAGATCCTAGTAATTTCGAAAAAGTAATTGATGATAAAACTAGAGCTTTTTATGGAGAAACTCTACCTAACCCTTATTTGCGTGTATTTCCAATTAAAGAAGTTTCAGACATTGGTCGAAAATATAACATACCTTTAATAATGGATAATACAGCTGCACCCGTATTGTGTAAGCCAATTGAACATGGGGCAGCTATAGTGATTCACTCTCTAACTAAATATATTGGAGGACATGGAACTGCAATTGCTGGAAGTATTGTTGATAGTGGTAATTTTGATTGGACAGCAGATCCTAAGAGACAACCATTGTTTAACGAACCAGATGCTAGTTATAGTGGAGCTGTATGGGGTAAAGTTGTTCCAGAACTCACAGGAGCAAATATTCCTTTTGCAGTTAGAGCAAGAGTTTGTTTATTAAGAGATTTAGGTTCAGCATGTTCGCCTGATAATGCTTTTGCTATTATTCAAGGATTGGAAACTGTTGCTTTAAGAATGAAGCAACATTGCGCCAACGCAGAATATGTTGTTAATTTTCTTAAGAAACATAAAGAGGTAACAAAAGTTATCTATTCTACAGAACACGAAAAACCTATTGCTGATAGAGCTAAACAATATTTAAATGGTGGAAATGGTCCTATGGTAGGCATTGAACTAAAAGGTGGTTTTGAGGCGGGTAAAAAATTTATAGAATCTTTAAAAATGTTTTATCATGTTGCAAATATTGGAGATGCTAGAAGTTTGGCTATTCATCCAGCTAGTACAACACATAGCCAGTTAAATGATAAAGAACTTGCTGCTTCTGGAGTTACTCAAAATTATGTTAGATTATGTATCGGCTTAGAACATATTGACGATATAGTTGAAGATCTTGACCAAGCCTTAAATAAGTCTTCAAAAGGAAATTTGAAAGCCGTTAGTTAAATTTTGTGTTTAAATAAAAAAAATAAACACACGAACTAACTAAAAAAATTGAACTTAATTGGTGCATAGATGAAATATAAATTTGTGCACCATATAAGATAGTAAAAATTCCTAAAATAATTTGTAATACTATAAAGAAGCCTAAAATATTTACAGATTTGTACAAACCATAAAGCTTATTTTTATATATTTTGTAAAATATATATAAATAAAAAATACCTATTATATAGGCTAGATTTCGATGAATAAATTGTACTAAAGATGGTTCACTTAAAGCTGATAATTTAAATAAACTATTTAAACTATTGTCATTTGGAAAGTACGTATTACCCATTAAGGGCCAAGAATTATAAATCTTTCCAGCATCCATGCCTGACACAAATGCCCCAAAAACTATTTGTAAAAAAACAAGAATTAGAAAAAAGAATGGTATTAATGGATTAATTTTATTTAATATATTATTACTAACTTTAATCTTAAGATAATTCCAAAAAATCAAAGATAATATAAAGAATGCAATTATTAAATGAACTGAAAGTCTAAAATGACTAACATCTACCCTATCAACTAGACCACTGCTAACCATGTACCAACCTATAAATCCTTGAAAACATATTAGAATAAAAATAAAATATAAATTGAATAAGTTTGTAATTTTGATTTTAATTGAAAAATATATTAAAGGTATTAAAAATCCAATACCAATTAATCTTCCAAGAAAACGGTGTGCCCACTCCCACCAAAAAATTATTTTAAATTCTTGCATACTCATATTGAAATTTTGTAATTTAAATTCTGGAATTTCTTTATAAAGATTAAAATATAATACCCAATCATTCTGATTAAGAGGTGGAAAAAATCCTGAAAATAATTGCCATTCAGTTATAGATAGTCCTGAATCAGTTAGTCTTGTTAATCCACCAACTACTATCATGATTGATACAATCCAAAACATAGTAATTAACCAAATTGATAATTGATTATTAATTTTAGTATTTATTGTATACATAATCGGATAAATATAATAATTTTTTCAATATCCAAATATATAAATGTCGCCATTAAAAAGAAAAAAACTAAGCAAAATTAGATTTGAATTAGACAAATTAGATAATTCACTAATAAAAGTGATCAAAAAAAGAACAAACTTAGTTAAAAAAGTTCTAGCTCTTAAAGATAAAAAAAATCAAATTATTGATCAAAAAAGAATTAAGAAAATACTCAATAACATTAAAAAAAAATCTCTTAAAAATAATATTGATCCAAAAATAACTAATCGAATTTGGAAAAATATGATCTGGGCTTACATAGATTTTGAAAAACGGAACTTTAAAAAGAAATAATTATTTACTATGTGGAGGGAGTTTTTTTTCAACAAAAACCTCATGTTTTCTTGTTGCTGGATTATATTTTTTAGCTTTTAATTTAACTTTCGCTTTTTCGCCACCAGCTGGTTTTTTTACATAATAAAAAAATGGACTATCAGGTTTTTTTTCAGGTACTAGTCTGACTTTAACGTGTGTTTTTTTGGCCATATTATTTTAAATTTTTTAAATCTTTTATAATTTTTGAAATATTTGAAATTTTATTTCTCAAATTATCAGCTCTTATAGATTTATTTGAAATTTCGTCAAGATGATTTGAATGGCCTTTATTAAGGATTTTTTTTACACCATTAATAGTCATGCCTTGTTCTTTTAAGAGATATTTTATTTTTTTCAATAAATCTACATTAGACTTATTATAGTATCTTCTATTGCCAGATAATATTTTAGGTTTTATTTGTTTAAATTCTTTTTCCCAATATCTAATGGTATGTGTTGACGTCTTATTTCCAGATCTTGTTTTTAGGTCTAATATCTCAACCACTTCACCTATTGTCTTATAAGCTTGATCAGATTTATTCATTGACATTTAAATTTATAAAATCTTTGAACTCTTTAGATGGTTTAAATAAAACTACATTTCTTTCACCAATCATTTTTTCTTCTTTTGTTTTTGGATTTCTTCCTACTCTTGATTTTTTTTGTCTTATAGTAAATGTGCCGAATTTAGAGAGCTTTAGGGTTTTTTCTTTTAATAAATTATCACTAATAGTTTGAAAAAAATCGTCAATTAGATTTTCAGATATAAGTTTTGAAAAACCTAATTGCATATAAACCAAATTAACTAAATCTTTTTTAGTTAAATTAATTCTCATAATTAAATATTTCTTTTAATCTTATCGATTAAATTACCTTTAATTATTCTACAACAAACATCAAGTGAATTTGAAAAGCCAATATAATCAGTGCCACCATGGCTTTTTACTACCGGTGAGTCTAAACCTATAAATATTGCTCCATTATACAATCTTGGATCTAATCTTTTTTTAAACTTCTTTAAATTTGAAAAATTCAATAATGAAGAAATTTTACCAATAATTGTTCCTCCTAAAGCTTTTTTAAGTTCGCCAGACATAAAATTTGCAGTTCCCTCTGCTGTTTTAAGAGCAACATTACCGGTGAAACCATCTGCAACTATTACATTTACATCACCATTCATCAATTGGTTTCCCTCAATATAACCATCAAAACTAAAATCTTGATTTTTTTTTTCATTTAATTTTTTGTACGTCTCTTTAATTATTTCATTACCTTTAAGTTCCTCTGAACCGATATTTAATAAAGCTACATTTGGTGTTTCATCAGGATATAAAGATTTATATAAAGATGCACCCATTATTGAAAAATCAAATAAATTTTTTGAACTACATTCAATATTAGCACCAAGATCTAATACAACACTCATCCCTTTTTTATTAGGCCATAAAGCTGATAAAGCTGGTTTATCAATATTTTCAATCATTTTAAGATTCAATTTTGATATAACTAATAATGCACCAGTGTTTCCTGCAGAAATAACTATATCGCAATCTTTGTTTTTAACACTTTCAATAGCAAGCCACATACTAGTGTCTTTGCCTCTTTTTGCACCTTCTAATGGACTATCTTCACTCGAAACTTTATTTAAAGTATTAACTATTTGATAATTCTTTTTATCAATTTTATTTTTAATATAACTAATAATTTTTTGCTCATCTCCAAAAATTTTATAAAAAATATTTTTATTTTTTAGATAGTGATGAATAATGCCATCAATTACTTTTTTAGGTGAATTATCACCTCCCATTGCATCAACTGCAATTTTAATAATAGAAGACATTAACAAATATTTGTTATTCTTTTGGGTCTAAAACTTGACGACCCTTGTACATACCTGTTTTTAAATCTAAGTGATGTGAGAGCCTGTATTCTCCAGATTTCTTATCCTCAACAACATTTTTAGATGAAAACTTCATATTTTGAGCTCTTCTCATTCCAGTTCTTGACGGGGTTTGTTTTCGTTTTGGTACAGCCATAATTAGTGACTACTTACACTTTTTAAATAAGAATTCAAATTATTTTTTGAAAGATGCACACTAAAATTGTTGAAATAATCAACTAAATATTCAATATCACCAAAATTATCTAAAAATTTTGATAGCATTTCTTTTTTTTTTATAATTTCTAGTTTATCCCAAAAATGAATATCAGAAATAATAGCATGAAATAAGTTGATGTAATCTTTCATTTTTTTGTTAATGGATTGATCACCATATCCTATTTCTCTAATGCTTAATTCTAGTTGTCTAAAATTAAAATCATATAATTCTTGTAATTTTTTTTCATTTTTATCATTTTTAAATTCTTTTAAAATAAATGCAAAATGTAATAAAAATAAAGTTAATCTATCACCAAAATTATCTTGTTTATTCAAAACATGTTTATATAAAGATTTATTAGTAGTTAATTTTATCAAATTATTATAAAAATTAAGATATTCAATATTCATGAAAAAATTATTATTACTAACATTAATATTTTTATCAAGTTGTTCTTTAGACAAAGTTGTCCAACATCATGGAGTACATAACTTAGAAAAAAAACAAGCCAAACTCAAAATTAATTACACAAATAAAAATGATATAATTAAACTAATAGGTCCTCCTTCGACTAAAAGCTCTTTTGATAATGATATATATATATACTTAGAGCGCAAAACAAGCAGTTCTAGACTTACTAGATTGGGAAAAAAAAGATTAATTAAAAATGATGTGTTAGTTCTTGAGATTGATAATACTGGAATTCTTTTAAGTAAAAAATTTTATAATAAAGATGATATGAATGAAATTAAGTTTGATGAAAATATAACTGGAGTTAATTATTCAAAAAGATCTTTTATATATAATTTTTTAAGCTCAATAAGACAAAAAATTGATGATCCTCTTGGTAAAAAGAGGATCAAAAATTAGTTAAGATAATATTAGCCAGCAATGACTGCTAATAACAGTAAAGCAACAATATTTGTAATTTTAATCATTGGGTTGACGGCAGGTCCAGCAGTATCTTTATAAGGATCACCTACAGTATCCCCCGTTACGGCAGCTTTATGTGCCTCAGAGCCTTTTCCACCATGATTGCCATCTTCTATATATTTTTTCGCATTATCCCATGCACCACCACCCGCAGTCATGGATACTGCAACAAACAAACCAGTAATAATTACACCAAGTAACATCGCACCAACTGCAGCTAAAGCTGCTACCTGGCCACCAATAGTTAAAATAATAAAATAAAGTACCACAGGTGAAAGTACAGGAAGTAAAGATGGTATAATCATTTCTTTAATTGCCGCAACTGTCAAGAGGTCAACCAATTTAGCATAATCAGGCTTCTGTTTTCTTTTCATAATACCTGGGAATTTTTTAAATTGTCTTCTTACTTCAACTACTACAGCACCTCCTGCTCTACCAACTGCTTGCATACCCATGGAACCAAATAAATAAGGTAACATTCCACCAATCAATAAACCAACTACAACATAGGGGTTTGATAAATCAAAAGTAACAGTTATTCCTTCCAATTTAGAACCAGCTACACTAGAAAAATGTTTAATATCTTCTACATATGCAGCAAATAAAACTAATGCACCAAGACCAGCAGAACCAATGGCATAACCTTTAGTTACTGCTTTTGTTGTGTTACCCACAGCATCTAAAGCATCAGTTGTTTTTCTAACTTTTTTATCAAGATTAGACATTTCAGCGATACCGCCAGCATTATCAGTTACAGGTCCATACGCATCCAAAGCAACAACCATTCCTGCTAAAGCAAGCATTGTAGTAACTGCAATTGCAATACCAAAAAGTCCAGCAATAAAATTGGTAGTTAGGATACCAGTAACAATAATTAAAGCTGGTATTGCTGTAGCTTCCATTGAAATAGCTAAACCCTGAATTACATTAGTACCATGACCTGTTGTAGAAGATGCAGCAACAGATTTTACAGGTCTATAATTGGTACCTGTATAGTACTCTGTAATCCAGATCAATAAACCTGTTATTATCAAACCTATTATCCCGCAATAATACAAATTCATTCCATTAAAAGTTTTATCATTAACTGTATATTCAGTTGTAAAACCAATTACATAATCAGTAACTGGGTACAAGATTGCTATTGAAGCTAGTGCAGAAACTATAAAACCTTTATAGAGGGCATTCATTACATTTTTGCTATTGCCTAGCTTTACAAAAAAAGTTCCTAAAATTGAAGTTAAGATACATGCTCCACCAATTGTAAGTGGATAAATCATCATATTTATATCACCTTGAAAGAAAATTGAAGACAAAACCATAGTTGCTACTATTGTAACAGCGTAAGTTTCAAACAAATCAGCAGCCATACCTGCACAATCACCTACATTATCACCAACATTGTCAGCAATAACTGCTGGGTTTCTTGGATCATCTTCTGGAATTCCTGCTTCTACTTTACCAACTAAATCAGCACCTACGTCAGCTCCTTTTGTGAATATACCTCCACCAAGTCTTGCAAAAATTGAAATTAGAGAAGCACCAAAGCCTAATGCTACAAGAGCGTTAACAATTTCTCTTTCATCAACATTAAATTTAATTAATAAATAGTAGTAAACTGCTATAGCTAAAAGTGCTAATCCAGCTACTAACATTCCAGTTACAGCACCAGATTTAAATGCAACAGACAAACCTTGAGCAAGGCCTTTTCTTGATGCTTCAGCAGTTCTTACATTTGCTTCTACAGAAACTAACATACCTACATAACCAGCAATTCCTGATAATGCTGCCCCTATCAAATAACCTAGACCTACCAAAGGGCTAAAAGCTACACTTACAATTACTAAAACGACAATACCCACAATTGCGATAGTTTTGTATTGTCTCGCAAGGTAAGCTTTTGCACCAATTTGAATTGCTGATGCAATATCTCTCATTTTAGCATTACCTGCACTTTGATTTAAAATATTTTTTCCAGTAAAAAATCCATAAACAATAGACAAGAAACCAGCTGCAATAGTGTATAATAGTATAGTTTCGACTGTAGCGCTCATATAAACCTTAAGGTTGTTAATTGTTAAATTTTAAGCCCGGACAATACAAAAAAAGCTAAAAAAGACAATAATTAACTTTTAGAATTGATGTGTATAACCTTTGTTTTTAATCACTATTTGCTTACCTTTTTGATCAATTATAATTGATTTTTTATTACCAGAGGTAATTTTGCCAATCCTAGTAATTTTAATACCAAGATTTTTAGATGTATGACGGATGATTCTAGCTTTAATAGGATTTGCTGTAAAAAGTATCTGATAGTCATCTCCTTGTGATATTAAATTGGATTTATTTAATCTTTTTTTATTTATCAAATTTAATAAGTTTTTTGATACAGGAACATCATCAACATTAATTTCATAAGATAGATTTTGTTTATTAATCATTTTCTCAATATCAGCAACTAAACCATCTGATATATCTATTGATGTATTTGCATATTTAAATAAAGTTTTAGTTAATTTGACTTGAATATTGGGATTATAGTATTTGTTAACAAAATAATCTTTTATTTTTGTTTGGACTTTAATTTTATTTTTTAGAATTTGAAGGCCAATAAAACTGTCACCTAAATTTCCAGTTACATAAATATCGTCATTATATTTAGCTTTATTTCGATAAATTATATCGTTTGAATAACCAACAGATGTGACAGAAAAACTTAATTTATTTGAAAAAGTAGTATCACCACCACACAATAAAATCTTATATTTGTTTTGTTCATGTTTTAATGATTTTGAAATTTCTAATAAATTTTTTTTTGAAAATGTTTTTTTATTTCCTGATCCTGAAATAAAATAAAATTTAGGTAATACTCCTTTACAAACTAAATCTGATATTGATGATCTAATGATCTTTTTAATCACCAAATCTGGTTTCTTAAAATTTAAAAAATGACTATATTCATTGTATGTATCTATTGAAATAACTAGACCTTTTTTTTTATCAAAAAAAACATCATCATTTAAATCTAGAGATGATTTATTTAATTTAGATAATTTTGAAAAATATTTATTAATTAATTCAAATTCATGCATCTGAAGTTCTTAACTTTTTTCCAATATTGTCAAGTAAAGCGTTTAAATATTTTGTTTGAGAATCCTCTAAGAAAAAATTTGATGAATCTAAATATTCTTTAATTATTATATTAATAGATGTATTAGGTTTATACAAAAGTTCATAAGTAGCAGCTTTTAGAATTGTTTGAAAAACCTTATCAAGATTTTCAAAAACAAATTTATCACCTAGTTTACTTTTTAATTCGTCCAGTATTAAATCATTTCTTTCAATAGTACCCAAAACAATATCTTTAATAAATTTTTTAAATCTGTGTTTAGGAAATTCTACATTATTATCTTCATTAATAAATTTTCCATATAATTTTTGAATTATGATAACTCTAGGATTGTTATTAGGATTAAAATGAGTTTTCATTTTTGTAATAATATAGAAATCACAGCCCTAGCAGCTTCTGCACCTTTATTTTTTCTTGCTTTGGCTTGACGCATGTTAAGACAAGTTATTATTCCATTTCCTACAGGTTTTTTATTATTTATTGATAAATCCATTATTGCATTAGTAGATGCTTGTGAAATAAAATCAAAATGAGGTGTTTCACCTTTAATGACACATCCAAGTGCTACAAAACCATCAAATTTTTTAACGTTTTTTGAAATTGTCACAGGAATTTCAAATACCCCTGGTACTTTAATAATTTTGATAAAATTAGATTTAGGAATTGACTTTAAAGCACTATCAAGAAGCCCCTTTGTAATGTCTTTATAATAATCCGCTATAACTATTAAATATTTTTTTTTCATCATATAATTACTTGTTTAGTTATCTTTATACCATAACCATCTAAACCAATAACTTTTTTCGGTGACTTAGTAATTAAAGTCATATTTTTAATCTTTAAATCTTTAATTATTTGAGCACCAATCCCATAATTACGAATAAGTTTATCTTTTCCTTTTTTATAAAAACTTTTATCTTTATAGTCTTTTAACGTTTGGGTAACTGATTTAAGATTGGTGTCTTTAATAAAAACAAGTACACAATTATTAAATTTTTTAAAATAATTGAGTGTTTTATTAAACGAATTTGGCAATTGTTGATTAATCAAATAATTTTGTACAACATTGGAGGAAATTACTCTAACTCTGGGGGTAATGCCTCTTTTAATAGTTCCTTTTATTAATGCAAAGTGTTCTGAGCCATCAAGTAAATTTTCATAAATTCTAATTTTATACTTTTGATTTTTAACATCAATATTACTTTGTTTCTTTAATCTTATTAACTTTTCTTTTTTTAATCTATAAGCAATAAGATCTTCAATTTTACCAATTTTTAATTGATGTTTTTTTGCAAAATCAAAAAGTTCTTGTCCCTTTGCCATTGTTCCGTCTTCATTCATAATCTCACATATAACTGCTGAATTATTTTTTTTTGCTAATTTTGATATATCCACAGATGCTTCTGTATGGCCAGCTCTAACTAGAACGCCTCCATCTTTAGCTATTATAGGAAACACATGACCTGGTGAAACAATTTCATTTTTTTTAACATTTTTTTTAGACGCAATCTTAATAGTTTTAGCTCTATCTTTTGCCGAAATACCTGTTGTAATACCTTTTTTAGCTTCAATAGAAATCGCAAAAGCTGTTTTGTTTCTTGATTGATTGTTTGCTGACATTAAAGATAAATTTAATCTTTTTGCTTGAGTACTGTCCATTGCTAAACATATTAACCCCCGACCATATTTAGCCATAAAATTTATAATTTTTGCGTTTATATTTGATGTGGAAATAATCAAATCTCCTTCATTCTCTCTTTTTTCATCATCAACCAAAATAAACATACTACCTTTTTTAGCAGTTTTAATTATAGTTTCTATTGATGCAAAATTATTTTTTGTCATTAAAATAATTTCTAACGTATTTAGATAAGATATCTATCTCTATATTTACTAAACTTTTTTTTTTAAGAGATGAAAGATTTGTTTCTTTATAAGTATGGGGTATTACCCAAATTTGAAAACCATTTTTAGTAACTTTTGAAATAGTTAGTGAAATACCATTTACACATATTGAAGCTTTTTCAATTAAATGTTTTTTTTCTTTTTTGGGTATCTTAAAATCAAAAAGATAGGATTTATCAATCTTTTTTATAACAAAAACTTTACCTATACAATCAACATGCCCCTGGCATATATGTCCAGAGATTTTGGTTCCATATTTCAGAGGTAATTCTAAATTTATTTTGTCTTTGACTTTCAAAAAATTAAATTTTGATCTAACGATAGTTTCATTAGAAAGATAAAATTCCATATTTTTACTTTTATAAGAAATTAAAGTTAGACATACACCGTCACAGGATACTGATAAGCCAATATCTCTACCATTTAATTTAAGGTTACTTTTTATAAAAATATTCAAACCTTTAGGTCTTTTTACAATTTTAGTAACAGTTCCTTGATTATATATAATTCCGTTAAACATATTAGTTTTTATATAATGTTATTGTATCTTTTCCAAAATTAGATTTAATTTTTGTCTTACTTTTATAATTTTTTTTTAAAATATTAAATCCATTAAATTCTTTGTATTCATTAAATTTTGATAATTTTTTTGGACTTTTGAATAAATAAAACCTATTGAAAATTTTTTTCTTAAGAAAACTTTTAGTAAGATCGTTACCACCTTCAACAAGAATACTTCTACAACCTAAGCTATAAAGTTTCTTTAGAAGTATTGGTATATCAAATTGTTTCAAATTATTAATTTTTGTTTTAATAATCTGAAACTTTTTTTTTTTAAATATTGAAATTTTAGTTTTTTTTGCCTCATTATAAAAAATAATAGTATTATTTCTATTTCCAGTTCTAAATATATAGCTTTTAATATTTGTTTCTAATTTATTATCTAAAATAATTCTTTTTGGAGAAAATTTTTTAACATCTTTTAATCTACAATTTAATTTAGGATTATCTTTATTCAAAGTTTTATAAGAAATAAGTATAGAGTCGTTTTTATATCTTAATAAATGTGTAAATTTATCAGATCGCCAATTAGTTATTTTTTTTTTATTCTTACTATAAATTAAATTGTTTTTTGCTACCGCAATTTTACCATTTACAAAAGGTAATTTTTTTTTTCTGTTATAAAAATAAGGTTTATAAAATTCGTTTACTTTATTTTCTAATAATCCTGTATGAACTTTAATTTTTTTTGAGTTTAATATTTTAAATGTTTTGCCCTTAACTCTTTTATCAATATCAATAACTGAATAAATTACCTTACTTATTTTAGATTTAATTATTGCACTTGTGCATGGAGGAGTTACACCATGATGGCTACAAGGCTCCAAAGTAACATACATTATTGAGTTTTTTAAATTATCTGAAGTATTTCTAATTGCATTTGTTTCTGCATGTGGTCTTCCATTATAAGATGTTTGACCGATTGATATAATTTTATCATTTTTAACTATTACACAACCTACCGATGGATTAGTACCAGTAAGCCCTTCTCTGGCTCTTGCTAAATCAAGGGCAAGATCCATGTATAATTTATCTTTTAATGAAAATTTATCTTTTTTTGTAGACATCTAGTTTGTCCACGAATTGTACAAAATCTTTTTCTTCTCTAAAATTTCTGTATACAGAAGCAAAACGAACATAAGCAACAGGGTCCAATTCTTTTAAACCCTCCATAACCATTGTTCCTACTGTATTTGTTGATATTTCACTTTGTCCAAGTTCCTCTAGAGTTCTTGAAATTTTACTGATAAATTTTTCAGCAGTTTCCGTGTCTATTGGTCTTTTTTTTAAAGCTATGTAAATTGACTTTGATAATTTATCTCTATCGAAAGCAGACTTTCTTCCATTTTTCTTAATAACCATAATTTCCCTGAATTGAACTCTTTCGAATGTAGTGAAGCGTGCTCCACATACGCATAATCTTCTTCTTCTTATTGCTGTTCCATCTTCTGTAGGACGCGAGTCGACAACAGAGGTCTCCCCTTTTTTACATATTGAACAAATCATTACCTAGAGGTTCTTATATATCGGAAAGGATGAAGTTAAAGAGATAACTTCATTTTTAACTTCATTTTCTATTTTACTATTATCTGTTGGATTTTCTGATAGGCCCTTAATTGTTTTTGTAATTAATTCACCTACTGTTTTAAATTCATTTAAACCAAAACCTCTTGTAGTTGCTGCTTGAGTTCCAAGTCTTATACCAGAAGTAATCATAGGTTTTTCTGTATCAAAAGGAATACCATTTTTATTACAAGTAATATTAGCTCTAGATAAACTTTCAGATGCAAGATTTCCTTTCACATTGTAAGGTCTTAAATCTACTAACATTAAATGTGTATCAGTACCATCTGAATAAATTTTAAATCCATTATTTTTTAAAGTTTCAGCTAAAATTTTAGCATTAGCTAAGACAGTTTTTATATAATTTTTAAATTCTGGTTGTAAAGCCTCCAAAAATCCAGCAGCTTTTGCAGCAATGATGTGCATTAAAGGTCCACCTTGATAACCAGGAAATACAGCTGTATTAAACTTTTTAGCAAGATCCTCATGGTTAGTTAAAATTATTCCACCTCTTGCGCTTCTGAAAACTTTATGAGTTGTTGAGGTGACTACATGGGCATGATCGCAAGGGTTAGGGTAACCTTTACCAGCAACTAAACCTGAAAAATGAGCCATATCAACCATTAAATATGCACCAACTTTATCTGCAATTTCTCTAAATCTTTTAAAATCTATTATTCTAGAATAAGCACTTCCACCAGCTATAATAAGTTTTGGCTTATGTTCTAACGCAAGTTTTTCAACATTATCGTAATCGATTAGTTCAGATGTTTTATCTACATCATAACCTATTGCATTAAACCATTTACCTGACATTGAAATTTTCAATCCATGAGTTATGTGACCGCCTGAGTTTAGACTCATTCCCATAAAAGTATCTCCTGGATTTAATAAAGCTAAAAATACAGCTCCATTAGCTTGTGCACCTGAATGAGGTTGAGAATTAGCAAACTTACAATTAAATAATTTTTTTAATCTATCGTTAGCAAGGCTTTCAGCAACGTCAACATGTTCACATCCATTATAATACCTTTTACCAGGATAACCTTCTGCATATTTATTTGTAAGGACAGAACCTTGGGCTTCTAGCACAGCCTGTGAAACAATATTCTCTGAAGCTATTAGTTCAATATGTTGTTGCTGTCTTAATAGTTCATCTTGAATAGCCTTATAAATTTCAGGATCTTTTACGGACAAGCTATCCTCAAAGAAACTTTTATAACTATCGTTTAAATAATTTTTTTCACTAGACATATTTATATCTTCTTTACTCTTTTTAGGTGTCTACCGCCATCAAAATTAGTGTTTAGAAAAATACTCACAAATTTCAAGGCATTTTTTTTACTAATTAGCCTAGCCCCTAATGTAATGATGTTTGCATCATTATGCAATCTTGATAATTTTGTTGATTTTATATTAAAACATTGCGCTGCACGGACTTTTTTATGCTTATTTGCCGCAATATTCATCCCAGTGCCTGATCCACAAACTAAAATACCAACATTATTTTTATTAATATTAACTTTTTTAGCTACCTTATGAGCATAATCTGGATAATCAACTTTATTACCATTATTCGGTCCCAAATCTTGAAAAGATAATTTCTTTTTTGATAAATATATTTTAATAATTTCTTTTAACTTAAATCCCGCATGATCTGATGAAATAAATATTTTTTTCAAATTAATTAAATTTATAATCTAATACGCAAGCAACTAGGTGAATTCTATTTTCTTCTCCACCATTAAACGCATTATGGTATTTAGTATTGTTTGTGATCCATACAGATCCATCTGCAGGCATATGCTTTGCAATATTATCGATAACCATTATTGAACCAGGATTAGTGATTATGGGAATATGAAGTCTTGGTTCTGGGTCTCTATGCCAACTCAAAGTAGATCTCGGTTCTTTTAATAAAACTCTTACTCTACCTAATTTGTATTTTGACGATAAAACATCAAATACTTCTTTAAAATAAGTATTCTTATAATCTTCAATAAACTCAGAATAAGCAGCCTCATCTATCATTTGATCTCTAATAGCTTCTTTACCAGATGAATCTGGTTTAGTCCAAAATACTCCTCTAGCTTTATTTCCTTTAATTGAATCTGGGTCTCCAGGTATTTGGGTTAATGAAATTGCTCCAAAATTTGAAATTCCTTCAACACCGGTAAATCCTTTGATTGATAATATTTCCTTATACGCTTTTTGAAGTTCATTAATATCAAATTTAACATCTTGTTTTTGAAAATCATGAAAATTTAGCGTCATTATGTTTATTTTTACCCTTTGTAATTGTTTAATACTCTTTTTGAAGTATATTTGTATATTACATTTGTCGCATTTTAAATAAAATTAAAACATGATTACAGGAAAATATCCAGAGTTGAGACTTAGAAGAAGCAGAAAAGTATCTTGGGCTAGAAAATTAGTTCAAGAGAACACCTTAAGTGCAAACGACTTTGTTTTACCTATATTTTTAATTGACGGGTCTAATAAAAAAGAATCAATATCATCAATGCCAGGTGTTTATAGGTATACTATAAACAGATTGAGCCAAATAGTGGATAAAGCGATTAAAAAAGGCATACCAATGGTAGCTCTTTTTCCAAAAACAAAAAATAGTTTAAAAAATGAAATTGGGTCAGAATCTCTTAATGAAAATAACTTGGTATGTAAAGCGATCGTTGAAATAAAAAAAAGATATAAAAATAAAATTGGAATAATGTGTGATGTCGCTTTAGATCCATATACGTCACATGGTCATGATGGATTAATTAAGTCAAATCAAATTATAAACGATGAAACTATAGAGGTTTTGATAAACCAATCATTACTCCAAGCTGAAATGGGTTGTGATGTATTAGCTCCATCTGACATGATGGATGGAAGAATTGGAAAAATTAGAAAAGCATTAGATAAATCAAATTTTCAAAATGTTCAAATTTTATCTTATGCTGCAAAATATGCCTCTAGTTTTTACGGACCATTTAGAGATGCAGTTGGGTCTAAAGGATCTCTTAAAGGAGATAAGAAAACCTACCAAATGGATTTTAGAAATACTGATGAAGCTTTAAGAGAAGTTGCTCTGGATATTAAAGAGGGTGCGGATATGGTTATGGTAAAACCAGGAATGCCTTACCTTGATATAATTAAATCGATTAAAGAAAAATTTAGAATACCAGTTTTAGCTTATCAAGTTTCTGGTGAATACAGTTTAATTTCTACTGCTATACAGAAAAAATTAGTAAATAAAGATGTTATTTATGAGAGCTTAGTTGCTTTTAAAAGAGCTGGAGCTAATGCTATTGTAAGTTATTATGCGGATAGACTTGATAAAATTCTACTTTAGTTATTTTAATGAGTTTATAAACTGATTTCTACTAATTGGGAAATTAATATTATTTGGTTTTAAAACCGATTTATCCATGAAGTCTCCTACAAGTTTAAGTCCATCTAATAAAGTAGTCAAATTATTAACTTTAATATCTTTATCAATAAGAAAATTTGGAACAATTTTTTTTTCTTTTGATGACTCAGCGAAATATAAAGTCTTATTTTCAAAAGTTTTTTTATTTACTAATCTATTAAGATCAAGATTATATCCAAGAATACTTAATAATTTTAATTCCCAAAAAATATACTTTTTTAACCATTCATCAGCAGATAAAATTAAATAAAATTCCTGAATTAAATCATATATCTTTATGTTTGATTGAGACTCTGCTGTTAATAATTTAATTAAATTCATTGCAGATGATATACAATTTAGTTTTTTTGATTGATCAAAATAGATTGGAGAATGGGCTTTAAAAATTTCAATTTTCAAATAACCTATTCTATTTTCAGATTTTGAATTGTAATTTACAAATAATTGATTTCCAATTTGTAAATAATTTTTAATTTTTTTGGATAATCCTCCAAATATTATGCCAGAAATTTTACCGTGATCTTTGGTATAAATCTCAGCTATCAAAGAATTTTCGTTGTATTTATTTTTAGATAATAAAAAACCTGTATCGTCCCAATTCATGATTTGGAGTGACTATTAAAGCATAAAATAGCAGCATTTTGTTCTGCATCTTTTTTTGAAGACCCCTGCCCTATATAAAATTTAGAATTAGGAAGTTTAACAGCCACTTTAAAAACTGGCTTATGTCTTGGTCCAGTGTTAGATATGATTTTGTAAGTTGGAAGTTTTTTAAATTTTTTCAAGGAATATTCCTGTAATTTAGTCTTTGCATCTATTTGAGTAATAATACTATTTTTAATATTTTCTGCCCAAAGTGTAAGAATAAAATTTTCAGTACCAACAAAGCCTTTATCTAAATAAACAGCACCAATTAAAGCTTCACAACAATCAGCAACAACTTTGTCTTCTAATTTAACTTTTTTATTTTTGGGGTTAAACGTTAATATATATTTTTCTAAATTAATATTTTTACCAATTTGTAAGCAAGTTTTTTTATTTACTAAAGACGCAAATTTTTTATCCAATGCTCCCTCTTTTTCATCAGGATATATTTCAAGTAGTTTTTTTGCAATGATAAGTCCTAAAACTCTATCACCTAAAAATTCCATTTTTTCATTATTATTTATTTTATCAAAACTTTTATGAGTTAAACTTTTTATTAATATTTTTTGATCTTTAAATTTGATATTTATTTTTTTTTCTAGATTTGAATAATCTATTTTCATTAATCAATTTTATTAAAAAATCTGTTAAATCTAATTGATTTATGCCACTTCCAAAATGCAAAAAAACTGCCAACTGATTTGTCAGAGGAAAAGAAAATAAATTGTGCTTTACCCACAAGGTTATTTTTATGGACATAACCAACACTTGATAAAAATCTACTATCTTTAGAACAGTCTCTATTATCGCCTAAAAAGAAATAATGATCTTTAGGCACAATAAAAATATCTGAATTTTGAAATGAAAAATCTTTTAAATATACTGATTTATGCGATTTATCATTCGTAAGTTTTTCTTCAAAAGTTAAAACATCTATTGTTCTATTGCCACAATAAATCTTTTCATTCTTTGATATGACAGATTTTAGAATTTCACTGTTGTTAATATATAAATTTGAGTCAATAAATTCAATTGTATCACCAGGTAAACCTATTAATCTCTTAATATAATCTGTTCTATTATCCGCAGGTGTTTTAAAAACTACAACGTCACCTCTTTTTGGTTCTGTAAAATTAATCCTTTTATTAAAAATAGGTGGGCTAAAAGGGAACGAATGTTTGCTATAGCCATACGAATATTTAGTAACAAATAACCTATCGCCTACTAATAAAGTAGGCTCCATAGAAGAAGATGGAATATAAAATGGTTGTATCAATAAAGATCTTATTATTATAGCTATTATTAGTGCATAAAATAAAGTTTTGAGATTATCTATAATAATATTTTTTGTTATCATTAATTTTTTTCAATTATAGTAAAAGCTATTGAGTATTCCTTTTCATCTGAAATTGAAAGAAACAATTTAAAATTTTTAATTTTCTTTTTTTTTTTAATCAAACTCTTAATTTTCGAACTTATTAAATAATATGGTTTGCCCAATTTATTGTTGACTATTTGTATATCTTTGAAGTTGAAATTCTCTCTAAAGCCAATCCCTAATGCTTTAGCTAAAGCTTCTTTAGCAGCAAAGCGTTTTGAAAAAAA
Source organism: uncultured Pelagibacteraceae bacterium (assembly GCA_902596045.1). GTDB lineage: Bacteria > Pseudomonadota > Alphaproteobacteria > Pelagibacterales > Pelagibacteraceae > Pelagibacter. Next base: position 23,783 of record CACJSJ010000012.1, read on the forward strand.
ATTAGCTTTATTTTTAAACTTTTTTGAAATTAAAATTTCATTTTTACTAAATATACGATTTATAAAATTTTTATTTTTTATAGATAATTGAATTCTTTTATTATTGATTATATCAACTCCGATACCAACGATTTTCATTATTTGATAATTCTTTTAAATTTTTTAATTACTTTATTAAATCCATGAAATATTGATTCTCCAATGATAAAATGACCTATATTAAATTCTTTAATTTCATTAATTTTTGATAAAAATTTAGTTGATCTAAAATCCAGTCCATGGCCAGCATGAACTTCCAAGCCAATTTTACTTGCAAGAATAGAACATTTCTTAATTCTAAGAAATTCTTTCTTAATTTTTTTTTTAGATTTAACTAGAGTTGCAAATCTACCGGTATGTATTTCTATACAATCTGCTCCTAAATTTTTGGAAATTAAAATGTCGTTTAATGATGGATTAATGAAAAGACTTGTTCTAATTTTTTTATTTCTAAATAATCTTATTATGGATTTAATTTTTCTTTGATTTTTTCTTAAATTTAATCCTCCTTCTGTTGTAATTTCTTTTCTATTTTCAGGTACTATACAAATAAAATCAGGTTTAATTTTAAGTGCATTTTTAACTATTTCATTTTTGATCGAAATTTCTAAATTTACTAATAAATTTTTTATAGAACATATTTTTTTTGCATCTAAATCTTTAATGTGACGTCTATCTTCTCGTAAATGGATTGTAATAGAATCTGCACCTTGTTTTTTTACAAATTTAGCTGCAATAAAAGGATCTGGATGAAACTCACCTCTTGCGTTTCTTAGAGTGGCAACATGATCAATGTTTACACCAAGGCGTTTCACTTTATAAATCTACTTCCTGGAATTGTTATTGGTATTGATTTTAATTTATAAGGCAATTGATTAGCTTTATAGGTGGGTACATCTATTTTAAGATGTGAAATTATTTTTTTTTTAATTTTTAAAGTTTTTTTTGTAGATCTATCTATTACGGACGCAAATCCCACTAATTTAGCTTTAGCCTTTTTAATAAGCTTAACACATTCCATACTTGATTTACCTGTTGTTATTACATCTTCAATTATTAATACTTTTGAATTTTTTTTATATTAAAACCTCTTCTTAAAGCAAACTTTCCTTTAACTCTTTCACAGAAAATAGTTTCTTTTTTTAAAATTTTTCCTATTTCATATCCGATAATTATTCCACCCATAGCAGGAGCTAGTATTAGATCAAAATTTTTGAAATTTTTATTAATTTTTTTGGCTAAAGATTTGCAAATAATATCTGCTTTATGTGGATAACTTAACAATTTAGCACATTGAATATATTTAGATGAATGTAAACCTGAAGATAATACAAAGTGTCCCTCTAAAAGAGCATTAGTCTTTTTTAAAATATCTAAGGATTTTTTGTGTGAAAGCATTTCTTTTATCTTCGTGTCTAATTATCTTAAATTTTATACCTTTTTGTTTTAACTCCGCAATAAAATTAGTAAAATTCTTTAAATCTTTAATAATTAATTGAAATTTAAAATTGATATAATCAGGATTTTTTCCAGCCATTTCTAAATTTGATATATTTAATTTATGATCACCAATTAAAGAACTTATGCTTCCAAGTTGACCTGGTTTGTCTGGAAGTGAGATCCAAAGAGTTGTATTATATTTTTTTAATTTTTTCTCTTTTTCCTCACCTTTATCATGCCAATACCTTCTGATAGAAGCTCTAGCTTTTCCTGTTTTTGTTACTGGTATCCAGTGTAATGAAGGAGATTGATTTTTAGAAGTTATAATATTAACCGTATCACCATTTCTTAAAATTGTTTGTAGTTCATTTTTATTTCCATTAATTTCACATCCAATAGCAGTATTTCCAATTTTCGTATGAACAGCGTATGCAAAATCAATTGGTGTAGCATTTTTAGGTAGTTTTATTACCGAGCCCTTTGGTGTGAAACAAAATACATTTTCTTGGAACATTTGAAGTTTTGTATATTCATAAGAGTGCTCTGGGTTTTCATTTTTTTCGATGATTTCAACTAAATCTTTTAACCAATCGTACTCTTTCCATTGTAAAGAATTAAATTTTTCTGATGATTTATATTTCCAATGCGATGCTATACCTCTTTCAGCAAAATCATGCATTTCAGATGTTCTTATTTGAATTTCTATAGGTTTTTTATGTGAGCCAATAACAGATGTGTGTATTGATTTATAACCATTAATTTTTGGTGAAGATATATAATCTTTAAATTTACCTGGAATACAATTCCATTCTTTATGTAAAACTCCTAGAGTCTGATAACATTCATCAAAATTATCTAAAATTATTCTAAAACCAATAATGTCAGTTATCTGTTCTAATGAAACTCTTTTTTTTTGGACTTTTCTCCAAATAGAAAATGGAGTTTTTTCTCTTCCATAAATAGATGCATTAATATTATTTTTAGATAATAAATTTTTAATTTCAAAAGAAAGACTCTCAAAAATATCTTCTTTGTCTTTTTTTATTTCATTTAATCTATTTTGAATAAGTTTTCTCGCATCAAGATTTAATATCTCGAAAGATAAATCTTCTAATTCATCACGAATTCTATGCATGCCCATTCTATCAGCAAGTGGGGCATATATTTCCATTGTTTCTTGAGCAATTCTCTTTTTTTTTTCATTCTTTTTAATCGACTTGATCGTTCTCATATTATGAAGTCGATCTGCCAACTTAACAAGAAGAACTCTTATATCTTTAGATGTAGCTAAAATAAGTTTTCTAAAATTTTCAGCCTTAGAATTTGCTGCTGCTGTATTTTCAAATACCGAAATTTTTGTTACCCCATCAACAAGTTCAGCTACCTCTTCACCAAATTCACCTTTAATTGTTTCATATGTTGCAAAGGTATCTTCAATTGTATCATGCAATAATCCGGTAGCTATTGTTGCTGAATCTAATTTTAGATCAGTAAGTATATTTGCTACTGCAATAGGATGTACAGAATAAGGATCACCAGAATCTCTTTTTTGATTTGAGTGAGCTTTTACAGCAAAATTAAAGGCTTTATTTATACGGTCTAAATTGACAAATTTATTATAGCCTTTTACTTTATTAATGAGATCATCTGAATTAAGCATTACTTATTATATCATCAAATTAAATTTGTTTAATAGATCTAATATCCTTAATTGATAAGGAAAAAATTAATTTTTTAATGTTTTCATTTGTTTTTGGATGAAACCAATTTTTATTTAACTCAAATAAAGGAATTAATACAAAATTTCTTTTGTGCATTCTTTTATGTGGAATTGTAATATTGCCTGTTAAGATCTTTTGATTGTAAGAAATTATATCAATATCACAAGTTCTAGGGGAGTTTTTAGATTTTTTTTTTCTTCCAAGTTTTTTTTCAATTGATTTAAAAATTTTAAGTAATTTTTCTGGTGATACTTTTGTGTTAGATTGAACTACTATATTGATAAATTTTGGATTATTTGGGTCTGGCCAAGATAAAGTTTCATAATAACTAGAAGATTTAGTAATGTTAATTCCATGTAAATCTAAAAAATATTTAGTTTTTGTGATATTTTTAATTCTATTTCCAAGGTTTGAGCCAATTCCTATATATATCATCTAGCTTGATTTTCTTATATATCGTGCTTTATCGCGATTCCAATCTCTAGTCTTTTTAGTAGCTCTTTTATCATATTGTTTTTTTCCTTTTGCTACAGCGATTTCTACTTTAGCCTTACCTTTTTTAAAATACATTTTTGTTGGAACTATTGTAAATCCTTCTCTTTGCATTTTTCCAATTAACTTATTTATTTCTTTCTTATTAAGTAATAATTTTCTTTCATCTGTTGGATTATGATTTGTATTATTTGCTTGCTTGTATTGAGCAATATGTGAATTGATTAAAACTATCTCACCGTTTTTTTCTACTGCGTAAGAATCTGCTATATTTACTTTACCATCTCTTACTGATTTTATCTCTGATCCCTTAAGAACTATTCCTGCTTCAATTAAATCTTCAAAAAAAAAATTAAAGCTTGCTTTTCTATTTAAACAAATAATTTTTAAACCAGAATTGGCTTTTTTATTCATTAAATTAATTTAGTGGACTTCAGAGCCTTAATAATTATTTCCCTAGTTTGTTCAGTTACTTTTACTAAAGGCAATCGAACAGCATCATCACACAAGCCTAATTGTTTAGCTGCAAATTTAACAGGACTTGGATTACTTTCTACAAACATTGCACTATGAAGTGATTGTAAAATATTATCAAAATTTTTAGCCTCATTTTTTGATTTATCATCATTAAGTATTGATAATGCTTGGAATTGAGAACAAAGTTTGGGTGCTATGTTTGCTGTAACACTTATCGCTCCTACTCCTCCTCTTTTATTAAATTCTAATGCATTATCATCATTTCCAGTAAGCTGAATAAAATCTTTTCCCATAGCTTTTAATTGTTGATCCACTCTATCAAGATTACCTGTTGCATCTTTAACACCAACAATATTTTTTAATTCATAAAGTCTTGTCATAGTCTCAACTGACATATCAATTACTGATCTACTTGGAATATTGTAAATAATTATAGGCAAACCACACTGATCATTAATTGCTTTATAATGTTGATACAAACCCTCTTGGGTCGGCTTATTATAATACGGCGTTACAATAAGAGCAGCATTAGCTCCTGCTTTTTCTGCATGACTTGTTAAAGAAATTGCCTCCTCGGTTGAATTAGAGCCTGTCCCTGCTATGACGGGCAATTTTCCCTTACTTTCTTGTATGCATAAATCGATTACTTTTTGATGTTCATCATGGCTCAATGTGGGGGACTCTCCCGTGGTACCTGCTGGCACCAGTCCATTTGTTCCATTTTCCATGTGAAAATGAATTAACTTGATATAACTATCTATATCTAGTTTATCATTGTTAAACGGAGTAATTAAAGCAACATTTGAACCTTTAAACATAAATACTTATAACATAAATTATTGATTCACATACTAAAGATTATGCCTCAAAAGTTACTATTATTTATCTGCTCACTTTTGATTATTGTATTAAATCATAATCTTGTGCTTTCAGATGAAAGAAACCTTATACCTCTAAAAAAACCTAAATTAACAGACCAAGAACTTAAAGAGAAAGTTTTAATAAATATTTTAAAGCCTCTACAAAAACCAAAATTAGTTAAAGAAATAGTTGAAGAAATTACAATTAAAGAAGTTGTCAAAAAGGAAACTACTAAACCTTTAATATTAATACCTAAGAAAAAGCCTTTAATAGCAGGTAAAACAACAAAAGTTAAGATAAACAAATCAAAATTTTATAGCAAAAAAGATTTCGCAATTGCTAAAAAAGCTTTTTCAGAAATGAAAAAAGCAAATTGGACTGGTGCAATTAAAATTGCAAAAAAAGCAAAAGATAAATCAATTTACAATTTTATACAATGGAGACATTTGCTCACTAAAGGAAACAAGGCATCATTTTATGATTATTTAACATTTATTAAAACTAATGAAGATTATCCAAGAATTGGAAGAATTAGATATCTTGCTGAACATAAATTATCTAATAATAAGATTAAACCAAATAAAGTAATTGATTGGTTTCAAGGAAATGAGCCATTAAGTGGTTATGGTAAAATGATTTTAGGGGAAAGTTATATTTTGACTGGAAAAATTAATGAAGGAAAACAATTAATTAAAGAAGGTTGGATTACTGCTGATCTAAGTAAATCTGATTTAAGATTTTTTAGAAAAAAATTTAAGAAGCATTTAAATGCAGATGATTATGTTAAAAGAGCTGATTATCTTGCTTGGAATAATAAATATTGGGATTTAAAAAGGATGTTAAGATATTTACCTAAAGATTATGAACTTCTTTATAATGCGCGTCAGCTTTTGATGAGTAAATCATATGGTGTAGACCAAGCGATAAAAAATGTACCTCAGAAATTTAAAAATGATGCTGGTTTAAATTATGATCGTTTAAAATGGAGACGTAAAAGAGGAAGAGTTGATAGCTCTGTTGAAATATTATTAAAGATTAAAAATACAAAAGATTATTTGGTTAGACCTGATAAATGGTGGAAAGAAAAAGAAATCATTTCAAGATCTTTAATTTATAAAAAAAAGTATGAATTAGCATATAAAATTTCTAGTAATCACGCTATGGAAGAAGGTCCTGATTTTGCTGCAGCGGAATGGATGAGTGGATGGATTGCCTTAAGTTTTTTAAACGATCCTTTATTAGCAAAAGATCATTTCGAGAACTTTTATAACAATGTAAGTTATCCTATAAGTACTTCAAGAGGTGCCTATTGGCTTGCAAGATCTTATAAGGCTCTAGGTGATAAAGAAAATTCTGAAAAGTGGTTCTCAGAAGCTTCAAAATATTTAACAACATATTATGGTCAACTAGCGTTTTTAGAAATAAATCCCAATGGCAATTTTGAAATTCAAAAAGATATGGAAGTTAATAAAAAATATAGAGATTATTTTTATTCAAAGGAATTAGTAAAAGTTGTTTATCTTCTAGACGAACTTGATAAAGATAAATATTCAAAATTTATTTTGCGACATATTGCACTTGATAATATTGAAAGTGGAAGTGAAATTTTAGCAGCTGAACTATCTACAAATATTGACAGATTTGATTTTGCAATTCAGATTGCAAAATTAGCTTCTTATGAGAAAAGATTTCATAATAAATATAATTACCCAATAATTAGTACGCCAAAATATATTAATGGAAGAAAAATACCAGAAAGTGCATTTATCCTATCAATTATAAGACAAGAGAGTGAGTTTGATTTAAGTGCAAATAGTCATGCTGGAGCAAAAGGATTAATGCAGTTGATGCCATACACGGCAAAACTTGTCGCTAAACAAGCAAAACTTCCATATGTTAGATCAAAACTTACTACAGACCCAGAATACAATATTAACTTGGGTTCGCATTATATAGCCGGTTTATTATTAAATTATGATGGTGCCTATCCTTATGCTGTGGCGGCTTATAACGCTGGTCCAAAAAGAGTAAAATATTGGAAAAAAATTAATAAAAATCCTCAAAAAAATCAAATTGACTATGTAGATTGGATTGAATTAATTAAATTTAAAGAAACTAGAAATTACGTTCAAAGAGTTTTGGAAAATTATAATGTTTATAGGTACATACTCGAACAAAGACCAATCAAAATGTTAAATTTTTTTAAAGATAAACCTTTATACTAAAATATCACTAATCTGAATTTTATATGAATGATTAATGGCGGAAGAGGAGGGATTCGAACCCTCGGTACAAGTTTCCTCGCACGGTCATTTAGCAAACGACTGGTTTCAGCCTCTCACCCACTCTTCCATATTTTGGTACATTTGATTGTATTGAATATTGTATATTAATAAAGTAATTATTCATATTTGTATGAAAAAAAACTATTCAATATTTGCACTTATTAAAAATGCATTTTCCTATCATGAGAATTGGGAGAAAGCATGGAAAGATCCAAATCCTAAAAAAGAGTATGATGCTGTTATAGTTGGTGGTGGAGGCCATGGTTTAGCTACTGCTTACTATTTAGCAAAAAAACATAATATTAAAAATATTGCTGTTGTTGAAAAAGGTTGGATCGGTGGAGGTAATACAGGAAGAAATACAACTATTATAAGATCCAATTATTTATGGGATGCAAGCGCAGGTCTCTATGACCAT
>CACJSJ010000013.1 GCA_902596045.1 uncultured Pelagibacteraceae bacterium
AAAGAAAAGAAAAAGAAAATGAGCATAAAAGAGTCTCATGAAATTTTAATGAATGATGAATCGGATAAACTTATCGAACAAGATAAGATTATAAAAGCTGCAAAATTATCAACCGAAAATAACGGTATAGTTTTCCTAGATGAAATTGATAAAATTTCAGCAAGAACTGATAGAGTTGGCGGAGATGTATCAAGAGAAGGTGTACAAAGAGACTTATTACCTTTGATTGAAGGAACAACAGTTAATACTAAACACGGACCTATTAAAACAGATCATATTTTATTTATTGCATCTGGAGCATTTCAACTTGCAAAACCATCTGATTTACTTCCAGAACTTCAAGGAAGATTGCCAATAAGGGTTGAACTAGAAGCTTTAACTAGTGATGATTTTAAAAGAATACTAAGAGAACCTGATTATAGTTTAATCAAACAATACGTTGCTTTATTAAAAACAGAAAATGTTGATCTAGAGTTTTCTGAAGATGGTATTGATACAATTGCTAAAATAGCATCAGAGGTTAATGCAACCGTTGAAAATATTGGTGCAAGAAGACTACATACTATAATTGAGAAAATTTTAGATGATATTAGTTTTACTGCAACTGATCGATCTGGAGAAAAGATAGTAATTAATAAAGAGTATATAAACAAAAACTTAGATAATTTAGTTAAGGATACTGATTTATCAAAATTTATTCTTTAAAAATTAGTATAGTCCTTATATTTAATTTTTAAATTTATTATTTTTTTTTTTTTAAAAATATATAAAAAGCTCCACTACCACCGTCTTTAACTTCTGCATCTTTAATCTCAATAACCTTTTTCATTATATCAGGATTATTTTCTATAAAGTCCGGCACAGAATATTTTAATATACTTAAATCTTTTGAAACATATGGGTCTTTTTCAACACTTGAATGCAAGCCTTTACCTGTAACAACAATAATTTTTGAAACATTATGATCGTATGAATTATTAATAAATTTTTCTATAGTTTTGTTAGCTTCTTGTAGAGTCAAACCGTGTAAATCTATATGCTTTATCTTTACGTTTGGGCTTGTATTTAATTTATTATCTTTATTAGGTAACTTTTCATTACTAGATAAAAAATCTTTCCAAGCCTGTTTATCTTTATCTGAAACCTTATCGTTCAATTATGTGAGTATATTTACTAATTGCCAATTTGGATTATTTGAATTCATATCTCTTGAAAAAACCCAAGTATCATAAATTTTTTTGATTTTTTCTGGATTTCCTGAAATGATTTTTTTATCCTTATCTTTAATGCAAGTAATTACTTCACTTACAAAATCGACTGTAACATTTAAAATTTTATCTATTTTTTTATGTTCTTTAATTTTAGCAGAATTAATCCCGATAAAAGTTATTTCAGCGAAATGCCCTCTTTTACTTCTCTCTTTTAAGGCTACTTCAAATTGGTCATGAATTTTTTTACTTAGTAAAGGTTTACTAGAAGTAAGCTTATTATCATTATCACTGAAATCAGTAATAATTGTTTCATATGCAATTTTTGCACCTTTTAAAAAATCCTTTTGAGCTTCATCATCAAAATTTTCTTTTTGAACAACTTTTTTTTCAGTATGAATATTATTTATTACTTGCTCAAATTGTGATGGGGCCTTACCTTCAAATCCTGTTCTTTTTCCCAAAATTCCACGTAACCTTAAAAATATAAACCCCGCAATCATTGCGAGTAATATTATATCTATATACTCAAAACTATAATTCATGACCTAAATGTAATTACTATGTTGATTAATTTCAACTAACAATTACATTAAAGACAAATGAACCCAGTTTTATTATCAATAATTTTAATACCTATTTTAGAAATTTACCTTTTTATAAAGATTGGCTCACAAATTGGAGCATTTAATACAATTTTGTTAGTTTTTATTACTGCAATCATAGGTGTTTATTATGCAAAATACGAAGGTTTGAACACAATTAGATCTGGATTTATGCAAATAATTAAAAATCAAGTTCCTGCTTACGAAATAATTTCTGGTGCAGCTATAGCATTTGCAGCATTACTCTTAATCATACCTGGATTTGCCACAGATTTTTTTGGATTTTTACTCATATTCCCAATAACTAGAAAACTAATTTTTGGAAATTTATTTAATAAATTTAAAAAAAGTGAAATTAAAAAAAAAAATTTTATAGAAGGTGAGTTTGAAGATATAGAAGATAATGATGACAGAAAAATTTAAGATTTTAGCAAAATATATTAAAGATATGTCGAGTGAAACACCCGATATAGAAACTTTTCTTTTTGTTAAAGATAATATTTCAAAGTATCAACTTAACATAGATATCACCTCTAAAGCTTTAAAAAATAAATTAATTGAAATAAATACTACTCTTAAATTTGAAGATAAGGAACCTAACGAAAAAAAATCACATTATGAAATAATTTATGCAACAATTATTAAGGTAGATGATGAAGTCAAAGATAAGAAAGAACTTGAGAAAATTATTCTTTGTGATGTTCCTACGAAAATTTATCCTGATCTAGAAAATTTATTTCTTAATTTAATACATAATTCTGGACATCCAGGAATTAAATTAGAAAAAAAAATTGATTTTAATAGACTTTATAATGAGAGGTTTAATTAAAAAAATTTTTTTTTAAATTTTTTTTTAAAAACTCTTCATGACTTTTCAATTCATTTTGGGAAGGACAAATTACCTTTTTAAAATATAAAATGTTTTCATTTTTCAAAACTTGGGATTTTTCATCCAGTTTCTGAAAATCTAAAGTTGGTTCTTTTTGATCTATTAAATTTATATAAACTTTTACTAATAAATCACAGTCAATGAGAGCAGTGTGTTGTATTCTTTTAGAATTATCAATCCTATACCTTTTACATAAAGCATCAAGACTTATAGGTGATCCAGGAAATTTATCTCTTGCTAAAATTAAAGTATCTATAATTTCATTATTTAATTTTTTTTTACCAAGTAATTCTAATTCGTGATTAAGATGAGCCATATCAAATTCAGCATTGTGAATTATTAACTTTTTACCTTCAATAAAATTTAAGAATTCTTCAAAGACTTCCTTAAACTTTTTTTGTTTAGACAAAAAATCATCTGTATATCCATGAACTTTTAATGCTTTTTCAGAAACTTTTCTTTCTGGGTTAAGATAGCAATGAAATCTTTTTTTTGTTGGTATTAAATTATCGAGTTCAATACATCCTATTTCAACAATTCTATGGCCCTCTTTAACAGATAAACCTGTTGTCTCTGTATCTAATACTACTTCTTTCATTTATATTATTTCTTCTATTATATTTCTTATAGCTCTTTTTACTGTCTTTTTGGAAAAATCATTTTTAATTATAAATTTTGATTTTCTCTTTTTATAACTAGGTGATAACTGAATATTTTTAAATTTTCTAAAGAGTTGTTTGTTAAAATTGTCTCTTTTTTTTAATCGTTTAAAGATATCCGATTTTTTTGATTCAACGAAAACTAGAATATCTTTTTTTTTATTAATTTTATTTTCTAATAGAAGGGGTATATCCAAAATAACAATTTTTTTATTTTTATTCTTTCTTAAAAAAATATTCATTTTCTTTCTAACTTCTAGATGAACAATTTTTACAATTTTATTAATATTAGATTTATTTGCCAGTATAGCTTTTGAGATTTCTTTTTTGTTTATTGGGAAAGAAAAAATATATTTTGATAAATTTTTTTTTAATTTGATAAAAATTTTTCTATCATTTTTATATAATTTACTTACTTCTAAATCGGCATTAAATACAGGATAGCCAAAATTTTTTGCTATATAACTCTTACCAGATCCAATATCACCTAAAATTCCAATCCTAATCATTAGTCTAAAATTTTAATTACCTCAGTGTTTATTTTTGGTTGAATTCCATGCCATGTTTTAAATGCACCTAGGGCTTGGTATATAAACATCATTTTACCGTTTTCTGTTCTATTACCTAATTTTTTTCCAGTTTTTAAAAAATTTGTTTCGCTTGGTTTATAAATTACATCATAAAAAAATTTATTTTTACCTACGTTAGAAATATCTAAATTCATTTTATCTCCATCTTTAAGGCCAACACTTGTTGCATTAATAATTATATCAAATTCAGGAATTTCTCCCCATTCAACTATTTTAATATTTTTAAATAAATCTTTTAAACTCTCTGCTTTACTTTTGGTTCTATTGCTTATTATTACTTCGGATACTTTCATTTTATTCAAAGCAAAAATTATTGATGGCACTACTCCGCCCGCTCCTAATACTAAAGCCTTTTTATTCATCAAATCTAATTTTAAATCGTTAATACTTCTTTCAAATCCTTCAATGTCAGTATTGTGACCGATTAATTTATTATCCTCTAAATGAATCGTGTTAACTGATTGGGTGTTCTCAGACTCAAAAGTCAATTTATCAAGGTATGGAATTACAGCTTTTTTAAAAGGAACAGTAACATTGATTCCATGAATATTTTTTTTTTTAACTTCTAGTATCAAACTCGCAAGTTCATTTTTATTAAGTTTTTTTTTTTCATATATTGCATCAAGATTATTAACTTTAATCCAAAAATTATGTAATTTTGGAGATAGAGAATGTTCAATAGGATTTCCTATTACTAAATATTTATTCATTTAACTTCCTTTAAATACTCTTTGATTTGTCTTATTGGTAAACCCATTATTGTATCTTCATCTCCTTTTATGTCCGAAAATAATTTTCTTCCTTCACCTTCAATTTGGTAAACATTATAAGCATATAACGCATTATCTGGTATTTTAGACAAATATGATTTTAACTCATCATCACTAAAATTTTTCATGGTTAATGTTGCTTTATCTGTATAATTCCACATCATAGAACCATTCTTTGAAATACAAACCGAACTAACTAAATGGTGTTTTTTTCCATTTAGTTTTTTTAAAATTTTTAAAGCTTCTTCTCTATTTTTAGGTTTAGATATTAACTCGCCATTTAAATCAATTACACTATCTGCTCCTAAAACAATTTCATTTTTTTTTTTTAAACTTACTTTATTGGCTTTTAGTTCTGCTAAATTTTTAGAAATAATATCTGGAGTTGCTTTTTCTTTAAGTAAACTTTCTTTAACAATATCTTCATCAACATTTGATGGTTCGACTTTATTGGGTATATTGTTTGTATCAAGTATTTCTTTTCTAACTCTACTTTGTGAGGCCAATATAATTTTATTTAACATTATTAAGATATATCTCGTGTATTTTTATTATTGAAGCTGCTGCTTCTTCAACCGATTTCCTCGTAATATCAATAACTGGCCACCTATATTTCTGAAAAGTTTTTCTTGCATCAATGATCTCTTTTGTAATATTTTCAATATTTGTATAATTTTTATTCTCTGTTTCTTTTAAAGAGTTCATTCTATTTTTTCTAATTTCTACTAATCTTTCTGGTTCAGTGGTTAAACCAACGACACAAGCAATTTGAGGGTTGTCTTTTAATTTTTTTGGTAAAGAATTTTCATTTATGAGCGGTATATTTGAAGTTTTAAATCCTCTATTGGCTAAGTAAATAGAAGTCGGTGTCTTACTTGTTCTACTAACTCCTACTAATATTATATCTGATTTTTCTATGTCTTTTGTCGATTTTCCATCGTCGTGATTCATTGTAAATTGAATAGCCTCGATTCTTTCATAATATTCATCGTTCAATACGTGTTGACCGCTAGGTTCATGTGAGGCTTTTTGATTAAGAATTTTTGAAAAGTTTAAAATTAAATTTCCCAAAACTCCAAAACATGGAATTTTTTTTTCATCACTTTTATTAGCTAAATACTTTGCCAGATTATTATCCACTATCGTATATAAAATTACCGAATGTTCATTTTTTTTAGCGTCTTCTAAAATTTTTAATATTTGGTTTTCTGTTCTTGTAAAAGAGTAAGAATGGACCTTATATTCAATATTTTTAAATTGTGCTTTTAAGGCTAAAAAAATTCTATCTAAAGTTTCGCCTGTAGAATCAGAAATCAAATAAATTTGATATGTATTACTCATGCATAAATTGTTAATAAATTTGTATTATTTTAATAAAATTACTCAATTTAAATATTGTTTAATTGTTGTTGTAAAATAAGGGTTTTATTAACATTAATAAATTAGTTAATAAAATAATACATTAAATATAATAAAATACTAAAAAGCTACATTTTAAACAATATTATTCATTTTTGATGTTATTAAACTGTCAATATAATGTTAATAAAAAATAATTATCGTTATTCACAGTACATAATACTAATACAATAATAATATATATTATATTAATATGACCCCACTACATGAAGTAATAATTAAAAAAAATACTAGTATAAATCCTATATGGATAATGAGACAAGCAGGCAGGTATTTACCTGAATTTAGAGAAATTAGATCTAAAAACACAGATTTTATAAAATTATGTTTAAACCCAATCTTATCTACTGAAATTACTCTTCAACCATTAAAAAGGTTTGATTTTGATGCAGCAATTATTTTTTCAGACATATTAATGTTGCCATATGGTTTAGATCAAAATGTGGAATTCAAAAAAGATTTTGGTCCCATCTTAGGTCAGTTTAATTTAAATAAAATTTCCAAACTAAAAGAAATTGATTTTGTTGAAAAAGTTAAACAAGTTTATGAAGCTATAAAAAATGTGAGCAATAATGATATTTTAAAAAATAAAAATACTATTGGATTTGTCGGTGCTCCTTGGACAATATTAGTTTATATGATAAATCAACGATCTCCTAAAAAACAATTAAAAAAAGATTTTTTTGAAAATAAAGATTTAATAAATAATGTTTTATTAATTATTGAGAAATTTTTAAAAATCCACATTAAAAATCAAATAGATAATGGTGCAAATGTAATTCAAATATTTGATAGTTGGGCAGGATTGTTAGAAGAAAAAAATTTACCATATTACATATATAACCCAACGCTAAATTTGGTAAAATTTGTTCAATCTTTAAATACACCCGTTATATGTTTTCCAAGGAATATTAAAGATTATAAAAAATATTGTGACTTTATAAAACCGGATGCAATTTGTATCGATTATGAAGTTGATCCAGTAAAAATAGAAAAAGAGATAAGCATACCTATACAAGGTGGAATGGATCCAAAAGTTTTACTTACAGACAAAGAAAATATAAAAAAAGAAACAACCAAATATTTAGATATTTTTAAAGACCATCCATATATTTTTAATCTGGGCCATGGAGTATTACCAGAAACAAACCCAGAAATGATGGAGTATCTAGTTAAAACCGTAAAAGATTATTAATGAAAAAAGATTTAGAGCATCCCCCTATAAATTTTGGAAAAACTGGAGTTTTAATAATAAATCTAGGAACCCCAGACTCAACAAACTGGTTAGACATAAGAAAATATTTAAAAGAATTTTTGTCCGATAGAAGAGTAATAGAAGTAAATCCTATAATATGGCAAATTATATTAAATGTTTTTATATTAAATTTAAGACCCTCGAAAACAGCCAAAGCTTATAAAGAAATATGGATGAAAGAAGAAAATATTTCTCCCCTTTTATATTATACAAAAAAACAAGCAGAAAAATTATCAATCTCAATATTTAAAGAAAATTTAGTAATAGATTATGCTATGAGGTATGGAAATCCAAGCATTAGAAGTAAAATAAAAACTCTTCACAAAATGGGTTGTGAAAATTTAATAATACTTCCGTTATATCCTCAATATGCTGCTGCCACTACAGCCACTGTTTGTGACGAAGTATACAGAACACTTATGAAAATGAGGTGGCAGCCATCATTAAAAATAATTCCTCATTATGAGTCTGATCCTTTGTATATAGAGGCATTAGTTAATTCCTTAAACAAGAAGATTAAAGAAATTAATTGGAAACCAGATTTAATATTAGCTTCCTATCACGGAATTCCTCAAAAATATTTTGATAAAGGAGATCCCTATCATTGCTATTGTCATAAAACCACAAGACTAATATCCGAAAAATTTAACTCAATTGAAATCAAAACTACATTTCAGTCTAGATTTGGTCCACAAAAATGGCTTCAACCTTATACTGATAAGACTTTAGAAAATTTGCCAGCTGAAGGAAAAAAAAATGTTTTAGCCATATGTCCTGGCTTTTCTTCAGATTGTGTTGAAACTCTGGAAGAAATACTTATTCAAGGTAAAGAGAGCTTTTTAAATTCTGGCGGTAAAAATTTTGACATGGTACCATGCTTAAACGATAGTGATGACCATATTACGTTATTAAAATCCTTAATTCAGAAAAGTATATAATAAATGAACACTTATTTGCTTTTTAAATCATTACATCTAATAGCGGTAATTTCTTGGATGGCTGGATTATTATATCTACCAAGAATTTTTGTTTATCACTCCCAAAATAATACTCAACCAATTATTTCAGAAGTATTTAAAGTGATGGAAAAAAAACTTTTCTATTACATAATGACACCAGCAATGATTTTATCATGGATATTTGGTTTGATATTAATTCATGAAATTGGATTTGATAAGTTAGGACAAAAATGGATGATTTTAAAATTGATTTTTGTAGTTTTATTAACGCTTTATCATCTTTACCTTGGGAAAATTCTTGGTCAATTTAAACTAGACTCGAACAAGCATTCACATAAATTTTATAGATATATAAATGAAATACCCACATTATTGCTTATTTTAATCATTTTTGTTGTAATATTTAAGCCTATCTAGGGTTGAATATTTATGAATTGCATATATATTAGGCCTATTATTAAGTCCTTAATAATTTTTAATCATGAACATACAAGAACTAAAACTTAAATCATCCGAACAGCTTATTACACAAGCAGAAGAACTTGGAATAGAAAATGCTAGTACTTTAAGAAAGCAGGAAATTCTTTTTGCTATCTTGAAAAAAGTAGCCGAAAAAGAAGAAATTACTGGTGCGGGAGTTTTACAATTATTGCAAGATGGATTTGGTTTTCTTAGAGCAATGGAGTCTAACTATCTACCAGGACCGGATGATATTTATGTAAGTCCAAGCCAAATAAGAAAATTTGGTCTTAGAACTGGCGATACTGTTGAAGGACCAGTTAGAGCACCAAAAGAAGGTGAAAGATATTTTGCCTTACTTCAAGTTAGCAAAATAAATTTTGAGGAACCGGATAAATCAAGACATAAAATTGCCTTTGACAACTTAACTCCTCTATATCCTGATAAACAATTAGTAATGGAAGTTGAAACTACAAAAATTGAAAAAAAACCTGATCTCACACCAAGATTAATTGATTTAGTTAGCCCAATAGGAAAGGGTCAGCGTTCAATTATTATTTCTCCTCCTAAAGCGGGAAAAACAATGATTTTACAAAGTATCGCTAACTCTATAGCTAAAAATTATCCTGAATGTTACTTAATTGTACTTTTAATTGATGAGAGACCAGAAGAGGTTACAGATATGCAAAGGACAGTCAAAGGAGAAGTTATAAGCTCAACTTTTGATGAACCCGCACAAAGGCACGTTGCTGTCGCAGAAATGGTAATTGAAAAAGCAAAAAGATTAACAGAACATAAAAAAGATGTAGTCATACTTTTAGATTCTATCACTAGACTTGGAAGAGCCTACAATGCTGTAATACCAAGTTCAGGTAAAGTTTTAACAGGAGGAGTTGATGCTAATGCTCTTCAAAGACCCAAGAGATTTTTTGGTGCTGCCAGAAATATTGAAGAAGGAGGTTCTTTAACAATTATTTCAACAGCTCTAATTGATACTGGTAGTAGAATGGACGAGGTAATTTTTGAAGAATTTAAAGGAACGGGTAACAGTGAAACCGTTCTAGATAGAAAGATAGCTGATAAAAGAATTTATCCAGCTATAGATATTACTAAATCAGGGACTAGAAGAGAGGAATTGTTATTTGATAAAAATGACCTTCAAAAAATGAATGTTTTGAGAAGAATTATAGCTCCAATGGGAACAATGGATGCAATTGAATTTATAAGTTCTAAATTAAAAGATACAAAAAATAATGCTGAATTTTTTAATTCAATGAATAAACCTGCTTAATAAGGTATTTAAAAAAATGTATGGATTTAGAGAAAAAAATTAGATCAATACATGATCTTCTTCAAAAGAAAAAATTTTTACAAGTTAAAGAAGAATTAGAAAAACTTTTAAAAAAGATTCCTAATAATTCCTATTTATTGAATCTAAGTGGTCTTACACTTCAATACTTAAATGATTATAAATCAGCAATTAATTTTTTTATTCTTGCAATCAAGAATGATGAAAAAAATATTGCAGCAATGAACAATTTAGCTAATTCTTACAAAAATTTATCAAATTATACAGAAGCTGAAAAAATTTATAAAAAAATTTTAAATATTGATCATAATTATGTTCAAGCACTTAACAATTATGCAAATCTTAAAATTGAAATAAATGATCATAGTGAGGCAATTCCTTTACTAGAAAAAGCAATATTAATTTCTAATCAAAGAAATAATAAAGCAATAGATATTAGGCTTTCTTTAGCCAGTGTTTATCAAAGTATCAATAATTTAGAGAAAACAAGAGAAATTTTAGATGAAATATTTTCAATTAAACCTAAATGGTCCAAGGCTCATAAACTGTTAAGTGAAATTACAAAATACTCTTCTGATGATTCTAAATCCTTGTCTCATATTGAAGAGATGAAAAAAATTGTGTCAGATAAAGAATTAAAGGATGATGATAAGATAATTTTATCTTTTGCTTTAGGAAAATCACTAGAGGATCTAAAAAAATATGATCGATCATTTGATTATTTACAAACAGCCAATGATTTAAAAAAAAGTTTAATTATTTCAAATTTAAATGATGAAATTGGCCTCTTTAAAGAACTAATCAAAAAATTTGACAATATAAATTTTGAAAAGATTAAGAATAAAGTCAAGACAAAAAAAATTATATTTATTTGTGGTATGCCGAGATCTGGCACAACATTGGTTGAACAGATATTATCATCTCACCCCGAAGTCTATGGAGCAGGTGAATTATTATATTTAGAAAATTCAATAAACAAAAATTTTTTCGAAAATAGTATAATTAATAGACAGAAAATTATTGATTTACAAAGTTCTTCATCAGAAAACGTATTTTTAGATTATTTAAAATGTTTTGACGTATATAATTTAGATAAAAATACAATTACAGATAAAACTCCACAAAACTTTAAGTGGATAGGTTTTATAAAAATTTTTTTTCCTAATGCAAAAATCATCCTTTGTCAGAGAAATCCAAAGGATAATTGTGTTTCTCTTTTTAAGAATGATTTTCCTTCATTAACTATGAATTGGTCATTTGATCAGGAGGAAATTGCTGAATATTATAATGAATATTATAAACTTATGAGTTTTTGGAAAGATAAAATTCCAAAAGATATTTATGAATTAAATTATGAAAAATTAATAGAAGATGATAAAAGTGAAATAGATAAACTTTTAGAGTTTTGTAATTTAGGTTTAAGTGAAAAATGTTATAATTTCACGAAATTTAGCAAAACTCCAATTAAAACAGCAAGTGTATCTCAAGCAAATAAACCTATTTATAAAGACTCTATAAATTCATTTGATCCGTATCAAAATTATTTACAAAAAATGCTAAAAAAAATTAATATAATTTAATATTAATTTTGTACGATTTTAATATGATAAAGCCATGACAATTTATGCTTTATCAAGTGGACCAGGAGTTTCTGGTGTAGCTATAGTTAGAATTTCAGGACCTGAAGCGTCAAATGTTATCAAATCTGTTACTGGCAAAGAAGTTCCTAAGCCTAGAATGGCAACCCTTCGGAAAATAAACAATATCAACACTTCTGAGCTGATTGATGAGGGTATAATTATCTGGTTTCCTGGGCCTGAGAGCTACACAGGAGAGGATATGGCAGAAATTCATATCCATGGAGGTAAAGCAGTTATCTTAGCTCTACAAAATGAAATATCAAAAAATAAAAATTGTAGATTAGCTGAGCCTGGGGAATTTACAAAGCTCGCATTTCAGAATGGTAAGATTAATTTGTTAAAAGCTGAGAGTTTAGCCGATCTTATATCTGCTGAAACTGAAATCCAGAGATCGCAAGCAGTAAAGATTATGAAAGGTAAGTCATCAGTAAAATTTAATGAATTAAGAGAAAAATTATTAAAACTTTTATCATTTGTTGAAGCTAAAATAGACTTTCCAGAAGAAGAATTGCCAGATGAAAATATTAAAAAATTAACAAAAGATTCAACAGAAGTTTTAAATGAAATTAAAAAAATATTAGACGACCAAAGAGTTGGAGAAATGATACGTGAAGGTTTTAAAATTGCTATCGTAGGACCGACTAATGCAGGTAAGTCTAGTTTATTAAATAATTTATCTAATAGAGAAGTAGCAATAGTCTCTGAAATTGCAGGTACCACAAGAGATGTGATAGAAACACATTTGAATCTAGATGGTTACCCAGTAATTATTTCAGATACTGCAGGTATAAGAAATTCAAAAGATGAAATAGAAAAAAAAGGTATTAAATTATCACTTAATAAAGCTGAAAAAGCAGATTTAAAACTAGTTGTGGTTGATGCAAAAAGTGTTGATTTAAAGGGTTTTTTGAATGATTTATTAAAAAAAAATGCAATTTTAGTAATAAACAAATCAGATTTATTAAAGGAAAAATTGGATGATCAAGTCACAAAGTTTGATCATGTTTTAATTTCATTAAAGGAAAATTCTAATATCGATCAATTAATTTCAAAAATTAAAAATAATTTAAAAAATAAATTTGTTTCTGCCGATAATATTTTAATTACTAGAGAAAGGCATAGACAGCATTTAGATCAGTGTGTTGATCACTTAAATAATTTTTTGAAAAAAAATGATAAAAAAGATTTTGATAAAGCAGCGGAAGATTTAAGGTTAGCCACTAGACATTTAGGAATGATTGTTGGAAAAGTTGATGTAGAGGAGATATTAGGTAGTATTTTCAACGATTTTTGTATTGGGAAATAACGATCATTTTGCTGGATTTTTAGCCTATTTTTTTCAATTATCGTTGGTAAATAACGATTATTTGGCTTAATTAACTCAAATCTTGTAAATATTTTAATCGAATATAAATTTATATCATGAAAAATGATTTGGCTTTTGATGTAGTTGTAATTGGCGGAGGTCATGCTGGTTGTGAAGCAGCAGCTGCATCAGCTCGACTTGGAATTAACACTGCCCTCTTCACACACAATAAAGATACGATTGGAGAAATGTCGTGTAACCCAGCTATTGGTGGTTTAGGTAAAGGTCATTTAGTTAGAGAAATTGATGCTTTAGATGGGGTTATGGGTGAGGTTACCGATAAGTCTGGAATACAGTTTAGACTGTTAAATAGAAGTAGAGGTCCAGCAGTAAGAGGACCAAGAACTCAATCTGATAGATCATTATATCGAAAATTTATGCAAGAAAAACTTGTAAACTACTGTAATTTAAGCATTTTTTCTGATCCTGTAATTAAGTTTATTTTTAAAAATAATGAAATAAGTGGATTATTAACATTAAAAGGTAATAAAGTAAGTTGTAACAAGTTAATACTTACAACTGGCACATTTTTAAACGGCTTGATACATATTGGTGATGAAAGAACTCCTGCTGGTAGGTTTAATGAAAAGCCAAGTACTGGTTTAAGTGAACAGTTAGAGAAATATAATTTTAAAATAGGCAGACTAAAAACTGGGACACCACCAAGGTTAGATTCTAGAACTATTAATTTTGAAAAATTGGAAAAACAATTTGCAGATGATGACCCTTATTTTTTTTCTTTCTTAACAAAAAAAAATTTAAACAAACAAGTATCGTGCTCTATGACCTATACCAATGAAAAGGTTCATAAGATTATAGAAAAGAATTTATCTAAAAGTGCAATGTACTCTGGTAGCATTCAAGGTGTTGGTCCAAGATATTGTCCCTCAATAGAAGATAAGATAGTAAAATTTGCCGATAAGACTAGACATCAGATATTTTTAGAGCCAGAAGGCCTGAATGATAACACAATCTACCCAAACGGCATATCTACATCTCTACCTGAGGTTGTTCAAAATGAAATACTCAACAATATCAATGGTTTAGAGAATGTTAAAGTGATTAGGCCAGGATATGCTATAGAATATGATTACGTAGACCCTAGAGAACTTTTTTTAACATTGGAGACTAAGAAAATAAAGAATCTATACCTTGCAGGTCAAATTAATGGAACCACAGGATACGAAGAGGCTGCAGCCCAAGGTCTTATAGCTGGGATTAATGCTGCCCTCTCACTTAAAAAAATGGAGCCTTTTATTTTGGATAGATCAGATGCTTATATTGGAGTAATGATTGATGATTTAGTAACTAAGGGTGTTGCTGAACCCTATAGAATGTTTACATCTAGAGCTGAATATAGATTAAGTCTTAGATCAGATAATGCTGACTTAAGACTTACTCACAAAGGAATTAATATCGGTTTAATTTTAAATAATAGAAGAGAGATATTTGAGGATAAATTTCAAAAATTGAGCAAAATATCATTGCAGATGTCTAATTTGAATATTTCTCCCTCTAAAGCTTCAAAATTTGAGATTAAAATTGCCAAAGATGGTGTTTTTAGAACAGCTGAGGAAATATTAACTCAAAAAGACGTTAATATGAGTAAAATCAGAGAAATTTGGCCTGAAATTCTTAATCATGGTGCCGAGATTGATGAACAGATAGAGATTAACTCTCATTATAGGGGTTATCTTAAAAAGCAAAAAGCAGATATCCTTGCTTTTAAAAGAGATGAAAATCTATCAATTCCTGATAATATTGATTATGACCAGTTTTCAGGTCTTTCCAATGAGGTAAAAGCTAAATTCAAGCAAATAAAGCCCAAAACACTTGGTCAAGCGCTTAGAATTGATGGAATTACTCCTGCTGCTGTATATATTTTGTTGTCACACGTTAAAAGAAAGTCTATTAAGCATATAGCTTAATGGATCATGAAATTTTAAATTCTTATTCAAGACTCAATGACTTAAATGTTTCACGTGAAACATTTTTAGATTTCGAAAACTATATATCCATGATTCTTGAAAAAAATAAAAAAATTAACATAATTAGTCAAAATACAGCATCAAAAAAGACAATAATTGACCGTCATATAATAGATTCTGCACAAATCATTGATTTTGTTGATTTAAATAGCAATACAACCACAGATTTAGGTTCAGGAGGTGGTTTACCCGGAATTATAGTGGCAATTATCTTAAAAAACATGAAAAATAATATGAATGTTCATCTTTATGAAAAAAGCTATCATAAAAGCCACTTTTTGAAAGAAGTATCAAAAAAATTAAACTTAAAAACAAAAGTTTTTCAAAAAAATATATTTGAAATTAAAAATTTAGAAACAGGAACGATAATGTCGAGAGCTTTCAAGCCGATGCCAGTAGTTTTAGATTTAGTATATGAAAATTTTTCTAAATATAAAAATTTAATTTTTTTTATGGGAAAGAGTGGAAAACAAGTTTTTGAAAACTCAAAAAAAAATTGGGAATTTGAGTATAGCGAAAAAAAAAGTCTAACGAATAAAGATTCATTTTTAATAAATATTAAAGAAATTAAAAAAAAAAATTAAATGCAAATTATTTCTGTCATAAATCAAAAGGGTGGAGTAGGAAAAACAACCACAGTAATAAATCTTGCAGCTGGATTATCTCAAATAAATAAAAAAATTTTAGTAATTGATCTAGACCCTCAAGGAAATGCAACAACAGGTGTAGGATTGTCTAATGTGGATAACTCAAATGATACAATTTATGGTGTTTTAAATGGAACTAAAGAAATTTCTCAAGTGATAAAAAAAACTAATTTTGAAAACCTTGATATTATTACTTCCAATGTAGACTTATCAGGATTAGAGGTTGAAACAGCTGATGATAGTAATAGAGCCTTTATATTAAAGGCAAAATTAGCAGCATATTTAAACAATTCTAGAGGATTATATGATTATGTCTTAATTGACTGCCCACCCTCATTGAGCTTATTAACAGTGATGGCTCTTGTTAGCTCAAACTCACTATTGGTACCTCTTCAGACCGAGTTTTTTGCTCTTGAGGGTCTAACACAACTGATGAAAACGATTGAAAGGATAAAAGTAAGTTTAAATCCAGATCTTAAAATCAGAGGTATACTTTTGACGATGTATGACAAACGAAATAAGCTTTCATCACAAGTTGAAAAAGAAGCTAGAGATTATTTTAGTGAAAAAGTTTATTCCACAGTAATACCAAGAAATGTGAGATTATCAGAAGCCCCATCACATGGAATGCCAGTTTTAATTTATGATAAATCTTGTCCTGGTAGTAAATCATATTTTAGTTTTACTGATGAATTTATAAATCAAGAGTCTAATATTGGGAGCGCAGCTTAATGGATAAAATTAAAAAGGGTTTAGGACGAGGTTTATCTTCATTAATTGGTGAAACAAAAGTAGAGTCTAAGAAAAATCAATTATCAGTTAGTGATATATTACCAAACAAATATCAACCAAGAAAAAATTTTGATGAAGATAGTTTAGAGGACTTAACGAATTCTATTAAGCAACGAGGAATACTTCAGCCAATAATTGTTAGGCAATCAAATAATAATAATTCTAAATTTGAAATTATTGCTGGAGAGAGAAGGTGGCTTGCAGCACAAAAAGCAGGGTTACATGAAGTTCCAGTTGTAATAACTGAAGCTGACGATCTTAAATCTTTAGAGTTTGCGATTGTAGAAAATGTACAAAGAAGTGATCTCAATCCCCTCGAAGAAGCGCAAGGGT
Organism: uncultured Pelagibacteraceae bacterium; assembly: GCA_902596045.1. Classification (GTDB taxonomy): domain Bacteria; phylum Pseudomonadota; class Alphaproteobacteria; order Pelagibacterales; family Pelagibacteraceae; genus Pelagibacter. Next base: position 16,889 of record CACJSJ010000013.1, read on the forward strand.
ATAAAAGATTAATTGATGAATTTAATTATGATCAAGAAAAGGTTTCTAAATTTATTGGTAAAAGCAGAAGTCATATAACAAATTGCCTAAGACTTTTAACTTTACCAGAGGAAGTTATTAAACTAATTGAAAACCAGAAAATAACAGCAGGTCATGCTAAGATTTTAGTAGGTTTAGATAATGCAACCTTTGTGGCAAATAAAATCATTGAAAAAAAACTCTCGGTTAGGCAATCAGAAAATTTTGTAAAAATATTTAAAAATAAAAAACCAAAATTCACCCCTTCAAAAGATGTAAATATTAGAGATTTAGAAAGAGACATTTCTGAAAAAATTGGTCTTAATGTGGTTATTAATAATAACAAAAGAAACAAAGGATCGATAACTTTTTCTTACAAAGAAATTGACCAACTTAATAAAATAATCGAAATAATAAAATCTAATTACTAATAATTTACAATTTTTCTAAAATAAAATTATTAACAATTTGATTTGAGGCTTGAAAATTTTTTTTTATTAATAATTCCATATCATTTGTTTTGTTAATTAAAGATTTTATTTGAGGCAAAGACCATATCTTTAATTGTTGCTTTATCATGTCTTTGTCTTTCCAAAATATTGGTGGTTTATATGAGGATATAACAGCATCAGTATTCTTTTTATTTTCTAATTCTATCTTTAATTTTTTAAGTCTTTTTAATTTGTATAAAAAATTTTTTAAAATTAAAATATTATCTTCTGGAGAAGGATTATTTTCATTTAAAATATTTAAAGTTTTCTTTCTATTTTTTGCAAGACACTGATCTGTTAATTCTGATATATTATAATTTTCAGCTAAATTTGTAAGTTTAATAATTTCATTTAATTCAACTGATAATTTTTTTTGGCTAAAATTTTTGATTTTTTCTAATTCATTTTTTAAGTTAATCCTGTTTCCCTTTGAATTTTCAATTATATAATTAATAATTTGAGGCGAGATTTTAATCTTATTTTCTTTAAAAAAACTTTGTGCCACAAATAAGAGAGACTGATGAGTATCCTCATAAAAAGGAACTATGATTAAATTTTTACTTTTCTCAAAAAAATTCCTTAGTTTAGATTTTTTTTCTAAATTTCCAGATTTTAATATAACTTTTAAGTTCTCATCTTCTTTGTCATAAATTTCTTTAATTATGTCTAAAATTTTATCAGAAACTCGATTTATTATGATTAATTTATCATTTTCAAAAAATGATTTGTTGAATAACCCTTCTTTAAAAGCACTAATATCAGATAAAATCTCTGACTCATCATATTTGAATATATTTTTAGAAAAAATAGGTTTTAGATCTTTATCAATCACCTCTTCGATTAACCCGCTATTCTGCCCATATAAAAGAAAAAAATTATTTTTTCCTTTTAAATTATTCTTTAATTCATAGTGTTTAATTATCATTCTGAATTTAAGAAAATAATAGTATCACTAACAATCTTATTTATAAGATCATCTTTGATAGAACTTTGATATTGCGCTAAATTAAACTTATTTTGTTTATTATTATATCTAAACTCTTTAGCAAAATTTCTTTTTTGAATAATTTGATTATTAATATCTTTTATTTGTAAATTTACATTTATAGTACTTTTATAAATTTCAACTTGTCCTTTTGAATTTTTAGAAATTTCTTCAGTACTAAAAGAACTTGAAATATGTAAAATATTTTTATCATTTATTTCATTATTTTCTTTAATAGAAAGAATATTGACAATCTTATTATTTATATAATTATCACCACTTAAAACAATTTTTTTAAATTCATAAATTTCAGAGGATTTATTTACGTAAATAGGTTGATAGCCACAACTCGAAATGAAAAATAATAAAATAAAAAAAGTTTTTTTCATCATTTGATAATAAAATTTATTAATCTATTTTTAATATATATGGTTTTAATAAATTCTCCATTATCTAAATATTTAGATATTAGTTGTTTATTCTTAATTTGATCAATTAATTCTTTTTCATTAAGATTTTTAGTTGTTGTTATAGAGCTTCTTTTTTTTCCATTAACTTGAATTACAATCAAATTTTTATCTTCAATTAAATATTTTTTATCAACTTTTGGCCATTTAAAATCCTCTTTGAAATTAAATTTTGTTAGACATTCAATTGCAAGATGAGGAATTACTGGTGACATTATGATAAGGATTTTTTCAAAATTTTTTTTTAAGTTCTTATAATTTTTATTCTTTTCAGATATTTTTCTAAAAAATGAATATATCTCATGAAATATTGCAATTATGACATTATATCTAAATTTTTCTAACGCATGATCTACTTTGTTAATCATTTGATTAGTAAAAATTTCTATTTCTTCATTGTTTTCTTGGTTCTCTATACTTGATATTGCTAAAATATTTTCACTTAAAGACCAGAATTTTTGAATAAATTTATACGAAGATAGCATACCTTCATCTGACCATTGAACATCTCTTTCAGGAGGACTATCTGATAAAATAAAAAATCTAACTGAATCGGCACCATATTCATCAATTTTATTTTGTGGATCTATTGTATTTTTCTTTGACTTTGACATGGATTCTGATGGTCCAACTTTTACTTTTTTTGATGGGTCCTTTTTTTTAAAGTAATCCTTTCCATTTTCAGTAAAAATTTCTTCTGGACTTAACCAGTTATTTTTTTCATCTTTGTATGTTTCGTGACATACCATCCCTTGAGTAAACAATCCTTTAAAAGGTTCTTTTAAGTTTATCTCATTATTGTCCATACAAATTGCTCTCATAAAAAATCTTGAATAAAGTAAATGTAAAATAGCATGCTCTACTCCACCAATATATTGATCAACTGGCATCCAATAATCTAAATCATTTTTGTCAAAAGGCTCAGATGTATTATTTACAGAACAAAATCGTAAAAAATACCAGGATGAGTCAACAAATGTATCTAATGTATCTGTTTCTCTTTTACAATTCTTTCCATCAATAACTACTTTTTTCCAATCTTCATTGGCGTCTAAAGGATTTCCATTTGTATTAATATTAATTTTCTCAGGAAGTTTTACTGGTAAATTTTCTTCAGGTATTTTTATAATTTTATTATTTTCATCGTAAGCAATAGGTATCGGACATCCCCAGTATCTTTGTCTTGAAACTCCCCAGTCTTTAAGTCTATAATTAGTTTTTCTTTTTCCTAAATTTTTATTTTCTAAAAAATCTATTGTCTTATTGATTGACTCTTCTGGAACTTTTGAATCGTTTAAAAATTCTGAATTAATAATAAACCCTTCTCCCGTGTAAGGTTCACTGGTTACTTTAAATTTAAGATCTTTATCTTTAGGTCTTACAACAGTTTTAATTTGCAAATTATATTTTTTTGCAAAGTCAAAATCTCTTTGGTCATGGGCAGGACAACCAAAAACAGCTCCTAAACCATAATCCATTAAAACAAAATTAGCGAAATAAACTGGAACTTTATTGTTTGGATTTAAAGGATTTAAAGCCAATAAATTTGTTTTAAAACCTATTTTGGGAGCTTGAGCGATTGATTCTTCCGTTGTTCCAGCTGTTGAGCATTCCTTTTTAAAGTCTGCAAATTTACTATCTTCTGAATAGTGCTTAGAAAGAGGATGATCAATTGATAAAGCTAGAAAAGATAATCCAAAAAGTGTGTCAGGTCTAGTTGTATAGCACTTGATAATATCTATATCCTTTGATCCTTCAATTTTAAAATCAATTTCGCATCCAAAAGATTTTCCAATCCAATTTTTTTGCATTGTTTTAACTTTTTCAGGCCAGTCATTTAATAAATCTAAATCTTTTAATAATTCATCAGAAAATTTTGAAATTTTGAAAAACCATTGATTCAGTTTTTTTCTTTCAACAATAGCACCTGATCTCCAACCTTTTCCATCAATTACCTGTTCATTTGCTAGAACAGTTTTATCTATAGGATCCCAGTTTACGTAACTGTCTTTTCTGTAAACCAATCCTTTATCATAAAGATCTAAAAAAATTTTTTGTTGGTGTTTATAGTAATCTTCTGAGCAAGTAGAAATTTCTCTTTCCCAATCAATGGAAAGGCCTAATCTTAATAGTTGGGTTTTCATAACCTTAATATTGTCTTCAGTCCATTTTTTTGGATCAATATTATTTTGTTTTGCTGCGTTTTCAGCAGGCATACCAAATGAGTCCCATCCCATTGGATGTAAAACATTAAAACCTAGTAATTTTTTATATCGAGAAAGAACATCTCCTATAGTATAATTTCTTACATGACCCATGTGAATTTTTCCTGATGGATAGGGAAACATTTCTAGACAATAAAATTTTTTTTTATTTTTATCTATTTTTGAAGAGTAATGTTTTTCTTTAGACCAAACTTTTTGCCACTTATCTTCGATTATTTTAAAGTTATATCTGTCCACGTACAGTAATTTTTTAGAGATTAATTATTTTAAATTATTAAAATTAATCATCTTTGTTTTTTTTCTCTTGCTTATATTTTGTGGCTTTAGTTAAAATTGTTGACACAAGCTTTGTACTTATTTCAGGGTTATCCTCATTAATTGTACATTTATCTATATTTTCACAATTTTTTGTATAAACCTTAATTTTAAGTGAGTCAGATCTAATTTCATTAGTTAAAAACCTAATAGATATTTTTATATAATCACGATAATTATTGTTTTCGTTATACCAGTCGGTAATCAAAATACCTCCACCATAATCAGCAGAGATTAATGGCATGAAATCAAGGGTATCTAAACTTGCTCTCCATAATTCATTTGATGTTGCAAAGTCAAAAGTCCCTCCACCCTTATTTTCTTCACCAAACAGCCTAAAGCCGCGCCCTTCCTCTATATTTTTTTTAACTCTTTTCTCAGGTTCTGGTGGAAAATCCTTTGCACTTGTAGGTTTGTAAATTCCACAGGAGTTTAATAAAACTAATAAACTCAATAATGGGATAAAAAACAAAATTTTAGCTATATTTTTTGATAAAAACATAATATTTTTGAAGAGTATTATATTAAAAAGCTAAAAAAAATAGTTATTTTACTAAACAATCAAGCCAATGTGATATAATTACAACACTAATACAATTTAATTGAATTTTAAACTATTTCTGTTCGAATATCTGATCAACTAGAATAATTTACCCCTGTTTATAATTATAAATACAAATAGGAGAAAATATGAACAACTTAAAAAAACTAGGATTAACAGCTTTAGCTGGATCTTTAGTTGCTTCAACTGCTGTAGCAGGTAGCTTAGATGTTACTGGAACAGCAAAAGTGAAGTATCAGTCAAAAGGTTCTGAAAGAGTAACAGGAAATCCTTGGTCTGATACAACAACAATTACATTTTCTGGATCAGGTGATTTAGATAATGGTATGGCAATTACTTACGGTTATACAATGGCTAACGCTGTATTCTCAAGTTCTAAACTTTTATTAGACATGGGTGATACTGGTACAGTTTCATTTGGTAACGTATCACACCAAGCTGGTATCAGTAAATATTCTGACAAAATGCCAACTGCTGGAGAGCAAGTTTGGGATGATGTTGATGCTGCTGACGAAGGTGTAACTGACTTAGGTGCTGATAACACATTAGGTTATGAAGTTACAATGTCTGGAATTACAGTTTCTGCTTCTTACGCAAGAGTTGGTGTTGGAACTGACAATTCAATAGTACTAATCGCTAACGATTTAGTTGATAATGCATCATTTGGTATCGGTTCTGGTACTAATGCTGTTTCAGCTACATCAGAAGATGATATGACTACTGCTTGGGCTACATACACAACTGGTCCAATTACTATGGGTGTACAATTATCAGAAATCGATAAAACAGCTGCTAACTCTGACGTAGACAGAGAGCACGTTGCGGTATCTTTTGCTGTAAATGAAAACCTAAGTATTTCATACGGTATATCTAATGTTAAGTATGAAGCAGCTGCTAAATCTGACGAAGAAAGTTCAGGTTTCTCAGCTTCTTACACTATGGGTGGAATGACTCTTGGTGCTGTAGCTAACAAATCTGATTCATTAACAGGAACTGCAGGAACTGATAGAACGTTTACTGAAGTTTCTTTAGCATTTGCGTTTTAATTAAACGTAATAAGTTAAATTTTAAAACGGCCTAAGTTTCTTAGGCCGTTTTTTTTTGCCCAGCCTATAGAAGCAAATCCTTTTGATTTTAACAATTTAATCTTTTTATAATTTTTTTGATTAATTCCACCAAGAGCAATACAATCAATTTTTAGATTTAATGTTATTAAATTAAATTTTGTGACATTTAGAAATTTTTTAGACTTATTAACTTTAAAAATTGGTGATAAAAAAACTTCATTACATCTTTGTTTTTGTTTTATAATAATCTCACTAAAATTATGAGCTGAGCCAATAATTTTGAAGAATTTTGGGAGACTATAAGTTCCTATGTAATTAATTTTTTTATTAAAAGATGGAATATAAATACCATCTAAACCTAATTGTATTGAGAGTTTAATATTATTAGATAGATAAAACTTATTTTTTGAACTTTTACAGAATTTCCTAAGTTTAAGAATATTATCTATGTGGTCAATATTATCATAATTTCTGTATATAATATTAATATTCTTACTTAATTTAGATAAATCTGATAAATTATATTCATCTACAAAACAATAAATTTTAGGTAAATTTTTTTGCATAAAAGTATCAACAATTTAGCTCTAATAAATAATCAGATAAAGTCAAAATTTGGTAAGATTGAAAATTTGAATATAATTGCTGTTAGTAAAACATTTCCTTTTGATGAAATTGAACCATTAATTAACAGTGGTCATGTTCATTTTGGAGAAAATAAAGTTCAGGAAGCTTTGGCAAAATGGGGAAATAAAAAAGACTCATTTAAAAATTTAAAACTTCACATGATAGGTAAATTACAAACAAATAAAGTAAAATATGTAGTTTCTTTGTTTGATTATATTCATTCATTGGATAGTATTAAATTAGCTGAAAAAATATCGATAGAGCAAAAAAAGATAAATAGAAATTTAAAAATATTTATTCAAGTAAATTTAGGAAACGAGTACCAGAAAAGTGGAATAGATAAGGAAAATTTAAAAAATTTCTATGAAAAATGTACTAAAGAATTTCAATTAAATATTATTGGACTGATGTGTTTACCTCCACAAGATGCAGCAGTAAGACCTTATTTTAGTGATATGGAAAAACTTAATAAATTTATTGGTCTAAAAGATTTAAGCATTGGAATGTCTTCGGATTATTTAGATGCTATAGATTGCGGTGCTACATTTGTAAGAATCGGATCTAAAATTTTTGGAAATAGATCTTAAATAATTTTAACTTTTGTTTTTTTGTTTATTAATTTTAATAATATTAACATATCTTTTTTTTTTAATGCTACACAACCAAGTGTTTTCTTATAATTTTTTGTAAGATGTAAAAAAATTGCGCTCCCCTTTTTTTTAGTTGGTTTCTTAGTATTATATTCAATTGGAATTAAAAGATCATAATTGTTATTTTTTCTAAATAATTTTTCATGTTTAGTTTTTTTATTTGTTTTAATGGGTTTATTATAAAATTTACTATTTATATCATCACACCATCCCAGATTCTTTTTAATTTGTATTTTTTTGAGTTTTGTAAGAGGCTCTGATAATCTGTCTTTTCTAAAGTATAAAGGACCTAAAGCATATATGCCTTTAGGAGTTTTTTTATCACCTTCAATCTTTTTTGAAGTTATACCTTTTCTTCCTACTGAACATTTAAATTTAAATTCATCATATAAAAGTGTATCTTTATTTTTAACTATAATATGCATTTCTATTATTATGAATTCTAAAAATTTATTTATATATGATTCTATTAAATTATTTGAGATATTAAATGAAATAAAAGAAAATTTTAATTTTGAAATTAATCATATTGATAAAAAAGAATATCAAAAATTAAACTTTGATGAGTATAAAAATTATCTGGTAGTTACTACAAATAATAGCAAAGAGATTTCAAATTGTTTAATAATTGATATTTTACCTCAACAAATTAACAAAATAGTCGAAAAAATAAATTTAAGTTTTTTAAAAAATCAATTTAATAATCAATCAGAAATCAAAATTGGAAAATATATTTTAGATTTAAACTCTCGTAAAATATATTTTAATGAAATTAATTTAGATCTAACAGAGAAAGAGTGTGATTTAATATTATTTATTCAATCTAATAAGAAAGCAAATCTTAAAGAAATTCAAAAAAATGTTTGGGGTTACACATCTGATTTAGAAACGCATACGGTTGAAACTCATATTTATAGGATTAGAAAAAAAATGATTGAAAGTTTCACTGATGAAAATTTTATAAAGTTTGACAAAAAAGGATACTTTTTAAATTGAAAAAAAATCCAATAGCAAAAAAATTATCAAACAATAGATACAGACCTAAAGTAGTTAAACCAAAAAAAGGCAAGGGTAGTTTTAAAAGAAAAAAGGTTAAATTCTAGCACCAATTTTTTGAATAATTTTTGAAGACAATTCTGTTCCTTTGATCAAACTTTCTTTTATTGATAAATTATTTATAATTCCATGTAGATAACCAGCGGCAAACAAATCTCCTGCTCCCGTTAAATCTTTAATATCTAAATTTTTTTGTGCGTTACATTCAAATAATTCATCATTATTAATACTTATCGCCCCCTTTGCACCCCTTGTAATAATTATATTTTTTTTAATTTTTTTGGAAAACAAAATTACTTCTTCAAAAGATTTAGCATTTATTAGCGATGTAATTTCTTGTTCATTTGCAAAAACTATATCTAAATTATTTTGAACTAAATCTAAAAAATGTTTTTTATGTCTTTCGACACAAAATAAATCAGATAATGACATTGCAGTTTTTTTAGAATAATGAATTGCTTTATCAAAAGCTTTTTTTGGTTCACCTTCATCCCAAAGATATCCTTCCAAAAAAATCATTTCTGAATTTTTAATATCATTTTCTTTCACATCCTGATCATTTATTTTTCCTGCAGTTCCTAAAAAAGTACACATCGTTCTTTCTGAGTCAGGTGTTATTAAAATTAAACAAGAACCGGTGGGGATTGGCTCTTTTTTCTTGTTATACAAATACTTTACATTTTCCTTTATTAGTCCTTCCTCGTATTTTTGTCCAAGATCATCGTTGTTAACTTTTCCTATAAAACCAACTTTGTTTCCTAGTTTAGATAATCCCACAATAGAGTTTGCTATAGAGCCACCAGAAATAGTTTCTTCAATTTTTAATGAAGATAATAATTTTTTGAATTCAGACTCGTCAACTAACTTCATTGTACTTTTTACAAGTGAATTTTTAATTAAAAAGTCGTCTGATACTTTACAAAGCACATCAACTATAGCATTTCCGATTCCTAAAATCTTCATTATGGTTTCTTTGCAATAAAAGGTATTTTTCTATTAGGATAACAACTAGTGCAAATTTTACAAGATAATCCATAACATCCACGAGCTTTACAATACTCTCTTCCATAATAAATAATTTGAAGATGAAGTTTATTCCAATTTTTTTTAGGAAATAATCTTTTTAGGTCCTCTTCTGTTTGAATAACACTCTTACCATTTGTAAGTCCCCACCTTTGAGCTAATCTATGTATATGTGTGTCTACAGGAAACGCAGGATTACCAAATCCTTGAGACATTACTACACTCGCTGTTTTATGGCCTACACCAGGCAAACTTTCTAACTCTTCGAAGGTTTTTGGAACTTTACTATTAAATTTTTTAACCAATATTTTTGATAAATTGTAAATACTTTTTGCTTTTATTCTAAAAATTCCAATTTTTTTGATTAAAATTTCAATTTTATTTCTACCTAATTTTATAAAATGTTCTGGTTTATAATATTTAGGGTAAATATTTTTTGTTACATTATTTACATTTACATCTGTACATTGAGCAGAAAGAAGAACTGATATTAGTAACGTAAATACATTTCTACTTTTTAAAGGTACTTTAATTTTTGGGTAAGTTTTATTGAGAATATTTAATATTTTTCTTGCCCTCTGAACTTCATTCATTATTTGAAATTCATTAAATCTCTCATTGAGTAAAGCCCTGACTTTTTGTTCATAAGCCATTTAGCTGCTGATAATGCCCCCTCTGAGTAAAGTGCTCTATCAAAAGCCTCATGATTTAAAGTAATTATTTCTTTTCCACTCGAGAAATTAACTTCATGTTCACCAATAATTTCCCCTCTTCGTACAGAATTGAAATTTACTTTTTTATTAAAAGGAAACTCTTTTTTATTTAAATATTTTTTTCCTATAAGACTATAGAAATTTTTATTTTTACCTACAGCGATTCCTTTACCCAACATTAGTGCTGTTCCAGATGGATAATCTTTTTTATGTTTATGATGAATTTCAGAAATCTTGCTTAAAAAATTCTTTCCTAATGATTTTGAAGCTATTTCAGTTAGGTACATTAAAAGATTTATTCCCAAGCTCATATTGCCAGCTTTTAAAATAGGTATTTTCTTAGAGAAATTTTTGATCAAATTTTCCTCTCCTTTAGAAAATCCTGTCGTACCGATAACTACTCTTTTTTTTAATTTTAAAGCAATTTTTAAAACCTGAAAAGTACATTTCGGTGTTGAGAAATCTATTATTAAGTTTGAATTTTTGAATGCTTTTTCTGTATTTAAATCAATTCTTATACCACTAATTTTTTTATTTATTTTTTTTCCTTCCGTTAGAGACACTAATTTAAAACTTTTATCAAGTTTTGCTGATTTTATTATCTGTCGACCCATTCGACCCATACAACCAGTTACTGCTAAGTTTATTTTTTTCATTATTTAATAAAGTTCTATATATGTAAGATGATTATAAGAATTTAATTCTTCTTTTGAAAGATCTAAATTTTTACTAAGTATATTTGATAGGTTGGGAAATTCAAAGTATGTTTTAATATTTTTCTCTATGTTTTTAAAATCATTTTCATTTGGTGGATAATCTCTAAGTCGAGATTTAATCTTTTCGAATTGAAAAATATATTTTTTAGAAAAAAGCTTTTTTACTAATTCATTAGAAAAAATTAAAAAAGTTTTTAATAAACTTAATTTAGTATAATTATGATTAAATCCTTTATTATCATAGGCATGATTTAAAGTATAAAAATCTCCCTTCTCTGTAAGGTAATTATCCTCAAGAATTATATTTTTTATGTTAAAAAATTTTGCTTGTTGTAGCCTTTCATAATGATTCACATGATCATCTAAAAAAACTAATGTGTCATTTGGAATATTTGAAAAATTTTGATTTTTAAAATCTATATTTGAGTATTTAGCCTTTTTGGAAATATATTCCCTTTTACTTAAATCTATATCAATAGCCAGTATTTCACTATTAGGTAATGTATTTTCAATTAACCAAGTTGATTGACCTCTAAAAACTCCTGACTCAATTACAAAACTTGGATTAAGTTTTTTTAATATAAAGAAAGTAGCAAACATATGCTGAAATCTCATTCCATGAATATTCTCTTTTATTGGCCTGTGTTTATAAAGATCTTTAAATATTTCTAGTTGTTGTAAAATTTCATTTTTTTCCCATTTAGGTGAATTTTTTTCAAAAGTTTTCATTAACATCAATTATATTTATTTTATCAATTGTAACAGATTTATTTAATTTAGGTAATTTAGAAATTATTTCTTATTTACTAAATTTCTAACTTTTCCAGAAACTTTTTGCTTTTTGGAAGAACTTTTTAATACTCGGATTTGATTTTTCGTTTTCAATTTCTCTAAATTTTTCAAGTAATTCTTTTTGCTGTTTATTTAAATATATAGGAACTTCTGTTTTAACTTGCACATATAGATCACCAAAATCCCCTCTTCTCATGAAAGGCATTCCTTTTCCTTTTAATCTGAACTGTTTTCCACTTTGTGTTCCATCAGGTATCTTAATTTTTGCTTTACCCCCATCAATAGTTGGTATTTCAATAGTTGTGCCTAGTGCAGCATCTGCTATTGATATTGGAAATTCAAAAAATAAGTTTTCATCTGATCTTTTAAATAAATCATGTGAATTTACATTAATGAATAAATATAAATCACCTGCAGTTCCACCTCTGTTTCCTGCTTCTCCTTTGCCAGCAAGTCTAATTCTAGTTCCATCATCAACACCCTTAGGAATAGTAACAGATATTTTTTTTGAGGCTTGTTTTTTCCCCTGGCCATTGCAATCATTGCATGGATTAGTTATTTCTTCTCCATTGCCGTTACATTGAGGGCAAGTCTGTTGAACTGTAAAAAAACCTTGATTTGATCTTATCTTTCCGTTCCCCCCGCAATATGAACATCTATCAGGAGAATGACCTGGCTTGGAGCCATTACCTTTGCATGTGTCACATTTTTCAGTAGTGGAAAATTTTATATCTTGTTTTTTTCCTTTGTAAGCTTCTTCAAGTGTAATAGATAAATCATATCTTAAATCTGAACCTCTATTATTTGAACTTCTTCTACCTCTTGACCTACTTCCTCCCCCAAAATCTCCAAAAAAATCTTCAAAAATATCTGAAAAATCAGCTCCACTAAAACCACCAAAACCTCCTTGTCTACCTCCACCATTTTCAAAAGCAGCATGTCCGAAGTTATCGTAGTTTTCTTTTTTACTTTTATCAGAAAGTATTCCGTAAGCTTCGCTTGCTTCTTTAAACTTATCTTCAGCAGATTTATTTCCAGGATTTTTATCTGGGTGATGCTTTACTGCAAGTTTTCTATAGGCAGATTTTATCTCATCTGGACTAGCATTTTTATTGACACCAAGAACATCGTAATAATCTCTTTTAGTCATAACCCAGACAATTAGATGTTATTTTAGGCGCTTTTTTCCTGATTTCCGTCTTTCTTGTCTTCTTTCACTTCTTCAAAATCAGCATCAACAACATTATCGTCTTTCTTATCCTTGTTATCTTTACCATCGTCTTTATTAGAATCAGGTTTAGTATTTTGTTGAGATTTATAAATTGCTTCACCAAGTTTCATCGAAGCTTGAACTAATGTTTCAGTTTTCTTCTTAATATCCTCAGTGTCTTCACCTTTTAAAGCTTCTTTTAATGACGTAGAGGCGTCTTCAATAGCTTTTTTTTCTGCATCTGAAACTTTAGAGCCATGCTCTTTAAGATTTTTTTCTGTAGAGTGAATTAAAGTATCAGCTTGATTTCTAACATCTACTGACTCTCTTTTCTTTTTATCAGACTCCTTATTAGCTTCTGCATCTTTAACCATTTTTTCAACTTCCTCATCACTTAATCCACCTGAAGCTTGAATTTGAATTTTTTGTTCTTTACCAGTTCCTTTGTCTTTCGCTGAAACATTTACAATACCATTTGCATCAATATCAAACGTAACTTCAATTTGAGGAACTCCTCTTGGAGCCGGTGCAATGCCAACTAATTCAAAATTTCCTAAAATTTTGTTGTCAGTAGCCATCTCTCTTTCACCTTGAAGCACTCTAATTGATACTGCGGGTTGGTTATCTTCGGCTGTTGAGAAAACTTGGCTTTTTTTAGTTGGTATAGTTGTATTTTTTTCTATGAGTTTTGTAGACACACCACCTAATGTTTCAATACCTAGTGATAAAGGAGTAACATCAAGAAGAAGAACGTCTTTGACATCTCCTTGTAAAACTCCAGCTTGAATTGCAGCACCCATTGCAACAACTTCATCCGGGTTAACACTTTTATTAGGTTCTTTGCCAAAAAAATTTTTAACTTCTTCAACAACTTTTGGCATTCTAGTCATACCGCCGACCATAATAACTTCATCAATCTCATTTGCACTTATTCCAGCATCTTTCAAAGCTGTTTTGCAAGGGGGCATAGTTCTAGCTATTAGATCCTCAACTAAAGCTTCTAATTTTGCTCTAGTCATTTTAATATTTATGTGTTTTGGACCAGTTTTATCAGCAGTAATGAATGGTAGGTTGATATCTGTTTGCTCAGCAGAAGATAGTTCAATTTTAGCTTTTTCAGCAGCTTCTTTTAATCTTTGAAGTGCCAGTTTATCAGATTTTAAATCTATACCGTTATCTTTTTTAAATTCGGATGCTAAGTATTCAACAATTGAATTATCAAAATCTTCACCACCTAAAAAAGTATCTCCATTAGTTGATTTAACTTCAAAAACTCCATCACCTAATTCAAGTATTGAAACATCAA
>CACJSJ010000014.1 GCA_902596045.1 uncultured Pelagibacteraceae bacterium
TTTTGGTGTCAAAATTTTATGTTTAATAAATATCTTTTTAGAAATTTCTTTATCCATAGCCTTAGCAGAGGCGATAACACCAGAATGGGTATATGGTATACCAATATTTTCCAAAATAGATTGAATATATCCATCTTCTCCATATTGACCATGTAATGCATTGAATATTGTGTTGGGTTTAAATTTTTTAATTACTTTAAACAAATTGTGATTTGGTTCACAAATTTTTACTGTGTACTTATTATTCTTTAATTCTTTAGCAACTTGATTACCTGTTTGAAGACTTATTTCACGTTCTTTTGAAATCCCCCCAGAAATTATCAAGATTTTTTTTTTCAATTTTCTAAAATTTTTATTTCTTTTTCTATTTTAACACCTGTTTTATTGAATACACTTTTTTCAACAAAATTAATTAATTTTTTCATATCTTTAAATGATGCGTTACCCTTGTTTACAAAAAAATTTGAGTGTTTTTTTGAAATACAAGCATCCCCAAATTTAACATCAGCTGGAACAGACTCTTTAATTAATTCCCATACTTTTTTTGAAGTTAAATTTATTGGATTCTTAAATGTGCTACCACTAGTTTTTATTTTAGTTGGTTGATTATTGTCTTTTTTATTTTTCAATTTTGACATTTTTTCTAATATTTTTTGAGTATCTTTTTTTTCACCCTTAAATGAAGCGCTTAAAAATATTAAGCTTTCTGACAAATCATTATTTCTATATTCAAAATTAATCTCTTTTGCTGGGATAGTTAATACATTTCCATTTTTATCTACAGATTGAATTGAAACTAAAATATCTTTTATTTCTGAGCCAAAACAGCCAGCATTCATTTTAAGACCTCCTCCTACAGTTCCAGGTATACAGGACAAAAACTCAAATCCACTTAAGCTATTCTCAGCTGCAAAATCTGATAATTTTTTATCTAAAACTGCTGTCCCTGAAATAATTATGTTTGAGTTTAATACAGATAATCGATTAAAATTTTTTCCAAGTTTAATAATTACACCATCATAAACTTCATCGGTGATTAATGTATTTGAACCTGCCCCAATTATGTGAATTTTTTCTCTGTTATCTAAAACTTTTAAAAACTCTACTAAATCTGTTAATTCATCAGCTTTAAAAAAAACCTTTGCTTTTCCACCAATATTAAACCAATTTTTTTTTTTTAAGTCTGCGCTATATGTGATACTTGAGTCAAACTTTTTAAGTAATTCTTTTAATTCATCTATTGTCATTACATTAAACTGGGTAGTTCTTTTATCCAATTTGAAATTGACCCAGCACCCATTGCTACTACTATTTTTTTACCATACATATTCTGTTTTAGATATTTTGATAATTGGTTATTATTATCAACCATATATAACTTAACACCAGAATTTTTTATAATTTTCTTTGCAAAATCTTCATAACTAAATCCTAATTTAATTTTTTCTCCAGCAGTATAAATTGGACATAAAATAACTGTATCAGCATCATTAAAAGCATAGGTAAATTCTTTTTTTAAATCTTTAAGTCTTGAAATTCTGTGAGGTTGAAAAATACATATTTTTTCATATTTGCTAAATACTTGTTTAACACCTTGTAACACAACTCTAATCTCAGTTGGATGATGTGCATAGTCATCATAAAAATCTATATTATTATATGAAAATACTTTATTAAATCTTCTCTGAACTCCCTTAAAATTTTTTAATCCTTTTTTTATTTTTTGAATTGGTATCCCTACAGTTAAAGCAACACCAATTGCTCCAACTGTATTTCTAATATTATGAATACCGAGCAATGGTATCTTAATGCCTTTAATATTTAAGTTTTTTTTGTTAGGTAATTTAACTATAAGATCAAAATTTGAAAAAGACTTGTATTGCCTAATATTTCTTATTATTAAATTTGCATTATCTTTTTGCCCATAAGTATAAAAATTTTTATTTTTGATAGATTTTATTATTTCACAATTAATTTTATCATCCGTACAAATAAATGATTTACCAAATGAAGGGACTTTATTAATAAACTCAATAAAATATCTTTTTAAATCAACCATAGATTTATAGAAATCCATATGTTCTCTATCGATATTTGTTATTATAGAATATGTTGGATTAATGTGCACAAAGCTACCATCAGACTCATCAGCTTCTAAAATAGACCAATCACTTTTTCCTAATTTGGCGGTATTCTTAATTGAATTTATTACCCCTCCATTAATGATTGTGGGGTCAATTTTTGTTTCTTGAAAAATAGATGCAATTAAAGATGTTGTTGTTGTTTTACCATGAGATCCTACAACTACAATATTTTTCATTAACGAAACAATACTAGCTAACATTTTACCTCTTTTAATTATTGGAATTTTTTTTCTTTTTGCTTCAATTAATTCAGGATTAGTATTTTTTATAGCTGAAGAGATAACAATAATTGTAGCATCTTTTAAATTTTTTTTTGAATGTCCTAAAAAAAATTTAATTTTTTCTTTTTTTAATCTATCTATATTTTTATTGTTGGCTATATCACTTCCTTGGACTTGAAATCCTTGACCCTTCATTATTAAAGAAAGTCCACTCATACCTATACCCCCAATACCTACAAAATGAATAATTTCTTTTTTAGCTAGTTTAATTTTCATTGATTATTTTTTGTAATTTCTGATTTACATCATTCCATGAATTTTCAAAATTTAATTTTTCTAAGTTCGACTTTTTATCAATTAAATCAGACTTATCTTTTAATATGTTTAGTATAATATTTGATAATTTTTCTTTTTTAAGATTTCTTTGATCTAAAACCCAGCAACATCCCATTTCTTCGTAAAATTGAGCATTTTTCATTTGGTGATTATCTTTAGCGCTTGGAAGAGGTATCGCTATAAAAGGCTTATTTAAAATAGAAATTTCTGCTAATGAAGTAGCTCCTGCTCTTGTAATACAGAGATCAGACATATTAATCAAATTAATGAATTTTTCTTCAAAATTAAAAATTTTGTTTTCAATGTTTTTAGAGTCGTAAAAATTTTTTAATTTTTCAACATTTTCTTTACTTGTTTGCTGAATGACTTTAATTGAAAAAGTTTTTGAAATATCAATCATTATATCTTTAATTAAATCATCAAAAATTTGAGCACCTTGACTACCACCTGATATTAAGAAACAAAATTTGTTATTTATATCTTTAGTTTTTTCTAACTCATAAAAAGCTTTGGAAACTAAAGGTTTTATCAATTCAATTTTATGAAAATTTTTTTTAGGGAAATTAGATAATTTATTTGAATAACAGAATATCTTTTTTGAAAAATTTAGAAAAAACCTATTTCCTCTTCCCAATACTAAATTAGGCTCTAGTAATAAAATAGTTAAACCTAGTATCTTAGCGCCAATAATAATTGGTATTGACATATATCCACCAATGGAAATTACTTTTTCAATTTTTTCTTTTTTTAAAAATAAAATTGATTGGAGTATTAAATACATTAACTTTATTAATCGAAATGGTAAAAAAAAGCTTAAATTAAATCTTGGGGTATCAATAATTATAGTTTTACTAATATCTGATGGTAAATACTTTAATCCTCTTAAATCAGTTGAATAGTATATTTCAAAATTATTTTTTAAATGTTCTTTAATAATTTTTGCAGGTATTACATGCCCTCCTGTTCCACCTGTAGTGATTAATATTTTTTTCACTTTGAAAATAAAACTTTTCTTTTTGTCAAATTTAAGATTATACCAGATAGTATTGAGACACTAATTATTGATGATCCTCCATAACTTAAAAATGGTAAAGTCATGCCAGTTGTGGGAAATAATCTAATGTTAACTCCAATATGTATCATTGCTTGTAATAATATTAAACTAGCTGAACCTACTAAGATTAACCTTGCAGTGTTATTTACTTCTTTATCTACTTTTTTTAAAATTGAGAAAATAAATACCAAAAATAAAACCAATATTAACATTATTGCAATTACACCAAATTCTTCAGATATAACTGAAATAATATAGTCCGTGTGTGCCTCTGGTACTCTATTTTTCAATGTTCCTTCTCCAATGCCTTTACCAAAAAATCCTCCACTCATGATTGAGTCTAGTGCTTTATCAGATTGAAAATTATGAGTACCTGTTTCTGTATCAAAAAAAGATAACAATCTATTTTTTATATATTCGAATTTTGGAATATAAAAAACTATATATAAAAGCAAAATTATACCAACTAAAGATATTGAAAAAAGAAAAAATAAATTAATTCCTGAAACAAAAATTAATATTAACCAACTAAGTCCAATTAATAAAGTCTGACCTAAGTCAGGCTGTAAAATTAACAAAAGTATGATTAATGATGTTAATAAAAAAGATATTGAAAATTTTATAGTAAAATTAGCAAACCTATTATTTGAAATAATTAAAGCTAACATTATTATAAAAAAAGGTTTTACTAATTCAACAGGTTGTAATCTTGGTAAAAAAATTAAATCTAACCATCTTGTTGATCCTTTCACTTCAATCCCAATAAATGGTACTAAAAGTAGTAAAATTAAAGAAAATAAAAAGATATAAACTGAAATTTTATATAATATTTTTTGTTCAATATAAGAAAATATGAAAATAATAAACAACCCTATTAAAACGAAAACCAGATGTTTAAAGAAGAAAAAATAACTATTTGTTTCAAGTTTATCAGATGCGATTAGAGATGTTGATACTAGTGAGAAAAATAAACCAGTTAAAAATAAAGCAATTATTAAACTAAGAATAAATTTATCCAAATTTTTCCACCACTGATAATAAGAAAAGTAATTAAAAAATTTATCTAACATAAATATACTTTTTTATTAATTTATTAAAATATTTTCCTCTATCTTCAAAATTTTTGAAATTATCAAAAGATGCTGCGGAAGGGCTAAAAAGAATAGTTTTTTTAGAAGAATTATCTTTTTTAACATCTTTAAACAATTCATTTAATGCTTTTGATAAATTAAAAAATTTTTTAATTCTAATCTTTTTTTTTAGATCTAAAGAGAATTTTTTTTGGTTAAGTCCAAAAATATAACCTTGAATATTCCTGCAATAATTTTTGGATAAATTAAATTTATCACCTATTTTTGGTATACCTCCCATTAACCAATAAATATTATTCTCTCTTTTTAACATTTCAAGTGAAGATGAATAACTGGTAGATTTTGAATCGTTGATAATTGAAATTTTTTTATTTTTAAAAATTATCTGCTGACGATAATTCAAACCCTTAAATTTTTTAACTGCTTTAATCAAATTGTTTTTTGTAATATTAAATTTTTTTGCTAATTCAATTACGAACGACAGATTTTCAATATTTGATGCTGATAAGAAATATTCGTTATCAAATATATTAATAAATTTTTTTTTAAGTTTTGTGTCAACTTCGATAATTTTACTTTTGTATTTAATTTTTTTAATTCTATTTTGAATATATTTATCGAATTTGTTTATTAATACTATTGAGTTTTTATTTTGATTTTTTATAAGTTTAAATTTTGCTGAAATGTAATTGTTTATTGTTTCATGTCTTTCTAAATGGTCTGGAGAAATATTAAGTATTGCAGCATATTTAGATTTAAATAATCTGCTATATTCCAATTGATAAGATGAAGCTTCAATAACAAAAATAGTACCTTCTTTAATTTTTTTGATAGATAAAATTGGATAACCAATATTACCGGCCAATCTTGCATCGTATTTCTGTTTTTTTAGCACTTGATGTAATAACTGACAGGTAGTTGATTTGCCATTTGTTCCTGTAATAGTAATACACAAATTTTTATAAAAAGAATAAAATACATCTAAATCTGTATAAATGATTTTTGAATTTTTTTTTAAAAATTTATTTAATTTACATTTTTTATTATTTATGCCTGGGCTTATTACAATCAAATCAAATTTAATTTTTTTAATAAGGCTTAATGAAATTAGTTTTTTTTTGGTATAACTATTTAATTTTATCTTATTATTATCATCAAATAAAAAAACCTGATTTCTTTTTTTTAAAAATTTAAAAGATGAAATACCGCTTTTCCCAAGACCATAAATTAGAATTTTTTTATTGATAAAAATATTTGAATTTTCATTCATTATCTTAATTTTAAGGTAGCTAAACCTATCATTGCTAAAATTATTGAAATAATCCAAAACCTGATCACAACTGTTGACTCAGGCCAGCCTTTCTTTTCAAAATGATGGTGTATTGGTGCCATCTTAAAGATTCTTTTTCCTGTAAGTTTATATGATATTACTTGGACCATTACAGAAACTGCTTCCAAAACAAAAAGGCCTCCCGTAATTGCTAAAACAATTTCGTGTTTTGTAATTATCCCAACGGCTCCTAAAGAACCTCCTAAAGACAGTGAGCCAGTATCACCCATAAAAATCTTAGCCGGAGGAGCATTAAACCATAAAAAACCTAAGCATGAACCTATTATTGCTCCACAAAAAATTGATACTTCTCCAGTGCCTTCAATGTAAGGTATTTGCAAATAGTCAGAAAACACAACATTTCCTGTAACGTAACTTATAAAAGCAAAACAAACTGCAACTAATATCACCGGTACTGTAGCTAAACCATCTAGGCCATCTGTAAGGTTTACAGCATTAGATGAACCAACAATTACAAATACCGAAAAAGGAATAAAAAACCAACCAAGATTTATGATCAAATTTTTAAAAAATGGAAAATATAAATTTGTGATATCTTGATAATTTACAAAATATACAAAGAAACTTACTCCTGTAATTGCTATTATAATTTGTAAAATTATTTTTAATTTAGATGATATTCCTGAAGAATTACTATATTTAATTTTTTTATAATCATCTAAAGCTCCTAACAGTCCAAAAGAAACAGCGATAAATATACAAAATAGAATATTAATATTAGATAAATCACCCCAACATAGTACTGATATCAATAAGCCTAGTAAGATAATTACTCCACCCATTGTTGGTGTTCCAATTTTCTTTACAATATGATCTTCTGGACCATCATCACGTATCGGATTTAGAATTTTTTGGTTTGAAAAAAATCTGATAAATGGGCCACCAATAATTAAAACAATTATTAAGGAAGTAAAAACTGATAAACCAGTTCTAAATGTTAAATATTTAAAAACATTTAAGAATCCAAAAGTATCTACAAAGTTTAGTAAAAATTGATATAGCATTATTTAAATCCTTTTATGTCTTTTACTATCTGATTAAAACCTGTCGCATTTGAGGCTTTGATCATTAAATAATCCTCATTATTTAAGTCTTTTTTTATAAATTCTATAATTTGAGACTTGTTATACAAAACTCTGCCCTTTTTAGATTTAGAGAGTTTTTGAAATATTAATTTTGCATTATTTCCTTTAACAAATACTTTATTAATTTTTGTTTTATTAATTATAGGAGCAATAGATTTATGAAGTTTTTTTGAGTGTCTTCCAAGTTCTAACATATCTCCAATTAAAAGATATTTTTTTGATTTTTTTGACTCAATTTTTTCAAAATTTAAAATAGCAGACTTAAGAGATAAAGGATTAGAATTGTAACTTTCATCAACTAAATTAATATTCTTATTCATAATCTTAATACGCGAAATATCACCACGTCCTTTAGGTATTTCAAAATTTAAGAAAATATTTTTTTTCAATTCAGAAATATCAAAATAAATACTCATTACAGCTACTGCCCCTAAAATGTTGTAGATATTACTTTGAAAATTATTTGAAATTAAAAAATTTTTCTTAAAATTGTCATGCTCAATTTTAATCAAAAAATACTTACCGTTTCTGTCTATATTCTTTAAACAAATATTAGATTTTTGGTCTTTAATTCCAAATGAAATCACTTTTAAATTTTTCTTAAAAGCAATCGTTTTATGCAATTTAAAAAACCTATCATCTGCATTTAACACAATGTAACCCTTTGGTCTTGTATTATAAATAATTTCTGACTTGGCCAATGCAATGCTTTTTATATTATTAAAATTTTTTGCATGTGCATAATTAATATTAGTAATGACACTTACATTTGGTCTAATAATTTTAGATAAATTATCTATTTCACCCTTTTTATCCATACCTACCTCTAAAACTCCATAATTGTCAGCATAATTTAAATTAAAAAGACTTAAAGGAACTCCATATTTATTATTAAATGATCTTGGAGATATGCTCACCTTAGAAATTTTCTTTAATGTATTTCCCAACAATTCTTTAAGTGATGTTTTTCCACAACTTCCTGTTATAGCAATTATTTTAGTATTTATATTTCTTCTAAAAATTGCTGAGATATCTGTTAAAAATCTTAATGTATTTTTAACCTTGATTTGATTATGTATTTTTAATTTTTTTTGAATTTTATTTACTACTGCTAATGAAGCTTTATTTTTAAAAGATTGACTTATAAATTTGTTTCCATCATTTCTATTTCCTTTAATTGCAAAAAAAATGTCATCTTTTTTAACCTCTTTAGAATTAATTCTGGCTTGTTTTAATTTAAGTGAAAAAGGGAATTTTTTATTACCAGAAACTTCTCTAATAATATTTAATTTAAGATTATTAGATAAAGAGTGATTTTTAGTTTTAATCGATTCTAAAATTGTTTTTTTATCTGAAAAAAAAATTTTTCGCTTGCCAATATCTTGAACTTTTTCATGGCCTTTTCCTGCAACAAGCAAAATTTCTCCTGTCCTTAAATTTTTAATTGCCTGGGCTATTGCTTTACCTCTATCTGAAATTTCTATAACTTTTGTTTTTTTTATTCCAGTTCTTATATCTTTTCTAATTTTATGTGAGCTCTCAAATCTTGGATTATCATCGGTAAGATATATTTCGTCTGAAAAGATATCAGCAATTTTTCCCATTTTAGAGCGTTTGTTCTGGTCTCTATTTCCACCGCATCCAAATAATGAAATAATTTTCTTATCAGGGAATTGTTCTTTTAAATTCAAAAGACATGTTTTTAAAGCATCAGGAGTATGTGCGTAATCTAGAATTACTTTTGATTTATTTTTAATTATACCTATTTTTTCAAATCTTCCCTCGACAGGCTTGAGACTTGGTAAAACATTCAAAATTTTTTTGAAATTTAATCCACTTTTTTTAGCTGCTATAAGAGCCATTAAAATATTTTTAATTTGAATTTTTCCAACTAAATTAAGTTTTATATGCTTAACAATACCTTTATATTTTATTTTAAGAATTTGAGATTCGTCATGAAAAGAATGTGTTAAAATTTTCAACTCTACATTTTTGCCCTCTATGGTATTAAGTTTTAAAAATTTTTTTTTTGCAATTTTTTTAATTTGAGCAAGCCCCGGTATTTTTAAATCAGTTATTATATTTCCATTTTTTTTAATAAGATTTCTAAATAAATAAAGTTTTGCATCTAAATAATCTTTCAAGTTTTTATGATAATCTAAATGATCTTGAGATAAATTTGTAAATATTCCTGTATTAAAAATTAATCCATCTAATCTATTTTGATCTAAACCGTGGCTTGAGGCTTCCAAGATTACATTTTCAATTTTATGATTCTTAAGTTTTTTTAAAATTTGTCCCAAATGTATTGGGTCGATTGTTGTATTCGATAAATCAAAATTTATTTCCTTGGAACGAACTCCTAAAGTTCCAATAGTTGCAGCCTTCTTATTATTTAAGTTTAATATCTGATAATAGAAATTTGCTATAGATGATTTTCCATTAGTTCCAGTGACAGCAATAAGATTGGTTGGTTTTTTTTTTATCAATTTAAAAGAAATTTCAGCTAGTAATTTTCTTGGATTATCTTCTCTTAAAAAGATAATATTTTTATCTCTAAATTTAATATCCTTTTTTGAAATAATTATTTTGGCTCCATTATTAATCGCATCGAAAATATATTTATTTCCATCAAATTTAGTGCCTTCAATTGCAAAAAAAATATTATTTTTTTTAACCTTCTTACTGTTAAAAGCAATGCCAGAGAAATATGTTTTGTAATATTTTTTATTTATATTTTTTATGAAGTTTCCAAGAAGCATTTTTAATAAACTTCATTATATTTTGTGGCTAAAATAGGCCCAATTTTTTCAATAATTTGTCCAACAACTTCTACTGAAGTCCAACCTGCAGTGTTAAATGGTGTGCCTTTATATTTAATTCCTGAACCGTCTCTATAATTGTAAATATATTCACTATTAGTTTTAGGTTCATCTAACATTACAATAAATACATATTTTGGATTAGAAGATGGAAAAACTGATGCAAAAGTATTGATTTTTTTATTTGAATATCCGCCAACAATACTTGTCTGAGCAGTGCCTGTTTTTCCTCCAACTTGATATCCCTCAACATTAGCTAGAGATGCTGTACCTTCTTTAGTAGTCACGATTTTTCTTAATATTGAATTAATCTTTTTAGATACATCGTTATCAAGTATCTTTTTATTTTTAATCTTGGATTTCTTTTTGATTAAAGTAGGATTAATCTTATAGCCACCATTTGCTATTATTGAATAAGCGTTAGCTAATTGAAGAATTGTAGTTGTAATTCCATGACCGTAAGAAGTTGTTGCTAATTTACACTTCCCCCATCTAAAAGGTAAAGGTATTCCCACTTCTTCAATATCAAATTTAATTGCACTTATTAAACTCAATTTATTCAAAAAATTTTTAAATTTTTCCAAACCAATAGCTTGAGCAATCCTAACTGACCCTATATTACCTGATCTAATAAGTATTTGTTCAGCGGTTAGATTAGATGGAATTTTTTTATCATATTCACTAATTGTATTTTTTCCACATTGAATGCTTTTTTCTAAATTTTTAAATTGTGTTTCAGGTTCTATAACTTTTTCGTGAATACCTGCTGCAAGAGTAAAAGTCTTAAAAACAGAACCAAATTCATAAACACCCTTTGTTACTCTATTAATATAATTTTCGTCGGTGATGTTAATTCTTTGATTTGGATCAAAATCTGGAAGTGATGTTAAAGACAAAATTTCTCCAGAATTAACATCAATTAATATTGCTGCGCTTCCTTTTGTTTTAAAAACTTCATTAAATTTGATTAATTCTTCCCTTATTAAAAATTGAATATCTTTATCTACAGTTAACCGAATTTTATCTTTATCTTTTTTTAATTCTTCATCTAAAGATTTTTCAAGTCCAGAGATACCGTTATTGTCATCATCAATTTGTCCAATAATATGACTAAATAAGTTTTTTTGTGGATAAATCCTTGTAAGTTTTTCCTCAGATTTAATAGATTTGTCTCCAAGCATCATTATTTTTTCATAATTTTCGTCGGAAATTTTTTTTTCAAACCAGAAAAATTTTTTTTTCTTAAATTTTAATTTAATCGACTCATAATCTTTATTTGGAAAAATATACCTAAGATTTAATAATAATTTTTCTTCATCAATTATTTCAACTGGATTTATGCCAATATCTATTGAGCTTACTGTTCTGGCCAAAAAATTATCATTTCTATCTACAATATCTGCCCGTTTAAGTTTACTAAAAACTTTTATCTGATTTTTATTTAAATCATCAGAATTTCTTGAGCCAAGATGAACTAAATGAATTGAATATATAATTGAAATAATAAAAAAAATAAAAAAAATAAACGCTACTCGATTAAATCTTATATTAATGTCAGATTTATTTTTTGTGTATTCAAATTCATTATTGTTATCGTATAAAATAAATCTCTCTTTATTTTTCATCAATTTTTCCTGATATTTTTAACTCATTGATAATTAATTCTTTATCTACAATTTTTAAAGTTTTTAATTCTTTTAATGATTTTTTTATTAATAAACTTTCAAAATATAATTTTTGATATTCTAATAATT
The DNA here is from genome assembly GCA_902596045.1 of uncultured Pelagibacteraceae bacterium. Taxonomy (GTDB): domain Bacteria; phylum Pseudomonadota; class Alphaproteobacteria; order Pelagibacterales; family Pelagibacteraceae; genus Pelagibacter. The sequence continues at coordinate 11,859 of CACJSJ010000014.1, forward strand.
TTTCTGAAGAACTTAAATAATCAAATTCCAATTTTGAGTCATTAAATCTGTTCTCTAAAAATAATATATTTTCTCTTAAAGAATAAATTTGATCATCTAAATCTTTTGTGGAATTCTTTATTAAAGAGGTAGATACGATTAAGGTGAGTGTTACTGCAAAAACTATTAATTTTTTCATAGTTTTAAACCTAAATTTTCTATCTCGATTAATTCAGAAAATTTATTTAAAATGTCGCTTTCAATTTCATAATCATCCGCTTGTTTGATAAGATACCTCAGTTTGGCAGATCTTGAGGGCAGATTCTCTTTTAATTCTTTATCCGATGGAACAATTGGTTTTTTTAAAGGCATTTTAAATGAAATTTTTTTTTGCTCAACTTTTGGCTCGTATCTAGAAATACTTTTATTTTCAGATAAACTTTTAAAAAAATATTTGACTATTTTGTCTTCTAATGAATGAAATGTAACTACAGCTAGAATACCATTCTTCTTCAAAATTTTAGCAGAATTTATTAAACCATTAATTAATTCAGTTATTTCTTTGTTTACAAAAATTCTTAATGCTTGAAAAGTTTTTGTAGAACTATGGACTCTATAGTTTTTTTTTCTTTTCGATTTTTCTATAATTCTAACAAGTTCTTGAGTATCAATTATTTTAAGCTGTCTTTCTTTTACTATATTTTTTGCTATAATTTTAGCATCGTTTTCATCACCAAAATATTTTAATATTTTTTCTATTTCTTTAACTTCAAGATTATTTATTACTTCTTTGGCTGAAAAATCATTGAGGCCCATCATCATATTAAGTTCTCCTTGTGAGTTAAATGATAAACCTTTTTTAGGATCTTTTATTTGTGTAAATGAATAACCTAAATCGAAAACAATACCTTTTATATTTTCATTTTTTAATTTTAGATTATTTAACATGCTAAATCTTAAATTTTTAAAAAAAAAACGATCAGGAAATTTTTCTTGAATTACTTTTCCAACAATCTCACTCTTTATATCTCTATCTAAACCAATTACTTTAGTATTTTGATATTTAAGGATTTCTTTCGTGTACCCTCCTTGTCCAAGAGTACAATCAATAAATGTGCCACCATGTTGAGGGGAAATAACGCTAATAATTTCTTTTAGCAGTACAGGGTAATGTTTAACACTATCCGATACTATGGTGGCTTCCATTTATTTTTTCGAAGACCATTAATTTTTTTGTCTTCTTAAAAATGCAGGTATTTCTAAGTCATCTTCAGGATCATCTTCTTCTGATGAAATTAAATCATTTGAATTAGAAGTTTCACTATCATTATTAAATAAATCCGGTGCATTAGAATCTACTCCAAATTCACTTAAATCATTTTTAGCACTCTCATCATTTATTGATGTTTCAATTTTCTGGGTTGCTTCTTGAGCAAAAGACAGCTCATCATCGTTAGAAGTATTTTCTACAATATCTTCAGCTTGATAACTTTTAATCAATTCTTCATGATATTGATCATTAGCTTGATTAATATCTTCATTAACCGATTGCTGACTTATAGTTTCAGAGGCTGCCTCATTTTCAAGCTTTAAAGCATTAGCGCCATGAGATATTGGGTTAGAATTATTAGATGAAAAATTAAATGATGGGGTTGGTCCCATATTTGAAAAATCAGAATATCCAGGGTTTCTATTTTGAATTCTGTGAACCATATTTATTACTGATTTAGACTCAGGTTGTTGACCATCTAAAGATGTTGCAACAATTGAAACTCTTATTTTTCCATCAAGCGATGGGTCAGTTATTGCTCCAATAATAACTTCGGCTTCAACATCTACTTCGGATCTTATTTTATTAACTACCTCATCAACTTCAAAAAGTTTAAGATCTTCACCACCAGTAATATTAACCAATAATCCTTTTGCACCTTTTAATGTATAATCATCAATTAAAGGATTGCTAATTGCCATTTCTGCAGCTTTCATAGCTCTTCCTTCTCCTTCTGACTCACCAGTTCCCATCATAGCTTTACCCATAGAAGCCATTACAGTTTCAACATCTGCAAAATCTAAATTTATAATGCCTGGTCTAACCATTAAATCTGTTACACTTTGCACCCCATGCATTAAGACATTGTTAGAAAGGTTAAAAGATTCTTTAAAAGTAGTCTGTTCATTAGCAATTTTGAAAAGGTTTTGATTTGGAATTACAATAATTGTATCTACATGTTTTCTTAATTCTTCAAGTCCTTGTTGAGCTCTTCTCATTCTCGAAGGACCTTCATATAAGAAAGGTAGTGTAACAACACCTACTGTTAAAATATTTAACTCTTTAGCAGCTCTTGCTATGACATGTGCTGCTCCAGTTCCAGTTCCACCTCCCATGCCAGCAGCTATAAAAACCATATTTGCACCTTGCAAAGTATTTATAATTTCATTTAAAGATTCATCAGCAGCAGCTTGACCAATATCTATTTTTGCGCCAGCTCCTAAACCTTTTGTTAAGTTTAATCCTATTTGAATTTTTGCTTTTGCTTTACTGTGTTTCAAATCTTGTGCATCAGTATTTACTGCAACAAACTCTACTCCTTGCATGCCATTATCTATCATTTCATTTATTGCATTACCGCCTGCTCCACCAACTCCCAATACTAAAAGTCTTGGCTGTAGCTCTTTAATCTCTGGTGTTTTAAAGTTAATAGTCATCTTTTTATCCCCCTCATTATTTATTTAATTGATGCTCCCACTTAAGGCTAGCACGATTTAAATTTGATTTTTTCTTTGCATTAACCTTAAATTTTTCAAAAGCTGTTGGTTCCCATATTTGAAATGTTTTTCCTTGGCCAACAAATAACATGCTGCTTTTTATCTTTGCATGTTTTAACAATTTTGATGTAAGTGAAATTCTACCTTCACTATCAAACTGTAAATTAATACTTTCAGATAATATTGATGTAGCAAAAAAATCTCTTTTTTCTTCAAAAGGATTTAATGAGTCTATTGTGTTTGAAATTTTTTCTATTCTGTCTTGTGGCCATGCCTCTATTGATTGGTTGTTAAATGATGGATAGCAAATTACTCCATTATATCCGAGGTTGGATAAATGAGACCTATAACTTGCAGGCACTGATACCCTTCCTTTCTTGTCCAATTTGTTTTCGTAACTTGATAAAAACATAAAACATAATTTCTATATACCCATATTTGGGAATATATGGGATATTATGGGTTTTTTATAATATAGTCAATACCAAGAAATTATAATAACAGTAAGTAATTAAGCCTCAAAAAATGAGTCAGAACGTGAACATTTATTTTAGATTTAAGGAAAGATTTGCCAGATAAACTATAAGCCGGGTTCTGTCATTTAAACCTATCATTTGTCTAGGCTTAAGATCTCTCTTAAGCTCAAGCAACTAACCCTGATGACTAGCCAAGGATGGCTTTTAGTTTTTCAACAATGTCACCTCTACTTAGTCTTGCTCCCAGTGGGGTTTTCCAGCGTTCATTGTTGCCAATAGAACCGGTGTGCTCTTACCACACCTTTTCACCCTTGCCATGTTATGGCGGTTTATTTTCTGTGGCACTATCCCTAGGGTTGCCCCCGCCAGGTATTACCTGGCACTGTATCCTTGCGGAGCCCGGACTTTCCTCTTTAAAAAAAATTAAAGCGATAAGTCATTTATCTGGCATATTAGATTTAATACTAAACTAGAAAAGTTCAAGTAAAATTAATAATATTTTTTTGCTAGATTATTGCTTATAATCAGGCATTCTTTATCAATTTGACCACTTATCAGTTCCTGCCTAAACCTTCTTTGAAAAGCTTTAACAATTGATCTTAAATGATGAGTTTTTTCAAAATTTTTATAATAACCAATTTTATATAAGTTTTTAAAAAAAAGTTTTTTGTCTTTATTATTAACTTTAATTTTTCTATTTTTCTTTAACAAATTATTTGATACTGAATGCCAAAAACCAATTTTTTTTTTAGCTAAATATTTCCAAGGAAATTTCTCTCCCGGATCCTTTTTCCGATTTGGGGCAATATCAGAATGTCCTAATATGTTTTTAGGATTAATTTTATATTTTTTTAATAAAAATTTACTCAAGACCAATATTGAGCTTATTTGTTTTTTTGAAAATTTTTTATAATTAAATTGATGTCCAGAGTTACTTATTTCTATTCCTATTGAATATTTGTTTAAAGATTTATAATTTTTCCATGAAGATTTTCCAGCATGCCAAGCAACGTATAAATCTGGAACTAACAAAACTATATTTCCATTTTTTTTTATAAAATAATGACTACTAACCTCAGATTGTATTCTAGTAAGTTTTTTTATTGCATCCGACTCTTTTCTCATTCCCGTATAGTGAAAAATTAAGAATTTTATTTGTTTTAAATTTCTTTTAATGGGATTAAAATTTGGTGAATAATTGAAGTCTATTTTAAAAGCCATAATTCAGTCATTTTAAGCACTAAATGTTGATTTACTTTATATAGATATACCTTATAAAATTAATTATATTAATACATTATGAAAAAAATTTTAATATCATCTTTACTTGCCATTTTACTTTCATTTAGTGCCAATGCAGGTTCGGATGGTGAAAAAAATCTATCAAAAAAAGATTCTAGACAAACAAAAGATTGTTTTGAGGGATTAAACAGAGCAACTTTTTCACTCAATCAAGGACTAGACAAAGCAATCTTAAAACCAGTTGCAAAAGCTTATAGGTCTTTACCATCACCTGTTAGAACTGGGACAAGCAATGTGTTAGTTAATCTTTCTTCACTTATAACAATTCCAAATAATGTTTTACAAGGTCAGTTTAAAACTGCTGGGGTTAACACTGGAAGATTTATAATAAATACGACAGTTGGAATTTTAGGATTATTCGATGTTGCAAAAGAAATGGGATTTTCGGAGTATGAAAAAGAAGATTATGGTCAAACACTTGCTGTATGGGGTGTGGGCCCAGGATGTTATATAGTATTACCAGTTCTAGGACCATCTACTCTAAGAGATACTGCGGGTTCATTTATTAATGTAATGGGTGGAGATCCCTACTACAATGTTTCTGCTCATGGTAATAATCACTATTTAGATAGATCTGACTATATGTTGACAAAGACTGTCTCAGCAATTGATTTTAGATCGAAAACTATTGACTCATTTGATAATTTAGAAAAAAATTCTCTTGATTTTTATGCTTCAGTAAAAAGTCTGTACATACAAGATAGAGAAAGAAAAATTAAGAATACAAAAACTGGTGCAACTATCGAAATTATATACGAAGATGACTGGGAAGAAATAGAAACTCAATAAAATAAATATCAATTAATGATATCCAAAAAAAATTTAATTTTTATTTCATTTATAATTTTTACCCTAACTAACATAAGTAATTCTAATTCGATTGAGCCAGATATATTTGTTCAATCTACCGTTAATAGAGCATCTCAAGTTCTTAGTGATAATTTAACTAAAGATCAAAAAATAGAAAAATTAAAATCCATAGCTGAAGAAACAGTCGATATCGAAGGTATAGGAATGTATACTTTAGGAGCTTACCGTAAAACTTTAAGTGAAGATCAAAAAAGAGAGTATAAAATTCTTTTTAAACAATATTTTTTAAAAACTTTTTCTAGTAGATTGGCAGAATATTCAAATCCAGAAATTCAGGTTAACTCTAAAGAAAAATTAAATAAAAATTACACTATGGTTTCAAGTATTTTAGTTGAGACTGAGCAAAGGCCAGAAATTAATATTAATTGGAGAATTTATACAAAAAATCCTGATGACCCTAAAATTAGAGATTTAATTATTGAGGGATTAAGCTTGGCTAGAACTCAAAAAGAAGAGTTTTCATCTATAATTCAAAGTAATGATGAAAACATAGAAGCCTTATTTGCTAATTTAAAAAAATTCTTAGAATAATTACTTAAAATTTATTTGGTGGGCCCGCCAGGACTCGAACCTGGGACCAATACATTATGAGTGTACTGCTCTAACCAACTGAGCTACAGGCCCAACTAAATAGATTAGGTTCTACATTAATTTTATTTATTGGGCAAGAACATCTGTTCGTGGCTTCTTTCTTTTGTGTTTCTATCTTTTAGGAATTCATTTGTATGAAAATTTCACTTATCCCGAGTGGTAATGAGATAATTTCTTTTAATTATTCTGTATATAATTTTAGATAATATTTCCTTTTTTTATAAAAAAATAACTTGGAAATTTCTGATTATCCCTTGTTCTAATTATATTTATTTGAGAGATAATAGATTTATTTATATTTATTTTACTTAAATTTTTTGGAATCTTTTTGTAATAAGTGGCCTTCCCTTTTTGTTTAAACGACCTAATTTTTTTTTTTTTAAAATTTTTAATAAAAGTTTCAATTAATTTAAGAGCTGAAGCTAATTGTTTTCTTTTTATTTCATCATAAGTAAATGAATGAGGGAATATAAACTTTCGTTTAATATATATTTTACCTTGATCCATTTTTTTTGAACACTCAAATAGGCTAAAAGTAATCTTATTTGCTCCATTAATTATTTGCCAATATAAAGGTGAAAATCCTCTTCCTTTTGGTAGATCAGATTCATGAACAACAAGATTGTGTTTTGAATATTTAAAAAATTTTTCTGGAATAATATTATAGTAACTTAAAATGGCAGTAATATCGGTATTTTTTTTAATTCTTTTATGATTATTAATAATCTTAACATTTTTCCAAATACCTTTTCTTTTAATAAAAAATTTTTTATTAGAATTTAACCATGAGTTTTTGCTAGTCAGAATTTGAATCTTCATTGATTATAAATTTTCTTTCTTTTAAAAATGATAGATCCTTTTTCTGATTTTCTGATACCAAATTTAGGTTTATTAATTATGATTTCTATCTTATCTAATTCTTCTTTAAGTATTTTCATTTGCGCTCCTGTGATAGAAACTGGAGAGTCAACACATTTATGCTGATGATTTATCTTAAGATGTTTTTCAATTATATTTGCTCCTAATAATTTACCATAAATTGGTATTTTAATATTATTTGTATGATCAGAAATACCTATTTTACAATTAAATTTTTTTTTAAGAAAACTTATATTGGATAAATAAGATGTTTCATCTTTATTTGGATATGAAGATACACAGTGTAGCAAGGTAATATCTACATTATTTTTCTTAAATTTTTTATAAACATTATTTATTTCCTGATACGAGGCCATACCAGTTGAGACTATAGTTTCTTTTTTTGTTTTGATAATTTTGTTTATTAATTCGTAATTACTTATATCAAATGAAGCAATTTTAAATATTTTTACTTTTATGCTGTTTAAAAAGTCCACTGACTCAATATCAAAAGGAGTTGAAAAAAATAAAATTTTTTTTTTTTTACAATAATTATTGATAATTTCAAAATTTTTAAAGCTTAATTCACATTTTTTTAATATCCTAAAAATTTTATCATATTTCTTATTGATTCTCTTTTCAGTTATATATGTTTGAAACTTAATAGCATCTGCTCCACTTTTTTTTGCAGTATCTACTAATTTAAGAGCAGTCTTAAGATTACCATTGTGATTAATTCCAGCTTCAGCAATTAAAAAGTTATTATTTTTTACCATGCAGATAATCCACCATCTATAATCAAATTTTGGCCGTTTACATAATCGGAGTGTTCGCTTGCAAGAAAGAGTATTGCGGTATAAAGATCGCTTACTTTTCCAATTCGATTTTTTGGAACTCTTAAAGAATATTTTTTTAAAAAAGATTTTCTTTGTGGTTTTTTCTCATTTAATATCCCTCCAGGAGAAATACAATTAACATTGATATTATTTTTAGCTAGAGCTACACAAAAATATTTAGTAAGTTGAATTATACCTGCTTTTGATGCACCATAAATTTCTGAATTAAAATTATCATTTTTACCATATATTCTAAAATCTGGACTTAGAGATCCGTATATTGATCCAACATTTATAATATTACATTTTTTTAATTTTTTTTTTTTATGTAAATTTAAATATGCATTAATTAGATTTAAACTTCCTTTTAAATTAGAATTTATAGTATCATTTATTTCTTTATCTTTTCTTTTATTAAATTTTGAAAATACAGAAATACCTGCATTGTTAATTATTACATCTATCTTTTTAAATTTTAAAATTATTTTACTTATAGATTTCTCTACTTTTTTTCTATCAGAAATATCTAATTTAAAGTGATAGAAATTTTTATTTTTGAGTTTACTTTCTGTTTTATCCATACCAATTACAATTGCTTTTTGAGATAAAAATAATTTCGAAAACGAAGTTCCCAGTTGACCACTAGAACCAGTAATCAAAATAATTTTTTTTTCAAAATTGAATAAATTATTACTTGACAGATTGATCATAAATTTTTCCAATTAAATTATAATTTCTATTTAATTTTCGCTTGTTAATTATGTTATTATGAATTGATTTAATTTTTTTTTCATAAATTTGATTATCATAAATTTTCATAAATGTATTTAGAATCTTATTTTTGTTTATTTTAGCAAAGTAATTTATGGCTTTCATCTTATTTAGTTGTTTTGTATTATTTTTTTGATGATCATACTGAGGTAGACAAATTATTTTTTTATTCATAAGAATAGAATCAAATAATGCAAGTCCTCCAGCACATATTACAATATTACTAATTTTTAATTTTTTTTGAAAATTATCGTTTTTGAAATATTTGAGATTATGAATACTTTGAATATTTTTTAGATGTTCTCTATAGAGCTGGGGTAGATGAATATTAAGTTTAAATTTTATATTATTAAGAATTTGGAGAATATGTTTCGAGTATCTTTTTCTGTCAAAACCTCCAAAAAACAAAAGAATTTCTCTCTTGCTAGAATTTTTTAATTTCATGTGATTTATTGGTTTGATTATCATATATTCAAAACCTATTTTTGAATTTTTAACGTTTTTTATATTTCTGATTAATGCATTTAAACTTAAGTCAAATTCTTTTCTATTTGTAGAAGAGTCGTCCAATATTATTTTTTTTTTGAAATTATTTTTAATTTTTTCTATAAATTTAAAATTTATTTTTCCAAGTCTATCAATTATCAAAAGGTTGGATCTATGGTTTGCAAATATTTTGATTTCGCTTGGTGAATAATCTATTATTTTTTGGTCCACTTTAATTATTTTGAAGCCATTCTTTTTTACTAAATCATAACCAATTTTAAATTTATCTTGATATTTTATTAAAAAACAAATTTGTTTCTTTTTAAGTTTGAATTTTTTTTTCAAAAAGTTAGCTATATTGATGGATCTGAACACATGACCAGTTCCTAGATCAGAAATATTAGCTGCGTCACAACGAAAAATTATTTTATTTTTTGAAAAATTGTTTGATTTTTTCACAGATGTAAAGAGCCTCTTTTTTTGTAACTTTAGGATGAATTGGTAAGCTTAAAGTATTATCACCCAAATATTTAGAGTGAGGACAAGTATTATTTGTCCATCCATACTTTTTTCTATAAACAGTCATATCTGTAACTGTTCTATAATTAATACCAGCGCCAATGTTATTTTTATTTAAAAAACTTATTAAGTTATCCCTTTTTTTTTTGGTTCTCTTATTATCAATTACTAGTAAGAATAAATGATAAGCATGCTTAACATTTTTAAAATTAATTTTTTGAAATTTTAGTGGAAGGCCAACAAGTTTTTTTTTATATAGATTAAATAGACTTTGTCTTATTTTCCAATGTTTTTGTATTTTATTTAATTGGACAATTCCCATTGCAGCGTTGATATCAATCATATTATACTTAAAGCCAATTTCAGAAACATCATAATGCTCAAATTGTTTTTTTTTAACACTTTCTGGAAGGTATCTTTTCCAAGCATCCTTTGATAGTCCATGAAGTCTTGCAATTCTAAGTTTTTTGTAAATATTTTTATCTTTACAAATTATCATTCCACCTTCTCCAGTGGTAAGATTTTTCGTTGAGTAAAAGCTAAAACATCCAGTATTTCCAAAATTTCCAACATGTTTATTGTTGTATTTACTTTCTATTGCATGAGCACAATCTTCAATAATTTTGAGTTTATATTTTTTTGCAATTTTAAGAATTTTATTTAAATCACAAGGTAATCCTGCTAAATGAACTATTAAGATTGCTTTAGTTTTTTTTGTTATTTTTTTTTCAATATTTTTTGGATTTATATTGAAAGTTTCAGGATCAATATCAGCTAAAATTGGCTTTGCACCCACCATGGCAATAGAATTAATTGTTGAGGCAAAGGTCATTGGAGTTGTAATTACCTCATCATTTCTTTTAATTCCACAATATATTAATGATAAATGTAAAGCTGCTGTGCATGAATTTACTGATAAAGCATATTTACTATTTTTATAAATTTTAAATTTTTTTTCGAATTTTTCTGTTACTTGTCCACTTCCAATCCATTTAGATCTAACTACTTTGCTAATATAATTTATTTCTTCTTTTCCAATGGATGGTTCTCCAAATATTATTTGTTTTCTCATTAATCTATTTAGTTAAATATGTTTAATTTATTAGACTTATTACTATTAAGAATTATAAGATAAAATATATTTTTTCAACTTCTTAATGACTAATTAATCTAAAAAGTACAATTGTTCATAATTTGAACACTATTTGGATTCATGCTATATATGCCAACAAAAAAATGTCTAGAGAACACATATTAAATGATTAAAAAAGTTACTGCAGTTGTTCAAGCCAGAATTGGATCTCAAAGATTAAGGGGAAAGGTCTTAAAAAAAATTAATAATAAAGAAACAATTTTATTATTGCTAAATAGACTTTCGCAGGCAAAAGAAATTGATAGAATAATTGTAGCTATCCCTAATAAAAAAGAAGATGACACATTGCAAGATATTTTAAAAAAGAATAATTATGAGGTATTTAGAGGAAGTGAAAAAAATGTTTTAAAAAGATATTATGATTGTGCAAAAAAATTTAATTTAAAGAATGTTTTAAGAATAACAGGTGATTGCCCTCTAGTTGATCCTAGGCTAGTAGACAAAATTGTTAAAATTTTTAAAAAGAATAATTTTGATTATGTTTCTAATATTGGTAACAGAACTTTTGCGGATGGAATGGATATTGAAGTATTTTCTTTTAAAAATTTAGAAATTGCAAATTCAAGCACTATATCAGATTACGATAAAGAACATGTAACAAAATATTTTTTAAGAAGTGATAAATTTAAAAAATTCAATTATGAAGATAAACATAATTTTTCAAATTTAAGAATAACGCTTGATACACCTTTTGACTTTGTTCTAATAAAAAAAATATTTAATAGATTTAAAAATAAAATGTTTTACTACAAAGATGTAATTTCTTTTTACAAAAAAAATAAAGTTATATTTCATAATTGTTTAAAATTGAGTCAAAATGTGAATTTAGAAAAAATGGATATAAATCAACAAACTTGGAGTAAAGCTAAAGAATATATTGCCGGGGGTAATATGTTATTTTCAAAAAGACCTGATGTATTTTTACCGGGAAAATGGCCAAGTTATTTTAAAAGAGCAAAAGGATGTATTGTTTACTCTCTTGATGGAAAAAAATATTTAGATGTAAGTATTATGGGAATTGGTACAAATATTTTAGGATATTCAAATTCTCAAATAGATAAAGCGGTTCAACAAAGAGTTAAAAATGGCAATATGTCAACTTTAAATTGTAAAGAGGAAGTTATACTTGCAGAAAAACTTGTTAAACTTCATCCGTGGTCACATCAGGTAAGATTTGCTAGATCAGGAGGAGAAGCTAATGCTATAGCTATAAGAATTGCAAGAGCTTACACAAAAAAAAATAAGATTGCTTTCTGTGGATATCATGGGTGGCATGATTGGTATTTAGCAACGAATTTAAGAAGTAAAAATAATTTAAACGAACATTTACTTCCTGGTCTTAAAACAGGAGGTGTTCATAAAAAATTAAAAGATACAATTTATCCATTTAGATATAACGACTTTAATGGACTTAAGAAACTTGTAAAAAAGCATCAAGAAATTGGAATAATTAAAATGGAAGTTATTAGAAATGAACCTCCAAAAAATAATTTTTTGAAAAAAGTAAGAGAATTAGCAAATAAAAATAATATTGTTTTAATTTTTGATGAGTGTACTTCAGGTTTTAGAGAATGCCTTGGTGGCATACAAAAAAAATATGGAGTTGACCCAGACATTATGATGTTAGGAAAAGCATTAGGTAATGGATATGCGATAACAGCAGTTCTTGGAAAAAAGAAAATAATGAACTCTATTTCTAAAACATTTATTAGCAGCACTTTTTGGACTGAGGGCATAGGTCCAACAGCAGCAATAGAGACTTTAAAAATCATGGAGAATAAAAAGAGTTGGAAATATATTACCAGTTTAGGGAATTATGTAAGAAAAAAATGGCTTAATATAGCTAAAAAAAATAAAGTTAAGATAAAAGTTCAAGGTATCCCATCTCTATCGTCATTCACATTTTTAAGCAAAAATCATCAGGCTTATAAAACTTACGTTACTCAAGAAATGTTAAAAAAAGGCTTTTTAGCCACAACTACAATTTATGTTTCAATGTCACATACAAAGCAAATACTTAATAAGTATTTAAAAATCCTAGAAAAAATATTTTTGATAATTTCTAAGTGTGAGAAAGGTGATGATATACATAGATATTTAGAAACAGACATCTCAGAAACAGATTTTGCAAGATTGAATTAACAAATGTTAAAAAAAAAACTTAATGAAATAATCTTATATATTTCTAAGTTTTTGCTAGAAATATTTGTGAAACTAAATTTATCTTTTTTATCATCATTAGTTTTATTTCTTAATTTAAGAAAAATAAAAAAAATTTATAGTAAGAAGCCTAATAAGAAAATTATATTACTTCCAAAATCTGGTGGCATCGAGGATATTTTATCGGCTTATAGAAACCCTGATAGAAATAATAATATCATATTTTATATTTTACCAAGAATTTTGATTAAAATAATCTTTCATAAATTTCTAAAATATGAAAATTTTGAAGATTATTCAACTAAAGATACCAGTGTAAATATAACGAATAAAAAAAATGATTACAAATCATTCATCAAAAAAACATTTTTAAGTCTTGATAAATTTTGGAAATTTAATGCAATAATAGGATTTAATCCATTTTATTATGCTGAAAACGATTTACCTGAACCAATAAAGGATTTAGGTAAAAAATTTTTGGTAGTTCATAAAGAATCTGTTCATTCTCCAGCTGAACATAAAATAAATTTTGAGGTTTATAGAGATCAGAACAAAAAACATCATGCAAATAAAGTTGCTGTATATTGTGAATATGAAAAAAAAAATTTGACAGATTCAAATTTTTTAAAATCTAATCAATTAGAGGTGGTTGGTTGCGCTAGATCGGATTACTGTTATGAATTAAGAGATGAAAAACCCCTTAATAATAAAGTTGTATATTTTATGATAGAACCAGATCGAAATGAAAGGTCTGAGGAGTCAAAAAAATTACCAAAAGAATTATTAGTTAATTGGTTTGATTTAGCAAATTTAACAATTGAGCATTTAGTTGAATATGCCTCAAAACATCCAAAAATAGATATAGTATTTAAGGGAAAGTGGGGAGTTCACACTTTAGATGATTTACCAAAAAAACTTCCTCCAAATTGTCGTTTTGAATTAGGTAATCCTGGTCATAAATTTTTAAAAGAAGCTAAAGTTGTAATATGTTTTAATTCTACAATATTATTTGAAGCTATTCTGGCAAACAGAGAAGTAGTGATTCCTAATTTTGGTATTGATAGGTCTAAATTAGAAAAATTCATTTACAAGTCACCAAATAAATTTGCAAATTCAAAAGAAATTTTTTTTGAAATGATTAATAAGAATTTAAATAATTCTTATGAAATAAAAGATTTATCAAAGGATGAAAAAGAATGTGTAGATTATTATCTGGGAAATTCAGATGGAAATGCTGGTGCTAGGTTAAAAAAATTTATTGAGGAAAATATTTGAAATAAAAATTGTTCATAATTTGAACACTATTAAAATACATGATATAATTTATAATGGACAATAACCAAGATTATTTAAATCTACTAAGGAAAATTAAGAAGAATCCCAATTATTCTCAAAGAAAACTTGCTGAAGAACTTGGATTTAGTTTAGGTAAACTTAATTATTGTTTAAATGCTCTAAAATTAAAAGGTTTAATAAAAATAAAAAATTTTAAAAAAAACCCTAATAAAATTAATTATTTATATGTTCTAACACCAAAAGGAATAACCAAAAAAGCCAGTTTAACTTTAAATTTTATGAAAAGAAAAATGACGGAGTATGAAGAGCTAAAGAAAGAATTAAATGCAAAAAAATAAATATAAATATCATTACAAATCACGGAATAGATTGGAACGTTATTAATTTTTAATGCTTAATACCGAAAAAATTTTATTTATTCTATCTAGAAAAGAACGAAGACGTGGAATGTATTTATTTATATTAATATTATTTATGGCTTTAATAGATATGCTAGGAATTGCATCAATTATGCCATTTATAGCTTTGCTTACCAACCCTGAGATTATTAATACAAATGTAATTTTGAACTTTTTATATAAAAAAGTTAATGTTTATGGAATTAAAAACGAACAGGATTTCTTAATATTAGTTGGAATAATAGTATTTTTTTTATTAATAGTATCAATAGCAATTAAAGCTATCACATCATATTTTCAATCAAAATATATTAGATATTGTGAGTATTCTTTGTCAAAACGCTTGTTTGAAAGATATCTTTATCAGCCTTATAGCTGGTTTTTAAATCAAAATAGCTCTTATATAGGAAAAAATATACTCTCTGAAACAGGAAATGTTATTGGCAGAGGTTTAAATCCAGCATTATCTTTATTATCAAATATTATAATTTTTTTAACTCTATTTTTTATGCTGCTTTATGTGGATACAAAGCTTACTTTGATAATGGCTGCAACTGTAAGTTCATTTTATTTGATAGTGTATTTATTAATAAGAAGGTTATTGAATAACATTGGAAAAAAAAACTATAAAAATAACGAATTAAGATTTAGAGCACTTTCGGAAGCTTTTAGTGCAACTAAAGAGGTAAAAGTTGGTAATTTAGAAAAACTTTTTATAAATCGATTTTCTAAACCTGCAAGAAGCTTAGCTTACAACACGGCTTTAGCAGATATACTTAGTCTATTACCTCGTTTTGTTTTAGAAGCAATTACTTTTGGTGGATTAATTCTTATAATTATTTTTTATATGCTAGCTACAGGAAATATTACAACTGTATTACCAGTGATTGCCCTTTATGCATTTGCTGGCTATCGTTTAATGCCAGCTATACAAAAAATTTTTATGAGCATTACCTCATTACGTATATCTGGACCAGCAATTACGGCTTTATATGATGATTTAAAAAAATTAGATTTAAAGATAGATCAAAATCACAATAATGAATTCTT
The DNA here is from genome assembly GCA_902596045.1 of uncultured Pelagibacteraceae bacterium. Classification (GTDB taxonomy): domain Bacteria; phylum Pseudomonadota; class Alphaproteobacteria; order Pelagibacterales; family Pelagibacteraceae; genus Pelagibacter. The sequence continues at coordinate 27,370 of CACJSJ010000014.1, forward strand.
TTTTAACAAAAGTATAAAATTAAAGAATATTTTTTATGCCTACCCTAAATCATCAAGGACAGCATTAAAAAGTATAAATCTTACCATACCTGCATATGCAAGTGTAGGTATCGTTGGAGAAACTGGGAGTGGAAAAACAACAGTTATAGATATAATTCTTGGTTTATTAGAAGCTCAAAAAGGAGCCTTGGAAGTTGATGGTAAAATTATAAATAATGAAAATAGAACATCCTGGCAAAGTTTAATTGGATATGTTCCTCAACAAATTTACTTAGCTGATACATCTGTATCTGAAAATATTGCATTTGGATTAAATGTTGAAGAGATTAATCATGAAAATGTCGAACGTGCTGCAAAAATTGCAAATTTACACGAATTTATTATCAACGAATTACCTTCTCAGTATCAAACAGCTATTGGAGAAAGAGGCGTTAGATTGTCAGGGGGTCAACGCCAGCGAATAGGGATTGCAAGAGCATTGTATCATGAGCCAAAATTACTGATTTTCGATGAAGCAACAAGCGCTTTAGATAACACTACCGAAAGATCAGTTATGGAAGCAATTTATAATGAAGATTATAAAACTACAAAAATTTTGATTGCTCATCGTTTAAGCACAGTAAAAAAATGTGATAAGATTTTTTTATTTGATAAAGGAGAACTTAAGCATGAAGGAAATTATCAAGATTTGCTCAAAAATAGTGATAAATTTAGGTTAAGTGTCAAAAATTCCTAAATTGTAAAAAAATATAACTAGCTAGTGGTGGGCCGTGTTGGTTACGCTCCAACTACCCCTGCAATGTCAATGCAGTACTCTACTATTGAGCTAACGGCCCCGTAAGATTAACTTTCTAAGAAGCTTTTTAATTGTTTGGATCTACTTGGATGTTTTAATTTTCTAAGGGCTTTTGCTTCTATCTGTCTAATTCTCTCTCTTGTAACAGAAAACTGCAGACCAACTTCCTCTAAAGTATGATCAGTATTCATTCCAACACCAAATCTCATTCTTAAAACTCTTTCTTCTCTAGGTGTTAAAGTGGATAAAATTTTTGTTGTTGCCTCTCCTAAATTTGATTTTATAGCTTGTTCAAGAGGAGCTAGAGCTTTCGTATCCTCTATAAAATCTCCCAGACTACTGTCTTCTTCATCACCAACAGGTTTTTCTAATGAAACTGGCTCTTTAGAAATTTTTAAAACTTTTCTAACTTTGTCTAAAGGCATTCTAAGTTTTTGAGATAATTCTTCAGGTGTAGCCTCTCTACCAAATTCACTTAAAATAAGTCTTTGGGTTCTTACAATCTTATTAATTGTCTCAATCATGTGCACAGGAATTCTGATTGTTCTTGCTTGATCGGCAATAGATCTTGTAATTGCTTGTCTAATCCACCATGTAGCATATGTTGAAAACTTGTATCCTCTTCTATATTCAAACTTATCAACAGCTTTCATTAAACCAATATTGCCCTCTTGAATTAAATCTAAGAATTGTAATCCTCTATTAGTATATTTTTTAGCAATAGAAATCACTAATCTTAAGTTTGCTTCAACCATTTCTTTTTTAGCAATTCTTGATTCTTTTTCACCTTTTTGAACTCTACTGACTAATTTTTTAAAATCAGTCACTGACATTCCAAGTTTATGACTTATTTCAATCAATCTTTCTCTAATATCTTTAAATTCATTCTTATTTTTTATAAAAAATTGTTTCCAAATAGGATTGGTATCTAAAAACTTTTTAAAATTTGGATTAATTTCATTTCCAATATAAAATTTAATAAATTCATTTCTTGAAATTTTATGATCCATTGCAAGTCTCAATAGATTTCCTTCAAGAGAAATAATTTTTTTATTTTCTACATAATGTTTTTGAACAAGTTCTTCTAATACTGATGGAGATAATTGAAGAGATTTAATATTTTCTAAAATATCATTT
>CACJSJ010000015.1 GCA_902596045.1 uncultured Pelagibacteraceae bacterium
TTTTATCATTATTCATTAAACCAAATAATTGAATCTTTATTACTTCTTTTGGTAAAATTGATTTGTTTGGAATTCTTAAATCAGCCTTTGAAAATGAAATATTCAAAATAATAAATATAACTATGCCAAATAAAAGGAATATTTTTTTCATTTATCAAATTAGTTTTTTTTATTTACTATATTTTTAGGTCAAGACGCGGTTTCCAAAACGGTCGAAAGAGTTCAATCTTAGGACATCTGTCCATTACTACCTTAAGACCAGCTTCTTCAGCGAGATGAGCTGCATCATGATCAATTACACCAATTTGTCCCCACAAAACCTTAGCTCCTATTGCAATAGCTTCTTCAGCAACTCCATAAAGATCTTCTGGTTTTCTAAAAACTTCAACCATATCTACTGGTCGATCTATTGCTGCTAAATTAGGGTATACTTTTAAATTTCTTATCTTGGTAATTTCAGGTTTTGGATTAACAGGTATCATATCATAACCCGTTTCGTGTAATACCCTTAAAACACCATAACTAAATTTCGTTTTATCAGGACTAGCTCCAACCATTGCAATCGTTTTTACTGATTGCAAAATATCTTTTAAATATTTGTCACTATAAGGTTCTTTGTGGTTCATTTTTTTTTTAATTGCTTTTTAGTAGCTATATCAGCTTTTAACTCATGAGGCGCAAGTGGGTCAAGAAAAGGATTACGGTACAATTTATCATGACTTTCAACTCCAATTTCAATCTTACAATCTGTTTTTGCACGAGCAACACATAATACAACATAACCATTATTTATCTGTCTATTATTCAAAGCTACCTGGGAACGTTGATCTACTTCACCTTCTATAAGTTTTGCTGCACAAGTTATACATCCTCCATACTCACACCCATAAGGAAGATCAACTCCTTGGGAACGTAATTCTTGAAGCAACGGTTTTCGGTCAGAAACTTCAAAAGTTTTATTTTCACGATTAGTGATAGTAATAAGTTTTATAGCCATATATCACTAGTACAGTCTCCACCGGGATATCTACTTTCATGACACCTGCTTGGACCATTAGGTTCTTTTCCAAAATCAACTATAAAATCTTTATTAATCCTCATGCCTCCATTTTCAACATCACAATCAATCATAATCATAGCTCCGCCCTTTGTTCTAATTTCAGGATAGAATTGATTGTCCCAAGTCGAAAACAAAGAAGTTGTTACATACATTCTTTTTCCATCCAATGATAATTGATACATTTGTGGACCCCCAGCAATTTTTACTCCATTAATAACAGGAGCTTTACCTAAAAGACCTCCTATCCACACTTGCCCAGTTAATTTTGGATTGTGAGGATCGGTTATATCGTATTGTCTCATGTCACCATGAAGCCAATTATTTAAATAAAGATATTTATCATCCATTGATACCAGAATTGCTGACATAACCCCTGGTATAGGTATAGGCCAATCTGGATGTGGTTCGTTTTCGACATCAATAACTTTTTCCCATTCCCATTTGCCTTCTTTAGATTTCCAAAAATGAATTACATTTGCACTAAGGGCTGCACCACAAAACCCATGAGAGCTATCTGGATTATGTTTAAATTTTACTTCTAATGGTATTAAACCATCTTCTCCCAGGTACATTGTTTCAACTGGTTCTTTTTTTTTAAAATCCCATATGTGTAGTCTTCGGCCGTACTTAAGATGTCCAACTTCTTCAAGATCAAAACCTGGCATAAATGTATTTGGTGCTGCCCATTCTGAACTAACCATAACATTATGACGTGGCTGATACCAAAAATCATAACTAAAAGGAATGTCACCCATTGAATTTTCCCACCGGCCTACAATTTCAAAATCTTTGTTAAGGTGTAGATATCCGCCTGGGGCTTCTCCTTTTGCATTTCCAAGAAATGAGATAATAATTTCTGACCCTAAACAGTGCACAGTATGTGGTCCTGATAAATTAGTCTTAGATTTGATTTCTGAACCTTTAATTACTTTATGAATTTTTGGTGCAAATGGATCAGTTGCAGTATCTATTACATGAATGTTATTTGATCGAACACCTGGTACTAAAAGATATTTTCTGCTCATTCCAGAATCTCCATGACAAGATGAACATGCATTCCATCCCATATGATGTAATTCATCTCCAATTCCTGGCATTTCTAACCGGTGAATAACTTTTGAATAAGTCGGACTATTAGGATCAACATCGACTGTAGCAAGATAGTCAGGTTTTTGAATTCCAGTTCCTGTGTAAATCGCTATTGTGTATAAAAGTTTTTCATTAGGTGCTTTGATTGCTTCAGATGGACTGGGGTAACCTGGACCACAACATGATTTATCGACTATTTTATTATCTGTCATTATTTTTCTTTTTTAATTTGTTCTTCGCAAAACTTTTTTGCTTCTTTCAGATCTGTAATTTTAGACTTAGATAATTTTTGACTTCCAGCTAAACATGCGTCTACAGCTCTTTTAAAATTATGATCTCTAAAATCTAAAACAACATATAGTCCAACAATTACGAATATAACAATTAACATATTTTTAATTGTCATTTATTTTTCCATTTTGGTTTTCTTTTTTCTAAAAATGCAGAAATACCTTCTTTAGCATCCATAGCCATCATATTTAGCGTCATCATTTTGCTTGTATATGTGTAAGCTTTTCTCAAGGGCATTTCTAATTGTTTGTAAAAAGCTTGTTTACCAATTTTAATTGTAAGATTAGATTTTGAGGCAATCTTTTTAGCAATTTTTAATACTTCACTATTCAATTTTGTTTTTGAAAAACAATCATTAATTAATCCAACTTCTTTTGCATAATTTGCTTTTATAGGTTCTCCAGTAAGTAACATTTTCATCATGGGTTTCCTGTTAATTTTTCTGCTAACTGCCACCATTGGTGTACTACAAAACAAACCAATGTTTACTCCAGGTGTGGCAAATAAAGCATCTTTTGTACTGTAAGCTAAATCACAACTTGCAACTAATTGACATCCGGCTGCGTAAGCAGCACCATGAACTTTAGCAATAACCGGTTTTCTTCCTTCAACGATTTGGATCATTAATTTTGAACAAAGGCTAAATAATTTTTGATATTTTTCTTTTTTTTTTAACCCTCTTACCTCTTTTAAATTATGGCCAGCACTAAATCCTTTTCCAGCTCCCTCAAGAATTATTACCTTAACTTTTTTATCCTTATCAAGTTCTTTAAAAACTTTAATTAAATCAAGAAGATTTTTTGTTGATAAAGAGTTATATGTTTTAGGATCGTTAATTATTACTCTTGAGATATCTTTTCCTTGATTGACAACTTTAATATTCATTGAGGGTTATTTAAGTTTTCCTTCTTTTCTCATCTTTGCTCTAATTTTTGTAGCTGAGATTTCTTGAATTTCTTTTGAAAGTTCAATTTCCTCAATTTTATATCCTACACCTCGGCCATAACAAATATTTGTAATATTTGGCACCATGATAATTTTAAAACGTCCTTCAAACTCAGGATTTAATCTATCTTCAATATTCTTTTTAACAGTTTCAAAATCAAATGGATTGTCATCAACTCCCTGAACATCTCTAATTTGAATACAAACTTGACCAGTCTTTTTTATAATCTCTTTAAATAAAGTATAATGTCCGTCATGAAATGGTTGCCATCTTCCTAGCATTTGTGCTGTTGGTTTTTTATTGTCCCATTCATAAGTCATTATTTTATCTCCTTTAATATTTTTGGTGCCCAATTTTTAGCATCTTGAGTTGTAACTTGAAAGTCATACTTATCAGGTTTTACAAACATTTTATTTGTATCATCGAATCTTCCTTCTTTTATTGTGTCAACCCAAATGACGAAATCTGCTGGAAATAAACTTCTTGCTTCAGGAGTTGGACAAATAAAATCAGCAACAACAAAGTTGCCTTCTTCTTTTAATTTAATTGCAAAGTCTGCCATTCTTTTGGCTTGTCTTTTTCTTCCCTCTTCAGAAAAATCCCAATCATTAGCTTTTTTTCTTACTTCATCTGCATTTAATCTTTTTGCATTAAGCATTGGGCCTAGTTCATTTGCTAAAGTTGTTTTTCCTGAACCAGGTAATCCCATTATTAAAATTATTTTCATACTATATTAAATTATTGGCTACCCATTTATGAAATTGATGAGTCGGCTGATCCATTATTGGAGAAAAGTTTCCCCCATTATAAAAAGGTGAATTTCTTCCATCTTGCATTCCTTCAATCACACTTATATCTTCTAACATTACATCTTTCCAAAATCTTGAATTTTCTTTTCTCAATTCTTTCAAATACTCTCCATTTGCACTTTCACTTCCAACATAGTACATCTGCATATGTTCTTTAGTCTTATTCATTGCTAAAGGTTCTAACCAAAAAACATAAAAATGATCAACGTGCAATCCAATCATTACATTTGGAAATAAGGCAATATATTCTGAATTTTTTAATTTATCTTTATCCCAATTTGAAAATGTTTTAAATTTTTTATTTCCCTTGATAAGTTGTTCATATTTTTCACTTCCTTGACCAGCAAATCTATTTGGCAATCCTTCGATGTGATAATGATCGTTAATATTAGAAACTTTATTTAACTCTGGGTGAATTGTAGGCAAATGATAGCTTTCACAATAATTTTCAATCGCAAACTTCCAATTGCATTTTACTTCTAAACTAAAGTAACCATAATCATTTGAGTGTACTATCAATTTCTGATCTTCTTTATTGATTAAATTAGACCATCTTTCTTCAAGTGGTTTAATATAATTATCAAAATCGATTTCATTGGAATTTATATTAACAAAGATAATATCCATCCAAATTTTAGTTCGAACTTCTTTTAAATGGCTTTTGGTTTTATCAAATTTTTTATGTTGATGATTATTCAAACCACCAATATGAGGAGTTGCTACTAGATTTCCTTTAAAGTCATAAGTCCAAGAGTGATAAGGGCATCTAATAACATTTTTAAGGGTACATGCTTTGTCTAGAAGCTTAAATCCTCTGTGGCTACATACATTATGAAATACTCGAATCTTCATATCTTTATCTCTAATCAAAATTAAAGGAATCCCGAGTAGATTGTATGGTTTAACATCTCCAATTTTTGGAATCGAGCTTCCAACGCCAACCACTGTCCATTTATTGAAAAAAATCTTCTCTCTTTCATGAGCTAAATAATTGGCATTTGTGTAGCACTCATTTGGTAAGCCATTAGCCACTTCTATCGGCTTATCTACATTATTTAATTTATCAATATCTAGTATTTCTGAAAGAGGTAAATTTTTAAGATTCTGATCCACAAAAAAAATTATCACGAGGTTATTTTTAAGCAACAAATTTCGTTTTGGATAATTGTTGAATTTCTTTGACAGGATTTTCAAATTAGATAATGATCTCAAAAAATGAACTTTTCTCTAGAAATCGGACCAAATACAGACCTTGAGACAGTCCCAAAGGTAAGTGATGTTTACATTACAATGTTACCAGGTGGAGATTATAAAGAGACTGCTAAAAAAGCAATTGAGCTAGTTAAAAAAGGATTTAACCCTGTTCCACATTTTCCGGCCAGATCTATGCACAGCGAAGATGAGCTAAAAGATTATGTCGATAGATGTAAAGATGGTGGAGTTAAACAAGCTTTAATTATAGGTGGTGGTAGAGAACCGTTAGGAAAATTTGATAGCTCGTTTCAACTTTTGGAGACTGGTTATTTTGAAAAAATGAAGATAGGAATTGCTGGACACCCAGAGGGGAGTCCTGATATATCCGACTCAGATTTAGAAAAAGCTATGATTGATAAAAAGCCTTATGCTGATTATATAGTAACTCAATGGTTGCTTGATCCTCAGCCAATCATAGATTTTATATCTAAACAAAGCGTACCAGTGCATGTGGGAATTACTGGACCTCTAAAAATAACTAGCTTAATAAAATTTGCTAATATTGTAGGAGCAAAAAATTCCCTTAACTTTCTTAAGTCTAATTTTAGTAAGGCGTTAGATTTATTGAAACCTAAAGACCCTAATGATTTAATTGGGAAAGTTAAATCGCATACTGATTTTTTCCACATTTATACATTCGGCGGCTTGAAGGAAACTAACAAGTGGTTGAAGGAGAATAGTTATGTCTAAAGAATTTGACTATACTAAACTAAAACATGTTACTTCAGTTGATCAATCAGATCGTGAAGTGCCATATAATTTAAGACAAAGTGGTCCTACAAAAGTAGAAATGTTGATTTCAACAAGGGTAAGAAAATCACCTTATTGGCATTTATCAATGCAGGCTGGTTGCTGGAGAGCAACTGTTTATAATCGTATTTATCACCCAAGAGGTTATGTGAAACCAGAAGATGGTGGAGCAATGGTTGAGTATGATGCAATTGTAAATCATGTTACTATGTGGAACGTTGCTGTTGAAAGACAAATCAGAGTTAAAGGTCCAGACGCAGAAAAATTTACAGATTACGTAATAACAAGAGATGCAACAAAAATTTCTCCTATGAGAGCAAGGTATGTTATTTTATGTAATGCGTATGGTGGAGTTTTAAATGATCCAATTCTTTTAAGAATTTCTAAGGATGAATTTTGGTTTTCATTATCTGACTCTGACATTGGTATGTATCTTCAAGGTGTAAATGCTGATCAAAGATTTAATTGTACAGTTGAAGAAATAGATGCTTGTCCAGTACAAATTCAAGGTCCTAAATCAAAAGCTTTAATGAAAGATCTTTGTGGTGATCAGGTTGATTTTGATAATATGCCATTTTATGGTTTAGCAGAAGTTAAGGTTGGTGGAAGAAGTTGTGTTATTTCCCAATCAGGTTTTTCTGGTGAAGCTGGATATGAAATATATTTAAGAAATGCAACAATGTATGCTGAAGATATGTGGAATGCTGTTCTTGATGCAGGAAAAAAACATAATTTAATGGTAATTGCTCCCGCTCACCATAGAAGAATTCAAGCAGGAATTCTTTCTTGGGGACAAGATATGGACCAACAACATAATCCATTTCAATGTAATTTAGGCTATCAAGTTTCACTTTCAGGTAAAGGTGAGTGGAACAAGAAAGCAGATTATGTTGGTAAAGCTGCTCTTGAAAAAATGAAAGATGAGGTTAAAGCTGGGAAGAAACCTTATAAGCTTCAATTAGTTGGTCTAGAATTGGGAGGAAAACCAATTGAAGACTATGCTCCAGATTTTTGGTTAATCTCAAATGCGGATGGAGGAGATCCTGTAGGATTTGTTACATCTCCTTGGTATCATCCTGAGAAAAAGACTAATATTGCAATGGGTTATGTACCTTTCGACGGAACATTAAATGCGAATGGATTTCCAAAAGGTAAAGTTGGGACTAAATTTAAAGTTCATTTACCTGAAAAATATTCTGTTAAAGCAGGTCAACCAGTCGATGCTGTGGTAGTGGATATTCCATTTAAAGAGTCTTTCAACGCAAATACAAGGGAAGTTGTAAAGGGTTAAATTTATTTGAAAGGGGAGTGATATGCTCCCCTTATAAAATGACAAAAAGTTTTCTAATAGCAGTTTGCATTATTATAGCAATTGCATTAATAGTTTTTCCAATAGTTGTTTCTTATAAAGAGCAAAAAAATGATAAAAAATAATGTTTGGTGAATTTTTAAATATAATATTTAAGTCAATTAAATTAGATAAAACGCTATATAGCGATAATAAAAATTTTGGTGAAGCTGCAATTTATTTTGCAGGATTAATAATGATACTTGATGGCATCGCTGGTGCTGTAGCGGCAAATACAATAATTAAAACAGCAGTTGCAATGTCAGGGCTTACCGCAATTTTAACATGGTTAATTTGGGGAATGTTCATTTATGTAATTGGTGTAAAACTCTTTCCGGACAAACAAACAAAAGTTACATTTAAGAAAGTTTTAACCGCAGTTGGTTTCGCACATGCACCAGGATTACTTCGTTTTTTTGCCGTCACACCTGAGTTAATGATTCCAATTATTTTTCTAACTCAATTTTGGATTTTTGCAGCTTTAATAATTTCAACTAAACAAATTCTAAGTCTAAAGTCTAATTTAAAATCATTTGGAATCGTATTTTTATCATTTTTAATAATTGCTTTTTTATCATTGTCTTTTGTAATGAGTAGAATGAATGCTTTGCCAATTAACAGTATCTAAATTGGATAAATTGTTTTTGAAACTCTACACGATTTGCAAATTTTAAATCCTGTTAATATTAAATTTTGAGATACACTTTCATCTATTTTTTTACATTCATCACAAATATCATTTAAGTCTTTAATATTTTCTTCTTTAACAGGGATTTTTTCAATTTCTTTAGTCATTATCAGTAAGCCCTGCTCCAGCAGCTCCCTGTTTTAAACTTTCTGTCTCTTCAACAAATGTTTCCTCGGAAAGCTTGTATAAACTTTTCCATTCTTGCTCAGTAAAATTATCTTTGTTTTCAATAATATTAATTTCAACATTACTAGCAATTTCTGGACAATTTTTATCTAATAAATTGGAAGAAATATTAACATTGAGGTTTAATAAAAACTTAATTTTATCAAACTTTAGATTAATTTTTTTACCAATTATTTCTGAACTTCTGCTTAAAAAAGGTAAAAGAAGAAGAGGAAAGGATATTTTATTAAATGTAATTTTTTCAAACTTTTCAAGAGTTCTTATTTGATCGAGAAAATTTATTCCTAATATGATCGGACAGTATGGATATTTGTCAGATATATTATTTTCGATTATTAAATTCAAATTAGAAAATTTTTCTTTATCTTTTACACTATAATATTGATTCAATGTCTTTATACCTTCGAGACCAAACAGTTCTAAAAGACGAATATTTTTTCCAATTTCTTCTGCTACACCCCATGAATAACCTGCAGCCCTACTTGCTCGTTTAGAGGTTGTGTCTATTTCGCTTAATGATTTCATTTTTTTTTATTTAGGAATTATAAATCCATTGCTGATCAAAATTTTTTAACTCATTTGGAAGTGGCGCACCTTGAAACATACAAATTCTTAGCCATTTATCTGATCTCGGATCAAATTTTAAGGCACCAAAAAAAGACAATTTTAATCTTAACATATCAATTGGAATTACATTTTTACCAATTGTATTATCTTGGATTTCAGAATACGGAAATTTTTCAATAATAAATGCTCTTCTTACAACGTGTCTTAGATCATTATTTTGAGCTAAGAACTTATCGATAGTTAAACTATTTTTTGAAACCATGAGTTGACTGTGAAGTTTTTTTATATCTCTTGCAATTGCCAATGGTTGTTCTAAATTTGAGCCAGTTTCCTCAAATCTATCAGCATACCTAGGTTCTTCTTTATTTTTTGAAATAAACCAAAAGTTTTTATTATTTTCTTTTTTTGTAAAATTAATTTTAAGTATATCTGGATACCTTTTTTCAATTATGTTTCTTAAATCCTCAACGTTACGATCTGTAGGAATAGTAAAATATTTATCTTCCTCTGAGCTCATCTGATTGACTAAAGGTTTGACTATGTAATCAAAAGGTTCAAGCATCATTGAAGCAATATACTCTATACATTCATTACAAGTTTTTTCTTCTATCCATAAATAAATTTCATTAAATGGATAATCTATTTCAAAATTAAATTTAGTTTCAATAAATTTCAAAAATTTTTGAACATCCTCTAAAAGAGAATTAATTTTTTTTTTTTGATATTCGCTCTCAGAATTCCAACTTGTAATATTCTTAATTGATTTTCTTAGACTATCTTTAAATACTTGAATTTCATTTGAGTTTATTTTTTTTATTTCTCTTATTTTTTTAAGTGCAATTTCTCTACTCATAATCCAATTATTTAATAGTGTAGGATGATTTACAATAAATGGTGCCATTCCTAGCCCTGTAGAATTACCAATACCTAATTTTTTACAAATTTTAGGATCAAGCTCCACTGCCGTTTTAGGATTTTTAGATTTTGCAACATGATTTACTTGATCAAAAGTAAATTGTCTTACTAAGTAAACTAACATCATCTCCAGTCTGAATGGACCATTAATTTCTTCTCTATTTTTAATTCTAAACCTGTCAGCTAAACCAAATTTACCAGATCCATAAACTGCTGTAGTTCTATAAAGATATCCTACTTTTTCTAAAAGATTTAAATCTGGTTGGTAGCCATTACTTAAACTTTCAACAACATGATTAAATACCCTTACTGACTTGTTGGCTCTTGAAAGAGTAAGCTCTTTATATGATAGTCTACCTACTTCTTGCTTAGGAACTTCATTTCTTAATCTTTCAATATCTTTTTTAGACGGAACTCCATCGTGTAAAGTAAATGCAGCATCCCATTTAGTTGCAATAACCCTATCAGATCTTTCCCCATCATCTATTTTATTTGCGAAACATACTAAGGAATAAATTCTATCTTTTTTTTTAAAAGAATATACTGCTGTGCCATATCCAAGTTCATCCAAACTAAATAAATCTCTTTTATATTCCCAATCTTTAAACTCATCTAAGAAACTTCTTAAAAAAGATAATTTTGATTGATGAAAGGATCCAAGTCTAGACAATTTCATTATAGTATTAGGGCTTCTTAATTGAACTTGCATTTAAATATTTTTATAAAAATTAAACCAGTTATTTCCAAGTATCCCATTAGTCTCATCCTCAGAAAATCCCACCTTTTTTAATCCATTTTCTAGGTTTTTAAAACCTCTGGCATCTGCAAACCATTCTGGTTGTTTTGGAAAGCCAGGTTTATTTTTTGATCCCTCGCCATAATTTTTACTTTTAGTCCATGTACCATTCCTCATCCATTCAACTACGCTATCCGGTTGCTCTAAACAAAGATCTGATCCAATTCCAATATTTTTTACATCCATGATTTCTGCAGTTCTTGCTGTCATTTCACAAAAACTTTCCAGTGTGCAATTGGTATTATTTTTTAAATGATGTGGGTATAAAGATAAACCCAACATTCCTCCACTTTCTCCTAAAGTCTTTATCAAATCATTAGATTTATTTCTTTTTGCAGCATGCCAAAAAATTGGGTTTGCATGTGTAATTGCAATAGGTTTTTCACTGAACTCAATTGCATCGAAAGTACTTTTTTCTGCTGAATGAGACATGTCGACAACTATTCCAACTCTATTCATTTCTTTTATGGCTTCCTTACCGAAATTGGTAACACCACTATCTATTTTTTCATAACACCCTGTTGCAAGTAAAGATTGGTTATTATATGTAAGTTGCATAAATCTACAACCAAGTTCATGTACCCTTTCAATTAAATTAACATTATCTTCGATAGGTGAACAATTCTGAAAGCCAAAAAAAATTGCAGTCTTATTTTCTTTATGTGCTTTTTCAATATCATTAAAATCACTACCCAAAAAAATTAGGTCTGAATTTTCATTAAATAATTTTTCCCACTTCTTTATTTCTAAGAGCAGCTCGTCGTAATCTTCATGATAAACTATAGTCACATGGACTGCATCTAGATTGGCTTCTTTGTTAATCTCGAAAATTTTTCGTGACCACTTACAATATTGAAGGTTATCTATTCTAAAATTCATGTGTTGATTGAATAACCATATCAATATGTATTTTTAATTTCTATTAATTTTATTGATATTTTTAGTATATTTTGAAATAAAGTTTTACAATCATCATGAACAAAAATAAATCACTTAAAGTATCAATAGTAATGGGCAGTCAGTCCGATTACAAAATCATGAAATTATGCGAAAAAACTCTAAAAAATTTAGGAGTTTTGTTCGAAACAAGGATAATTTCTGCTCATAGAACACCTAAAAGAATGTATGAATATGCATCTAATATTGAAAAAAAGAATATAGGAGTCATTATTGCAGGCGCTGGTGGATCTGCACATTTACCTGGCATGATTGCTTCTTTAACTCCATTACCGGTGTTGGGTGTGCCTATTGAAAGTAAAAAATTAAAAGGATTGGACAGCTTGCTATCAATAGCTCAAATGCCTAAAGGAATACCGGTAGGCACTCTTGCAATTGGTGAAGATGGAGCAATTAATGCTGCTCTTTTAGCAGCATCAATTATTGGAAATAATAATTCAAAGGTTAAAAATAAACTAAAAAGTTGGAGATTATCTCAAACCAAATCTGTAAAAAAAAATCCTAAATAATGTCACAAATTACACTCGGTATACTTGGAGGTGGTCAACTAGGAAGTATGTTGTCAGTTGCTGCTAAAAAATTAAATATTAAAACAGTTATTTATTGTAATGACGAAGAAGCCCCAGCAAAAAATTTTTGTGATGATTTCATTTACGCAGAGTATGACAATAATGAGAAAATAAATGATTTTGCTAAAAAAGTGGATATCATTACTTATGAGTTCGAAAACATTCCATTCGAAACTTTAAATGAATTGAATAAACTTAAAACTGTTTTACCTAAACCATCTGTAAACAGATTAATTCAACACCGATTAGCTGAAAAAGATTTTATAAACAAGCTTAATATAAGAACTACAAGATATGTGTATATTGAAAGAAAAGAAGATCTATTACCTTTAGGAGATTTTTTACCTGGCATATTAAAAACTACTACTATGGGCTATGATGGAAAAGGACAATTTCCAATTAAAAATATCGAAGAAATTTCCTCTTTGAATATCAATTTTGATAATGAATATATTTTGGAAAAATTAGTAAAATTAAAAAAAGAAATTTCAATAATTGTTACTCGATTTAAAAACAATAAGTATGAGATTTATGAACCAGTTGAAAATACTCATGAAAATCAAATTTTAAAACACTCAAAAATACCTGCTGAAATTAGTAAAAAAATTTTTGATCAATCTAAAGAATGGGCAGTCCTCATTGCAGAAGAATTGAAATATGTTGGAACACTATGTATTGAATTTTTTATAGATCGAAATGATAATCTTTATGTAAATGAGATTGCTCCAAGAGTACACAATTCGGGTCACCTAACAATTAATGCTTATAATGTTAGTCAGTTCGAAAATCATGTTAGGGCTGTATGTTCTTTGGAACAAGTTCCTATTAAAAAATTATCAAACGCAAAAATGATAAACCTCATCGGAAATCAAATTATTCCATATAGAGAGGGTTTGAAATTAAAAGATAATCAATTTTTTTTCGATTATCTAAAAAAAGATATTAAAGAAAAAAGGAAAATGGGTCATCTAACAATTTTAGAGTAAATGCTTAAATCAATAGAAGGTAATTTTGATCATCCTAAAGTTAATCAACTATTAGAAAAACATTTCATAGAGTTGAGAGCTGCTTCACCAGAGGGTAGTACCCATGTGTTGGATATTCCCGGACTTAAAGATCCATCAATAAAATTTTGGAGTTTGTGGGAAGATAATCATCTAATGGGTTGTGGCGCTTTAAAGTTTTTAGATAAAGATCATGGTGAATTTAAATCTATAAGGGTGCATGACGATTTTAGAGGCAAAGGTAATGGAATTAAAGTCATAAACGATCTAATTAGTAAAGCTATAAATCTTAAAATTAAAAGATTGAGTATTGAAACTGGAGCAGGTAAATTTTTTGCCCCTGCAAGAAAATTATTTAATTATAGTGGATTTAAACCTTGTCCGCCATTTGCCCATTACAAAGAGGATATAAATTCCTTGTATTTCACTAAACATTTAAACAACAGTTAAAATTAAAAAAATTGTCTACTAATCAATTTTGTTGACAAAACTATTTATTTTCTAAAGAAAGCTTTTGTTACTTAATTATAAGTAATAAATTAATATAACAAATAGTAAGAAGATAAATATGAGTCTACAAGGAAAAGTAAAATGGTTCAATCCAACCAAAGGTTTTGGTTTTATTGAAAGAGAAGATAAAGAAAAAGATGTGTTTGTACATGTTTCAGCTGTAAGAGATGCTGGTATGAACGGTTTAGATGAGGGTCAAGCTTTGACTTTCGATGTTGAAGATGGTCCTAAAGGTCCTTCAGCAGTTAACTTAAAAACTGCATAATTTTCACAATATCATTTATTGGCTACAACTTATTTTAAGTCCTCTAAAGAGAACTTATTTTTTTGTAGCCAATAAACAATTCTTTAATATATTAAAAAGATATGATTGGTATTCTTGGGGGAATGGGCACACAAGCTGGGCTCGACTTCTGTAATAAACTTGCAATTTTAAATAGAGGTAAGATTGATCAAGAATATCCTCTGTTTTTACTTTATAACAAAGCAAATATTCCTGGAAGACCAGAGTCAATTGGTATTCATACAAGAAATCTATCAAATAGATTTGTAAACAATCAAAGTAAAAAAAAATATGATTTAGTTCTAAAAAGTTTATTAAAAGGTTGTCAGCTCCTTAAAAAAAGTAAATGTAAATTTATTGTAGTCCCTTGCAATACTGCTCACTACTGGTACGACGACTTAAAAAAGAAAATAAAATTACCAATTATCAATATGCCAAAAGAAGTATTTAATCATACGCAAAAAAAATGTAAAAAAAATTCATCAATCGGTCTACTTGCAACGGAAGGGACTTTAAGAACTGGGGTATATAATAAATATTATGACAAAGAATATAAGCTTATTTTTCCAAACTCTTTAATTCAAAAAAAATCTGTCAATAAAGCTATTAAACTTGTTAAAATGGGAAAAGTTAAAAATGCTAGCAAAGCTATTAAACCAGCAATTGATTTTTTGGTAAAAAAAAAATGTAAAAAAATAATTCTGGGTTGTACAGAATTACCAATTGCAATTTTTGCTTTTAAGTCATTTGAAAATATCAAAAAGTCAAAAATTTTTTTAGATCCAAATCTGATACTAGCTCATGCTGCAATGAAAAAGTACAAAAGATAATTAATGGCACTTAAAGAAAGGCCATATATGTTATTTGTTGCAGAAATTATTTATTCTGAAATTTCAAAAATAAAAAAAGATAACATAGGCTTTTCTAATATAGATGCAATTGATAGTTTTATCGGATCTGAAATTTACAAAAAAATAAGTAGTGGTAAATTTCATAATAAATGGTTTGATGAATTAAAAAAAAATAATTTTATAGATCAAAATACAAAAAAGAAAATACCCGATGAAACTCTAAAATTATTGAAAGTTCAAAAAGATATGATGATTAAACAGCTTATTCAATTTCCAGATTTATACTATGCAAAAAGTCATTTTCCATTAGAAATTTCCCAGAGAGCATTTGACCATTTGTGGAGAATGTGTGAAAGTTATGAATTATGGTGTAAAGAGAGTAAACAAGAGAAACTAATTACTTTAAAAATTATTGATTAATTTTTTGTAAATCAAGCTTTTGTCTTGCAATATTAATTCTCTTTTCGACTAATTTTCTTAATTCTTTTTTTAAATTTTTTTCAGATTGTTTTTCTTCTATTTCTTCTTTAACTATCGTAAGTGAATTTTTTCCTGTTTTTTTTTTAATACTTTGATCAATTATGAATTGAGCAGTTGCTTTATAAACATTACCTGAAGTAAATATAGTTGTAGCAGGCCCAATAATAGCTACGACAGGAAAAAACCCAGTTGTAAATAAAAACGAGGTTAATATTAAAACAATTTTTACATACCTACTAATCATGTCCGCACCTTAGGTGATTTGCATAGTTGGCTCAAATAATAAAGAGTCCAATTTAGGTACAAAATTAAGCAAAAAATCAGTTAATTATGGTTTATAAGACGAAATGGTAAAAATATTTCCATTTATATTTGTTATTCTTTGGTCCTCTGCATTTATAACAACTAAGCCATTAATAGATAACAGCGACCCTTTTTCGGCCCTAGCTTTTAGATTTTCAATTGTAACTATTGGTTTTTTTTTATTTTCACTTTACTCAAAACAAAAAATTTTAATAAATAAAAAACATTTTCTAGAATCTTTTTTTAGTGGTGTTCTTTTTCATGGTTTATATTTAGGTGGTGTTTTTTTTTCAATTTCAAAGGGAATGCCTACTGGTATTGCTGCACTAATTGTTACTCTTCAGCCAATTTTAACAAATGCTTTAAGTGGGCCAATATTGAATGAGAAGGTAACCGTTAAACAATGGATTGGCGTTTTATTGGGCTTCTCAGGTGCAGTTCTAGTTCTTGGTTTGGATATCGGGTCAAAAATTCCAATGATTGGTTTAATTGCAACCATAATAGCTTTAATTGCAATTACATCATCAACTATTTGGCAAAAGAAACTAAGTAATAATTTACCACTATCAATAAGCAATATGTATCAAGCTCTAGGAGGGGTTACTTTTCATATAATAATCATAATTTTTTTTGCAAAACCTTATATTGATTTTACACAAACATTTATAATTGCAATGAGCCATCAAATATTTTTAGTATCTTTTGGTGCTTTTACAATATTAATGTATTTAATAAAAAATAACTCAGCAAGCAAGACGGTTTCAATTTTTTTCCTAATTCCAGCCACATCTGCTTTTATGGCTTGGCTTTTTTTAGATGAAAATTTGACTAATACAGATCTTATTGGATTTCTTATAACTACAATTGGTGTTTATATTGCTACACGAGATTAAAGATTGTTATACTGATTTAAAACCAAATTCTAAAGATGCATCAGTAATAGAGTGATACAAAGACTCACCAAAGCTTCTTAAAGCAAATAATCTTACTTTATCAGGATTATCATCAAGCATATCTACTGTGAATGCTATTCCATTGTAAGTGGAATTTATTGAGTTATTTTTTCCTAAAGTATTAAAATTAAAAGGACAACCTTTTTTTAAAACTTCTTTAACTTCTTGTCCTTCTATTTCAATTATAGCTTTTGAATGAGATAGGTCTGTTACAGCAAAATCTATTTCTTGAAAACTTTTTAAAATATTTTTCAGTAAATCTTTTTTTTTTGAAACTAAAAGCCAATTTTTTGGCCCATTCCACAATATTCTAGTATCATTATTATTTACTATGCGTAATGGTTCATCTTTGAGTTTCAAACCATCAATATCAATACTTTCAATTGAAACTTTAGAATTTTTATACTGAACTATTTGAACTATAAGTAAATTTTTTGTTTCTGAAATTTTTAAAATATCATTTTCATTTTTACCTTCATGATCGCCAAATTGACCTATTAAATGAACATTTGTTAACGCTGATATTAAACTCATGATCTAACCCTTTCACCTTTTGGATCAACGTAATGTGACGAAACTATCTCAACTGGAATTACTTTATTTTTAAGTGGAGACATCACAAATAATTTTTTGCCAATCATATTTTTTCCATCTTTAATAATTGCTAAAGAAAATGGATTATCATGTTCAACACTCCAACAAGAAGCAGATATATATCCTAATTTTGGGTTTGGTAATGGTGCATTAGAATCTTTTACTAAATGTGATCCTTCTGGAATACTTGTTTTTTTATCTAAAGGAACTACACCAACCAATTTTTGTCTATCTTCAGCTATAAATGCTTCTCTAGATAATGATCTTTTACCTATAAAATCTTTCTTTTTACTTAATAATCCTTCAAGTGAATTATCATAAGGTATTGTTCTTCCATCAAGCTCAGATCCTGCGACGTGTCCCATTTCAATTCTTAGAGTTGATAAAGCTTCTGTACCATATGGTTGGATTTTAAATTCCTCACCAATTTCCATAATTTTTTCCCACATAAAGTTTCCATTATCAGACTCAACGTTTACTTCATATGCAAGCTCACCAGAAAATGAAATTCTAAAAATTCTAGCCTTAACTCCAAACAAATCTCCTTCCGTGAAACCCATAAAAGGTAAGCCTTCATTTGATACATCAGAATTTGGAAATAGTTTTTGTAATAAATTTCTTGATTTTGGTCCAGCGATTGCAGCTCCTGCCCATTGTTCTGTCGTTGAAACCACATTTACATTTAACTCTGGCCATACTAGTTGTAAATAATATTCCAAATGTGAAAGAACATTCGCAGCTTGTGCGGTGGTAGTTGTCATATGATAATGATTTTCAGAAATTCTTGTGGTTGTTCCATCGTCCATAACAATTCCATCCTCTCTTAACATCACACCGTATCTTGCTTTACCCACTGGCAACTTTAACCAAGCATTGGAATAAACCCTATTAAGCAGTTCTGCAGCATCTGGGCCTTTGATATCTATTTTCCCTAATGTAGTCACATCACAAACGCCTACATTTGTTCTCACATTTTTTGCTTCTCTTTTTGATCCTTCAAATAAATTTTCATCTCCTAGCTTGTAATATCTAGGTCTTAACCACACACCCGCATCAACAAATACCGCATTATTTTTTACATGCCATGAATGCATTGGAGATTTTCTTGTTGGCTTTGAATGTTTTCCAACTTCTCTTCCAACAATTGCGCCTATAGAAACTGGTGTATACGGAGGTCTAAATGTTGTGTGACCTACCGCTGGTACAACTTTATTTTCTATTTTGGATACTAATTGTAAACCATTAAGATTACTAGTTTTCCCTTGATCAGTTGCCATACCAAGAGTGGTATATCTTTTCACATGCTCAATTGATCGATAACCTTCTCTTAACGCAATTTCAATATCTGAAACTGCAACATCATTTTGAAAATCTAAAAAACGTTTGTAATTTTTTCCTTTTGGAAGTGGTACACACCAAAATTTATCATGAATAGTTGATTTTTTTTCAACAACATTTGGAAAAGAAATTTTGTTGTCATTATTAGTAATTTGCTTTGATAGTTTATGAGCAGTTTCAAATGAACTTTTTAAAGTCTCATCTAAAGTATAAGTTCCATTTGCAGCACCTAAGGTTGTTTCTTTTTGTTTTGATATTCCTGGCACAAATGCATCAATATTTTCATTAAATTTTGTTTTGTTTCCTGATTGTGATGCCAGATGAATTGTAGGTGTCCAAAAACCTGAAACACATATGCAATCACATTTTATATTTTCAATTTTTCCAAGCTGCTCTTTATCATCTGAAATTTTAGCAATATCAGCTGATTTTACTTTTTTATAACCTTGAGCAGCTACAACCACATAAGAAAACTTAATTTTTATTCCTAAATTTTTTGCTTCATCAACTATTTCAGAATGAGGATCTTTTCTTGTATCTAAAATAATTGGATCAATACCATTCTTTTTAAATTCAATTGCAGTTTCATAACCACTATCATTATTAGTAAATACTAAAGGTTTTCTGCCTACCAAAACCCCATAAACTTTAAGATACTCTTTTGCTGCTGACGAAAGCATTACTCCTGGTGTATCATTATTTCCAAAAACCAAAGGTCTTTCAATTGATCCAGATGATATAAGAACTTCTTTTGCTCTAATATACCAAAGTTTTTGTTTTGGATGAAATTTTTTTGTCTTTGGTAAGTGATCGCTTATTCTTTCTGACATCACCAGCATATTATGATCGTAATAACCAAATACTTGTGATCTATTTTTGACAACCACATTTGGCATTTCTTTTAGTTCTGAAATAATTCCATCTGCCCATTCTCTGCCTGATTTATTTCCAATATTAACTTCACTTGTTAGAAGTGTTCCACCAAATCTTGCTTTATCTTCAGCTAGTATAACTCGGGCTCCATTTTTTGCTGCAGCATAAGCGCTTGCTAAACCAGACGGTCCTGAGCCTGCGATTAATAAATCACAATATTCATATTTATGTTCGTATCTCTCTTTATCATGCTTTATAGAAGCCACCCCCAGACCTGCTGCTTTTCTAATAAATGGTTCATAAACTTTGTACCAAAAACTTTTTGGCCACATAAATGTTTTGTAATAAAATCCAGCTGGAAGGAATATTTTTAGAAAATTATTTATTGCTCCAATATCAAAATTGACACTTGGCCAACAATTTACACTTTTTGCTTCTAGTCCTTCAAAAAGCTCTTGTTCCGTAGCTTTTACATTTGGCTCTGTTTCACCGTTTCTGTATAACTGAACAATTGCATAAGGTTCATCAACTCCTGCTCCAAAAAAACCTCTGGGTCTATGATATTTGAAGCTTCTACCTATTAAATGAATTCCATTTGCTAGCAATGCCGAAGCAAGTGTGTCTCCTTCATAACCATAATAGGCTTTTCCATTAAATCTAAATGAAAGTTTTTTATCTCTATTAATTAAACCTAAATTTTCTAATCTAAAGCTTTGCACCATTATGAAATATCCTCATTGGCTTTAAGCGTATTAAAAATTTCATGTGTTGCTGTGTCTCTTTCAACTTTTATCCATTGTCGGCAACCTGATAAATGTTGCCATAATTCCCAATGTTTGCCTCTTAAACTTTTTCTATTGTAAACAAAATTATCCCAGTCTTGATCTGATACTTTTTTATTTAGCTCTGGTCTAATAACGCTAGCATCTCCGCCATATGAAAATTCATTTTGTGATCTCCATCCACAATGTGGACATTTAATATAAAGCATTTATGAAATCCAAGTTTTTGTGCCAAGTCCCTTTTCATCTAATAATTGACCTGAATTAAATCTATTTAAACTATATCCGGCATTTAATTCATGAACTCTGTCTTGCGCAATAGTATGCGCAAAAGTCCAACCTGATGCTGGTGTAGCCTTAAAACCACCATAGCACCATCCACAATTTAAATATAAACCTTCTATATGAGTTTTATCAATTATAGGTGATCCATCCATTGACATATCCATTATTCCACCCCAAGTTCTAAGCATTTTTAATTTACTTAAGAACGGCATCATCGCAATTCCTTCAGTTAAAACATGTTGAAGTGTTGGTAAATTTCCTCTTTGCGCATAACTATTATAACCATCTAAATCTCCACCCATTACCATTTCACCTTTATCAGATTGACTTATATAAAAGTGTCCAGCACCAAAAGTAACTACTCTATCTAAGACTGGTTTGACGGGTTCAGAGACACATGCTTGGAGAAGATGAGTTTCAATAGGCACTGTCATATTAAGTTTTTCTGCTAAAATATTTGTGCTACCTGCAACACATAAACCAATTTTTTTTACTTTAATATCTCCTCGAGAAGTTCTAACACCCTTAATTTTTCCACCAGAAACATCAAAGCCAGTCACTTCACAATTTTGAATTATATCAACTCCCATTGAATCTGCTTGTCTAGCATATCCCCATGCTACAGCGTCGTGTCTCGCTGTTCCTGCACTCGGTTGCATTAATCCACCAAAAATAGGAAATCTTACATTTTCTGAAAAATCCGCCATAGGAATAATTTCTCTTACCTGCTCTCTATTTAACAATTCAGCATCAATACCATTCAATCTCATTGAATTACCTCTTCTAGCATAAACATTCATTTGAGCATCTGAGTGAGCAAGATTAATAATTCCTCTTGGTGAAAACATTACATTGTAATTTAAATCTTGGCTCATCTTTCTCCAAAGATTCATTCCAAATTCACTAAATAAAGCATTTTCATCATACATATAGTTTGATCTTATGATGGTAGTATTTCGACCTACATTTCCACCACCAATCCAACCTTTTTCAATTATTGCAACATTAGTGATATTATGTTCTTTTGCTAAATAATATGCCGTAGCTAAACCATGGCCTCCCCCTCCAATAATAACAACATCATATTCTTTTTTTGGTGTTGGGTCTTTCCAGGCTAAATCCCAGTTTTGATGGTTTGAAAATGCTTTTTTAACTAAATTGAATATAGAATATTTTTCCATAAATGAATTTTATAATAATGAATGAAAATAGTTCATATTTTTTTTATATATAATTTTTAGATATTTCCAAAGGCTTCAAAAAGAGATACTAATCGGCAAGTTTTTTATAATTTATTAATAACCTTTAATGAGTGAAGTAAAATCAGATATCCAAATAGCAAGAGAAGCTAAAATGGAGCCAATCAATAAGATATTAGCTAAAGTAGATGTGCCAGATGAAAGCTCAGCTTTTAGTCCTATGGGGAGACATATTGCCAAAGTAAACTTGGAGTACCTAGATACATTGAAAAATAAACCTGAGGGAAAATTAATTTTAGTTACTGCGATAACACCTACTCCTGCGGGTGAAGGCAAAACCACTACTTCAGTAGGTTTAAATGACGGATTAAATAAAATTGGAAAAAAATCCATTGTTTGTTTAAGGGAGCCAAGCTTAGGTCCTTCTTTTGGGATGAAAGGTGGTGCTGCTGGAGGCGGATACGCGCAAGTTGTGCCAATGGAACAAATAAATTTGCATTTCACTGGTGATTTTCATGCAATAACATCTGCTCATAATCTTTTATCGGCATTAATTGATAATCATATTTATTGGGGGAATAAATTAAATATAGACGTGAGGAGAATCGTTTGGAAAAGAGTTTTGGATATGAATGACAGAGCTTTAAGATCAATAAATATCAATTTAGGTGGAGTAGCAAATGGATTTCCTAGAGAAGATGGTTTTGATATTACAGTTGCCTCTGAAATAATGGCAATCTTTTGTTTAGCAAATAATCTCGAGGATTTAGAAAAAAGAATTGGTAATATTACAGTTGCATATTCAAGAGAAAAAAAACCTATTTATGCTAAAGACTTAAAGGCTCAAGGTCCAATGACTGTTTTGCTTAAAGATGCAATTAGACCAAATATAACTCAAACATTAGAAAACAATCCTGCAATAATTCATGGTGGACCATTTGCCAATATTGCCCATGGATGTAACTCTGTAATTGCTACGAAGGCTGGTTTGAAATTAGCCGACTATGTGGTAACTGAAGCTGGATTTGGAGCGGATTTAGGTGCTGAAAAATTTCTTGATATAAAGTGTAGAAAATCAAATTTAAAACCAAGTTGTGTAGTTATCGTTGCAACAATAAGGGCGCTTAAAATGCATGGCGGCGTGGCAAAAGATGATTTGAAAAATGAAAATGTTGAAGCTTTAAAAAAGGGATTAGTCAATCTTCAGAGACACATAGAAAATGTCAAAAAATTTGGTTTACCTGTTGCAATAGCAGTTAATCATTTTATCAAAGATACCGAAAAGGAAGTAAAAGCTTTAATAGATTTTTGTGATGGGTTAGGAGTTAAGGCCAGCCTTTGTACTCACTGGGCAAATGGTGGTGAAGGAACAAAAGAGTTAGCAGCTCATGTTGCTGAATTATGTGAAAAAAACGAATTTAAATTTAAATTTTTATATGAAAGTAAAACTCCTCTTTTCAAAAAAATAGAGACTATTGCAAAAGAGATTTATAGAGCTGATGAAGTTCTAGCGGATACAAAAATTAGAGATCAGCTAAAAAACTTTGAAGATGCTGGTTATGGAGAGTTGCCTATATGTATTGCAAAAACTCAATATAGTTTTTCAACTGACCCAAGTCTTAAAGGAGCTCCAACAGGACATGCATTACCAATAAGAGAAATAAGACTTTCATCAGGAGCCGAATTTTTAGTTGTTGTCTGTGGGGCAATAATGACAATGCCTGGATTACCTAGAGTTCCAGCAGCTGACTCGATTAAACTAAATAAAAAAGGCGAAATAGAAGGTTTATTTTAAACTTTAATTTTAAGCTTCTTATTATTAATTATTGTTCTTAACAGATTAATCATTAGTGGAATTTTTTTTTTATTAATTTTTTTTAAAATAAATGGTGCAATTTCTCTTGCAAGCTGCTCTCCCTCTACGGTATCGTTTGGCATAAATCTTTTCTTTGCTATTTTAAAAGTAAATCCTTTTCCTAAATAACTTCCCATTTTGCTGTTTCTTCCTCCTGCTGCGCTTACATATAAATCTCCAACTCCAGAGAGACCTAGGGTAGTTTCCTCTTTACCTTTAAAATATTTAGTTAAATAGCACATTTCTATTACTGATTTTTGAAACAGATTAGATGATGCATTTAAACTTTGACCGGCTCCAATAATCATTGAATAAATATTCTTAATTGCAGAACAAACTTCAATTCCTTTAATATCTTGAGAAAATTCTGTTAAGTAATATTTCGTAGAAATCATTTTACCGATTTGTTTAGCTATATTTATATTTTTATTAGCCACAATAACGCTGGTTTGATTTTTCCTTGCAAGTTCTTTAGCTAAACAAGGTCCTTTCAAAATAGAAATGTTCATTCCATAATAATTTTTTTTTAATTGCTCAGAAATTGTTAAAATCTTTTTATTTTTTTTTTCATATTTTAGACCTTTTGTAAGTACTAAGATTGGTGTTTTTATTTTAAATTTTTTTAGTTCTTTGCCAATAAAATCAATTCCTGAAAGACTTAAAGCAATTACTATTAAATCAAATTTTTCTTGAAATAAATCTTTAGAAAATCTTCTGAATTTCAATTTTTTCGGAAGTTTAATCTTTAAAGATGAGTGGAATTTATTTTTTGATGACAGGTCTTTAATAAATCTCTTGGAGTAAGGTTCAGTGATAACAACTTTATTATTGTTTTCTAGACACGGAATTGTAAATGCTGATCCCATAGCTCCACCACCAATGACTAAAATATTTTTCATAATAAAATTAATTTATTGCAATTTTCATCAATTTGTTAGTAAAATACATTTATAAATTTATTCTAAATGGAGATAATTTAATGACAAAAGTGGCAATTATAGGTGCTGGGCCTTGTGGCTTATCTATGCTCCGATCTTTTGAGCAAGCTGAAAAAAAAGGAGAAAAAATTCCAGAAATAGTTTGTTTTGAAAAGCAGGATGACTGGGGCGGACTGTGGAACTATAGTTGGAGAACGGGATCTGATCAATATGGAGATCCAGTCCCTAATAGTATGTACAGATATCTTTGGTCAAATGGACCCAAAGAATGTTTAGAATTTGCAGATTATTCTTTTGATGAACATTTTGAAAAACCAATTCCATCATTTCCACCAAGAGAAGTTTTATATGACTATATATTAGGTAGAGTTAAAAAGGGTAATCTTAAAAATAAAGTAAAATTTAATCATAGTGTAACTAATACTGTATATAATGGTAAAGTTTTTGAAGTTACTTATGTTAATAAAAAAGATAATAAAATTTCAAAAGACATATTTGATTATGTAGTCGTATCATCAGGTCATTTCTCAGTTCCTTTTATTCCAGAATATTCAGGTATGAAATCATTTCCTGGAAGAATAATGCATTCACATGATTTTAGAGATGCTGAAGAGTTTAGAGGTAAAAATATTGTTGTCTTAGGAAGTAGTTACTCTGCAGAAGACGTTGCTCTCCAGTGTCACAAATATGGAGCAAAAAGTGTAACGATTGGTTATAGACACAATCCTATGGGCTTTAAATGGCCAAACGGAATGAAAGAAGTTTTTTATCTAGATAAACTTGAAGGAAATAAAGCAATTTTTAAAGATGGTCACGAACAAGAAACTGATGTTGTGATTTTATGCACAGGTTATCTCCATCACTTTCCATTTTTATCTGAAGATTTAAAATTAAAAACTGGAAACAGATTGTACCCACCAATGTTATACAAGGGTGTTGTGTGGCAAGATAATCATAATTTTTTTTATTTAGGAATGCAGGACCAATTCCATACATTTAATATGTTTGACTGCCAGGCTTGGTATGTAAGAGATGTAATAATGGGTAAAATTAAACTACCTAGCGACAAAGAAATAGATCAAGATATTAAAAAATGGGTTGCAATGGAGGAAAAATTAGAAAACCCTGATCAAATGATTGATTTTCAAACAGAATACACGAAAGAGCTTCATGAAATGTCTGATTATCCTAAAATTGATTTTGAATTAATTAGAAAACATTTTAAAGAATGGGAACATCACAAAGTTGAGGATATTCTTACATACAGAAATAAATCGTTTTCATCACCAGTTACAGGATCTGTTGCACCAATACATCACACTCCTTGGGATAAAGCGATGGATGACTCTATGAAATCATTTTTAGACCAACCTGAAAAATAAATTGTGATTACTAATTCACATGATATTTGTAAAAAACCTTAAATCTGTTTCTGATCAAGAGTGGTCAACAACAGATAAATACCCGGGTGTAAGATGGAAATTTTTAATTGATTCAGATTTTACTGAGAGCTCTGGACTTTCACTTGGTTTTGCCGAAATCGCTCCAGGTGGAAACTTAATACTTCATTATCATTCACCTGCAGAAATATATGTAGTTACAGATGGTGAAGGAATATTAAACAAATCTGGTAAACTTGAAAAAATTAAAAAAGGTGACGTTGTTTATATATCTAAAAATGCAAAACATGCTTTAAAAAATAATGGGGAAGAAACCTTGAAATTTTATTGGATTTTTCCAACAGATCGTTTTTCAGAAGTAGAATATCTTTATTAGTCTATACCAAGATGTTTCTTTCTTTTTTGAACATAAGCTCTAATTAGATTATCAAATATCAAAGCTATAAAAGCCACACAAATACCAAGTGTTAATCCAATACCTGCTCCTTTTTTATCTGATAATGCTTTTAAAATATATTGACCCAAATCTTCTGTACCAATAAATGCACCAATAATTACCATAAATAAAGCAAATACAATTGTTTGATTTATACCAAGCATCATATGTGGGAATGCTAAAGGAAATTCTATTTTAGTTAATCTTTGAAATTTATTTACACCAGACATCGTTGCTGCATCATGCAAACCAGCTGGAACACTTCTGAGCCCTTCAATTGTATATCTTGTTGCAGGTATCGTCGCATAAACTATAACTGCTATTAGTACAGAGGTATCAGTTATACCAAATAACATCATAACTGGAATTAAATAAACAAAAGACGGAAATGTTTGAAAAATATCACATACACCCAGCATAAAATTTGCTGAATGCTTATTTTGAAAACATAAAGTTCCCACCGTAAATCCAATAACACAAGACACAATTACCCCAAATGTTGCCATATACGTTGTTACTAGAGCTCTGTCCCACCATGGGCTAAATGCTATAAATAAAGTTAAAGCACAAACTACCAATGCTGAACGTATGCCACCAATTAAGTATCCTGCACCTACAACTAAAACTATTGTAGCAACTGCAGGCATTCTTAAATACAAAGCTCTCATTGGCTGAAGCACATCTTGGATTAACCATGTATTAAATGCTTTAATGTAAATGAAAAAAGTATCGAAAATCCAATCTACCCCTTTATTCCAAAAATCAGCTGTAGATATTCCCTTATTGTGTGGAATTTCAAATAAATAATTGAAGGTACCTTTAAATAAATAAGTTCCAATATAAGCTAGTACTATTCCAATAACAAATATAACACCAAAAAATAAAAGATTTTTATTTCTTTGGTAAAATGTAAGATTACCAAAATAATCTGTTTGTTTATTTGCCCATGCTAAAGACATCTTGTCTAATAGAATAGCAATTAAACTAATACACAATCCCGCTTCAAGAGCTAATCCAATATTTAATTGGTTTAAAGCTAATAATAAATTAAATCCTAAACCTTTTGCACCAATAAAAGCTGAAATAACTGCCATAGAGAAGCACACCATTATGACTTGGTTTACACCGATTAATATATCTCTTCTAGCAGTGGGAATTAATACTTTGAACATCAGTTGCAAATTATTACATCCACTCATTCTTCCAGCTTCAATAACTTCAGGAGGTACCGCTCTTAAACCTAATAGTGTTAATAAGATCATTGGTGGTATGGCCACAACCATAGTTATAATTACTGCAGCGTGATCACCCACTCCAAAAAGAACTAACGCTGGAACTAATACTGCGTATTGTGGCATTGTCTGCATCACTAATAATATCGGATATAAAGCTTTCTCGACACGTTTGCTTTTAAAAGCCGCTATGCCTAATCCTAATCCAAAAATAAATGATAATGGAGCTGCAACTAAAATAAATGAAAGAGTTTGCATTGAAGGTTTCCATTGACCAAATACAGAAATGTAAATCATAGTCAAACCTGCAAACAGAGCTAGACCTTTTCCGCTAAGCTTATATGAAAGTAATGCTGCGCCTGCTGCAACAATGGTCCACGGTAAACCTGGTAATTCAGCCCATGGGTTTTTATCTATCCAATCCCAACTAGTAAACGCAACTATAGTTTCGAGACCACCTAATAATATCTCTCTTATTAATTCTATCAAAAAAGTCATAAAAGCAGTCAAATTTCTGCTTATTTGAAGAACTAAAGGTCGAGATTTGAATTCTTGAGTATCTTCATTCCAAACTTCAATTGGCATCCATTCATTCATTATGAAAAATAATGAATCATTTATCCAAATAGGTAACCATCCAAGCAACGGAGGCAATCTCCAGAAAACATCAAAAGCATAATACCTTACTTCTTTTCCTAAAAATACATAACTACTTTGATTGGGATCTTTTACAAATTCTGCCTGACCCCTAATAAATTTATAAGTTTCAGGAACATCAATTGCAAAACATAAAGCAAAAAATACGATTAATAAGAATAGCCATTGAAAAGTTTTTGGATATTTCTTTAAAAGTTCCATAATTTAATTATTATTTTTTCTTCCTCCAAAAACTGTATTAATTATTTTATTTGGGTTAATAGATCCTACAATTTTATTATTACTATCTACTACAGCTACTGATTTTTCTTGTGTTAGAATTTTTTCTGCAACATTCTCTATGATTTCATCTTTTGAGACTTTTAAGTCACCTAAATTATCTTTAGATAACTCCATAAGATCTGCAATTAATAAAACTTTTTCTCTTGGCACTTCTTCAGTAAATTTTCTGACATATTCGGTAGCTGGGTTTAAAACAATATTAGAAGGTGTATCTAACTGCTCAATTATACCATCTTTCATAATTGCAATTCGGTCAGCAAGTTTTAAAGCCTCATCAAAATCATGTGTAATAAACATAATAGTTTTTTGTAACTTATCTTGAAGTCTTAAAAACTCATCTTGCATCTCTTTTCTAATTAATGGATCTAAAGCTGAAAAAGGCTCATCTA
>CACJSJ010000016.1 GCA_902596045.1 uncultured Pelagibacteraceae bacterium
AGATATAAATATTATTAAAAAGAATCTTAAAAATTTCATTTATGGATATTAGATTAAATAATTTAAACAAAACAATAGTTAATTGTAAAAAATGCCCAAGACTAGTTAAATTTGTTCATAAAGTAAGTACACAAAAAAGAAAACAAAATATGAATGAAGTCTACTGGGGAAAGCCTGTTCCAGGTTTTGGAAATTTAGATTCAAAATTAGCAATTATTGGACTTGCCCCTGCCGCTCATGGTGGAACAAGAACGGGAAGAGCTTTTACTGGAGATAAATCAGGTGATTTTTTGTTTAAGTGTTTACATGAGGTGGGTATTTCAAATTCTCCATATTCGAAAAGTTTAAATGATAATCTAAAATTAAGATCTACTTATATTACTAACATACTTAAATGTGTGCCTCCTGAAGATAAGCCCCTTAGTAATGAAATTTCTAATTGTTCTAGTTTTTTTGATGAGGAAATATTATCCTTAAAAAATCTAAAAGTAATTGTTACATTAGGTAAGGTTGCTTTTGATAATTGTATTAAATTATATAAACAAAAATTTAATATTAAAAAAAAGTTTATTTTTAAACATGGCAAATCTCAATCATTGCCCAATGGTTTAATCGTATTATCAAGCTATCATCCAAGTCCTAGGAATGTTAATACAAAACTTATTTCAAACAAAATGATGGTAGATTTATTTAAAAAAGCAAAACAGCTTGCTAAGTTTTAATTGAATCACAAAAATAAGGTTTAAATTTTGAGTAAATTTCATCTGGGATTTTCACTGGTTTTCCATCTTTGTTAATAAAAACTAAATGAACCTGTGCTTCAACAATAGTATCATTATCCCTTGTGATTATTTGGTTCATAAAAAAAGATGTTTTAGTAATAGATTTCACAAAAGATCTTATATTTAATTCATCCTCTAAATGTGCAGATTTTTTATACTCAATATTACAAGCTTTAACTATGATTAAAGCATCAAAATCATCTTTTACTTTTTTATTACTATATCCGATAGAATATAAAGCTTCCGTTCTAGCTCTTTCTAAAAATTTAAGATAATTTGCATAGTAAACTACTCCTCCAGAGTCTGTATCTTCGTAATAAACTTTTAACTTATGGAAGAAATTTTCATGCATATAAGAAAACTATATCAAATATATTATTATTTTACAGAAACTAGGCTATAAGTATAAAATGAAAATTTTCGTTATATGGTTGATATTAGTAATAATTTGGAATTTTGGTTATCCTCAAGCAAGTCCATTAGAAGACGTGATTGTAGCGGTAGTTCTATCATTTTTCAGTAATTTTCTGAAAAAACACCTAAAAATTTAATCACTCAGACGAAAAATATATATTCTGGTAATAAGCAATAGCTTTCATTTTTGAATTATCTGTGTCTGACATAATTGCTAAACCATCTAGCTCATTTACATCTAAATCGTGAAACTTTTTAAAATCATCTTTTACGTTTGACTTAACAGTAATCCATTCATTGAGATCATTTTTGGTACTTGCTAAAACATTATCTATTGATTTTTTTGTGTAAGGACTTGGTGAATTAAACCCTACTTCATTATTGCTTGAAAACACATAATTTATTGCTCTATTGGAAAGCGCTGTAGCCCCTGTCTTTTTTATAGCAAAAACTCTAGCAGCAAAATCATGTCCTTTTTTTGTGTTTTCTTTAATACCTGCTAAATCTTTCTCAATTTTCCATGTAATGTTAATGAATGGAGTTTTATTTAGGTCAATTTTCAATTGTTTTCCTAACCCCGAAGCGGCATTATCAGCTACAGCTTTAAAGAAGTTGCCATTCTCATTTGATCCAGCTGTATAAATTGTCTTACTATCTGCTCCTCTTACTTTTCTTACCTCTAGTTTGGAAAGTTCTACCTCTGTAAAGTCAAATACTTTTACTTCATTAGCAAGGATAGTATTGCTACTGAAGATGCAAATAATAAAAATTTTAAATAAAAAATTCATAAATTTTTTTTTAGAAATTTGTTAATACATTATTTTGACAAGATTTAAACATCCAAAAATCATCTTTTGTCTCTATAACATACTTATGAAGACAATATCAATTTTTATACTCTTGATTTACTGGTCAATTATGATTTTTGCACCTGTTATGTCTAAAGATGTTAAAATGAGTAGAGCTAAAATAAATAATACTAAGATTGTAGAACTTAAGCCAAGAAATTAATAGGTCGAACGACCACCACTTATATCAAAAACAGCTGCTGTTGAAAAAGTATTTTCCTCAGATGATAACCAGCAAACTAGTGAAGTAAACTCTTCTACCTCAAGAAATCTGCCTCTAGGAACTTTTGATAACATTCTCTGAACATGTTCTTTAGTCATTTGGTCTAAAATTCTAGTTTTAGCTCCAGCAGGAGTTACTGCATTTACAGCTATATTCTTATCTGCTAGCTCTTTACCTAAGGATTTGGTTAATCCTATTGCCCCTGCTTTACCAACACTATAAGCACTTGCATTTGCATTACCGTCCTTTCCTGCAACAGATGCAACATTTACAATTCTTCCGTAGTTATTTTTGATCATATTTGGCACTATCGCTCTACAACAATTAAAAGTACCCATTAAATTTATATCTACAACTTTTTTCCACATTTCTACATCGTATTCCCATAATGCTGCTGTTGGCCCCGTTATACCTGCATTGTTTATAAGAATATCAATATTTGAATTTTCTGTAATTTTATTAGTGCATTTCTCAACCTCTTTATAATTAGATACATCAATAATATTTGAGCTTAAATTTGGATTATCTAAATCTTTGATAGCTTTTTCTAGCATTTTAGAATCTACATCCCAGATTATTACTCTAGCACCTGATTTTAAAAATCTTTTAGCAATATCTAGACCAAATCCTTGGGCACCGCCTGTAATGACAGCAGTTTTATCATTAAAGTCGAAAGTAATTTTATCCATAGATTATTTGTTAGCTAAAAGATAATAGACAAATCCTGAAATGAACGCACCAATAATCCAGGCATAAGATTGTAAAAACATAAAGTTATAATTCCAAATAGTTGAAGAGGCAAATATAAATCCAATAATAGTCGAATAAACTGCTTTTAAATGCCAACCTTTAGAAAAATGAAAAGAACTTTCACTGGACATTAAATGTATATCTTTAACATCTATATTATGTCGATTTATCATATAATAATTAACAATCATAACTCCACTAATAGGACCAAAAAAAGATCCAAAAGTATCAATAAAAGAAAGTATACCAATTTGACTTAGTAAAGTTGGCCAAAATATTGCAACTATAAAACCAAAAAAACCAATAGTGTAACTAACTGTTCTCAAATTAAACATATTAGGCTTAAAATTAATTAGTGAATATTGGGTTGGAATAAAATTTGCTATTAAATTGGTTGATGCTGATGCAATTATAATAAAAAATAAAACTATAACTGTTACCTGTAAATTATCAAATTTACCTATTATGTCTGTTGGATTAGTTAATATTTTTTCAATATCATTAAATTGTTGTTTTAAAAAAATATCTGATCCTGTCACAATAAATACAGCAAATATAGAAAATATTATAAGATTTACTAACAAACTTAAATTTCCATTTTTTAATTCCCTCTCATTTTTTATGTAACGTGAAAAATCTCCTAAGCTAATTATAATAATTGAAAAGTAAGCAAATATAGTTCCAGCCACACTAATTATTGGTAACAAATTTTTATAATCTAAAAAATTGTCAAAATTTAATATTTCTACAAAAGTTCTAGCTGTAAGCTTAACATCTGATAATAAAATTATAATAAAGAAAAAAAACATTCCTGTATAAACAGCAATTGCTGAAAAATTTATGATCTTTCGATTATATAACATGCCTCGACTAAAAATATAAATTTGTATTAAGACACACAAAAATAAAGAGGACCAATCAATTATATTTAACCCTAGTAAAAAAGTTAAAAAGATATCTTGATCTAAAATAGATTTATCAATTGTAAAAAATAAAATTCTAATTAAATAACTTATCGCCTTTGATAAAAAATATGTTTGAATACCAAACATAAAAATTCCAACTAGACTTCTTAAAAAACCGAAAAACCTCGCACCATTGTAACCTAAAGATGATCGTAATAATGTTGCAAAAGGTAATCCATACTTTTGCGAAGGTTTTCCTATCAAGTTAGAAAAAAAATAAACTAAAAATGAACCTAAAATAGTTCCTAAAAAAACAACCAAAAAATTAAGATTATATATTGTATATAATGCTGCAATTAGTGAGAAACCAATTATGCTTTGAATGTTTACACCCCAAAAACAAAATAAATCTTTCCAATCCCAGTTTTTAGTACTTGGATTAACCGCAACTAATTCCCAGTTTATAATTTTTTCACTGATTTTATTCTGACTCACAATCGAGATATTAAACTAATATTTTTTACTGTCCATATAAGAGAGTTGGAAGCCAAAGAGCAATTTGGGGAAAGACAATAATTAAAATCAAACCTATTACTTGCAAGACCATAAATTGCATCATTCCATAATAAATATCTTTTAGATCCCATTCAGGCACAACGCCTTTTAAAAAATATGCTGAAAGTGCTACTGGAGGGGATAGCCAGGCGGTTTGTAAATTAACTGCAACTAAAATAGCAAACCACGTTAAATTGAATCCTAAAGCTTCTACTAGGGGTAAAATTATAGGAATAATTATCATTACAATTGGCACCCATTCAAGAGGCCATCCTAGCAAAAAGATCATAACCATTATCATTGCAAGGATTAAATATTTGTTCATTTCTAGACCCAATAAAAATTCTGTAAGTAATGTGGGTGTTCCCAATCTAGCAAACACTGCTCCAAAAAAATTAGATGCAGCAACTAAAACCATAATTAGAGCTGTTATTTCTAAAGTTTTAACTAAAGCTTCTTGAAGTTTTGGAAGTGTTAATTTTTTGTAAGCTAAAGACAATAGTAATGCGCCCATAGCACCACAACCAGCTGCTTCTGTTGGTGTGGCAAATCCAAATAAAATACTTCCTAGTGCAGCAAAAACTAATGCTGCTGGTGGCACTAATCCGAGGAAGAATTCAACCCAGACTTCTTTCATACTGGCTGCTCTCATATCTTCAGGCAAAACAGGTCCAAGCTCTGGATTAATCATACATCTAATTGTTGTGTATGCTGCGTATAAAGTTGCAAGAAGAATTCCAGGAAAAATTGCAGCCGCAAATAAATCAATAACAGGGATTTCCATTATTGGCCCCATAACAACCAACATAATACTTGGTGGAATTAATATTCCTAAAGTTCCGCCGGCAGTAATTGTTCCAGCTGCAAGTCTAACGTCGTATCCAGATCTATTCATGGATTTTGCAGCCATAATTCCTAAAATTGTAACTGAAGCACCGACAATCCCTGTTGCAGCCGCAAATATTACTGAAACAAATAAAACTGCATAATATAGAGAGCCTTTTACTTTAGCTAACATTAATTGAAATGCTGAAAACAATCTTTCCATCAATCCTGCTTGTTCCATCATAATTCCCATAAAGACAAAGAGTGGTACCGCGGCGAGTGTTTGTTCAGTCATCACCATTGAAAACTGGAGTGTCATTAAGTAAAAAACTAATTTTCCAAATCCTAAATAACCAAAAACAAAACCTAAGAATATTAAAGTGAATGAAATTGGAAAACCAACAAATATTGCAAAAAGCATTACGCCAACTAAAATAAATCCTAAAATTGCAGGATCCATAAATTCGGCGATCATTTAGTTTCTCCAGGCCACTGGCCTTTTTTTGCAGCCCAATAACTTTTAAATAATTCTGAAACTCCTTGAACAAGTAAAAATATAATTCCAATTAATAAACAGGTTTTTATAGGCCACATATAAGGCATCCATGTCGTATCCATACCTCTTTCGCCTCTTTGAATAGACTCTCCAACATATCCGATAGTCATATAAAGAAAAACTATCAAACCTGGAAAATAAAATATCAAATAGAGCCAAAAATCTATTAGTCCTTGATTTTTAGTTTTAAAATTTCTGTATAAAAAATCTGCTCTAATATGAACACCTCTTGAAAGAGCATAGCCTGCCCCTAGCATAAAAAGCGCTCCGTATAAAAAACGACTAATATCGTAAGCCCAAATAGTTGGTGAATGAAATAATTTTCTTGCTAAAACTTCATATGTCATTGCAAATATTAATGGCATTAATATCCAGCAAACTACATTACCAACCCTTTTACTAAATTTGTCTATATTAACAATAGATTTTGCCATCCATAATGGCATGTCATCTGGCATTTTTCCTGAACCACCTCGCCTTTCAGCGATCATTTCATCTGAAATATCTAACTTTGATGGTTCTTCTGCCATAAAATTCTGATTAGAAAAAATTAGAGCGAACTATAAAAGTTCGCTCTAATTAAATTAAGATTAATTACTGATTACTTTAATGTTGCTGCGTGAGCCATTCCTAGCTTCGCATTAGACATTTGAGCACCACTCCAGAAAGGAACAGCAACATCAGCAAAGTCTTTCATTGAATCATATACTTTTTTGAAAAATGCATTTTTCTCTGCATTTTTGTTTAAAGTAGCTTTTGCTGCAGCCATATATTCTACGAAGTAGTCAGATGGAGTATCTTCTAATATTACTCCATGCTTAGTAGTCAATGTTTGTAAAGCTTTTCCGTTTTCATAGATTCTGTAACTTAAAGATTTTGCTAATGAAGCATTAGCAGCAACTTCAAGAGACTTTTTCTCATGAGCACTCATAGCTTTATAAGTTTTTCCAGTAATATAAAAGTCAGCATTTACTACTACTTGGTGTAAACCTTGTAGATAATAGTGCTTTAATACTTTTTGGAAACCAAATACCATATCTGGTTTTGGACAACACCATTCAGCAGCATCAATAGTTCCTGCTTCTAGAGCTGGAAGAATATCTCCACCACCCATAGCAACAGATGCTATACCAATGTCTTTGTAGGTTTGTCCTGGAATTCCTGGAGGAGTTCTGAATTTATATTTTCTAAAGTCAGCCATATCTTTAATTGGTTTTGGAAACCAACCTAAAGCTTCAGGTCCAACTGGTTGTAACATAAACCCTTTGATGTCTCTTCCCATTTCTTTCCAAAGTTGGTCGTATAACTCTTTACCACCACCATATTGGAACCAAGATAAGAACGCTAAGTTGTCAATACCAACTCCACCACCAGCTACTGGCGAACCAAATAACATAGCAGCAGGGTGATCTCCTGACCAATAGTGAGTCCATGCGAAACCACAATCAATCAATCCTTTATCAACTGCGTCTAGAGTTTCTTTAACTCCAACAACAGCTCCTGCAGGAAGAATTTCAAACTTTAACGATCCACTCGTTAATTCAGTTACTGTATCAGTAAAGTCCTTTAACATCTTAACTTCATCAGCTTTAGTGTTAAGAACAGTCTGACATTTTAGTGTTTTTGCAGCATTAGCATTAGAAATAAATCCAAACACTAAAAAAGTTGCAAATAACATTGAAATGATTTTTTTCATTATTTTTCCTCTTATTAGTTAATTATAACGGTCGCATACAATCAGAAAAATTTGGCTGACACAAGTGACAATTGTGTAATATGAGTGTAAAGAACTGCAAAGTAAGATAAATAAAAAAACTATTCAACTATAGATGGAAAATTTTGATTTTATTATTATCGGTGCAGGATCGGCTGGATGCGTTTTGGCAAATAGACTTTCAGCAAATCCAAAAAATAAAGTTTTACTTTTAGAAGCAGGAGGAAAGGATAACTATCCATGGATACATATTCCTGTTGGCTATTACAAAACAATGCACAATCCAAAA
Source organism: uncultured Pelagibacteraceae bacterium (assembly GCA_902596045.1). GTDB lineage: Bacteria > Pseudomonadota > Alphaproteobacteria > Pelagibacterales > Pelagibacteraceae > Pelagibacter. Next base: position 7,862 of record CACJSJ010000016.1, read on the forward strand.
GTTGATTGGTGCTTTCATACTGAAAAAGATGAAACAATGAATAACAGATCAATAAGATATCCTAGAGGTAAAACTTTAGGAGGAAGTTCTTCAATTAATGGACTGTTATGGATAAGAGGTCAAAGCAATGATTATGATAATTGGCGACAACAGGGCAATAATGGATGGGGTTGGGACGATGTATTACCATATTTTATAAAATCTGAAAATAATGAGTTAGGTAAAAATGAATTTCATAATGATAGCGGTCCCATAATGGTTGCTAACAAAAAAATTAAATTAAAGATGCTGGAAGAATTTATAAATGCGTCTGAAGAAAAAGGAATACCTAAGGTTAATGATTTTAATACTGGTGACAACTTTGGCGTAGGTTACTACCAATTTACTACAAGTCACAGTCATAAAGGATTAAAATTGAGATGTAGTGCTGCAAAAGGATATCTTAACCCTGTTAAGAAAAGACCTAATCTTAAAATTGTTACAAATGCGCATGTTGAAAAAATAAATTTTAATGGAAAAAAAGCTGAAAGTATAAATTATTTTACTAAAGGCAAATCAATTGAAGTAAAAACAAACAAAGAAATAATTTTATCAGCTGGTTCAATTGGATCTCCACATATATTACAAGTTTCTGGAATTGGTGATAGCGAAAAACTTAAAAAATTTGGCATAAAAATCGTTAATGAATTGAAGGGAGTTGGAAAAAATTTACAAGATCATTTAATGTTTAGGCCAGTCTATAAAGTTAAAAACCTTAAATCTTTAAATAAAAAAATTAATAGTCTTTTTGGAAATTTTTTAATTGGATTAGAATATATCTTTAATCAAAGTGGACCTATGACAATGGGTGCTAGCCAAGTATGTGGTTTTGCAAAAAGTGATAGTTCTAGAGAAACTCCAAATTTACAATTTCATGTTCAACCAATTAGTACAGATATTTTGGGTGCAACTAAATTGCATGATTTTGATGGTATTACACCAACTGTAGCAAACATTAGACCTACAAGTAGAGGTGAAATAAATATAGTTAGTAATAATATTAAAGATTATCCTAAAATAAAAATGAATTATCTTTCAACTGATGATGATAGATATGTTGCAGCTCAAGGACTTAAACTGGTTAGAAAAATAATGTTAGAAACTGAAACATTTAAAAAATATCAACCAGAAGAGTATAGACCTGGTTTACATATAAAAGATGACGAAGAATTGGTTAAGGCAGGAAGTGATCATACTCAAACAATATTTCATCCTGTTGGAACGTGTAAAATGGGAAAAGATGAAAATTGTGTTGTGGATGAAAAACTAAAAGTTCATGGAATAGAAAACCTTAGAGTTATAGATGCTTCTATAATGCCAAATATTACATCAGGTAATACTAATGCACCTACAATAATGATTGCTGAAAAAGGTGCTGATATGATACTAGAAAAATAATGTTTGCTGAATTATTTACATCAGAACAATTAGCAATATTAGGACAGATCATTTTAATTGATCTTGTTCTAGCCGGAGATAATGCAATTATTATTGGAATGGTTGCTTCTAAATTTCCTCTAGAGCAAAGAAAAAAGATTATTTTTTGGGGGATTAGTGGAGCAGTAATCTTAAGAATTATTTTGACTTTACTTACTGCATATTTATTGCAGATAACCGGATTAAGACTATTGGGTGGACTACTTCTTCTTTATATAGTCTATAAGCTTTATAAAGATGTAATCAAAGGCTCAGATCACGAAGAAGATATAAATGTTGATAACTCAAGCTTCTTAAAAGCTATTTGGACTATTTTATTAGCTGATTTTACAATGAGTTTAGATAATGTTTTAGGTGTTGCTGGGGCTGCAGGTGATCACTATAAATTATTAATATTTGGTTTGGTTTTATCAATTGTACTTATGGCTTTTGCTGCAACATTAATTTCAAATTGGATAAAAAAATACAAATGGATAGCTTGGGCTGGTTTATTAGCTATTCTGATTGTTGCTATTGAGTTGATTTACACAGATATTAAAATATTATTTTTATAATGTTCCTAAAAAATTATAATCTTAAAAACAAAACAGCAGTTGTAACTGGTGCTGGTAAAGGTCTTGGAAGAGCTTGTGCAATTGCACTTGCTGAAGCAGGTGCAAATCTAGTCATAATAAGTAGGACTAAGAAGGATTTGGATGAAGTTTCCAAAAAAATTAAAAAATATAAATCTAAATGTAAATCTTATGTATGTGACATCACAAATTATAATCAAATAAAAGAGATTATTAATAAACAGGCCAAAATAGATATTTTAATAAATAATGCAGGAAATAATATTCCAGAACATTTTACAAAAGTAAAAACTAAAGATATGGAATATCTTGTTAAGATTAATACAGTTGCTACATTTAATCTTGCGCAATTATGTGTACTCAAAATGATAAAATCAAAAAATAGAAAAAAAATTGGGGGCTCAATAGTTAATATGTCATCTCAGATGGGTCATGTTGGTGGACCAATAAGAAGTGTATATAACATGACAAAATTTGGTTTAGAGGGACTTACAAAAGGTATGTCCATAGATCTTGCCAAATATAATATTAGAGTAAATACAGTCTGCCCTACGTTTGTAGTAACCCCTATGACAAGTAAATTTTTAAAAAATAAAAAATTTAAACGTGAAGTTTTAGGAAATATACCTCTTGGGAGATTTGCAGAAATGTCTGATGTTGCCAGTGCAGCAGTTTTTCTTGCATCCGATGCAGCTTCAATGATTACTGGAACTTCTTTATTAGTCGATGGTGGATGGACTGCAAAATAATAAATAGATTATTTTTAATAATAATTATTTTTACTTCAACTCAGTTAAAAGCTGTAGAGTTCAAAGGCAAATTTTTACAAGGGCATTATATAATCGGACTTACTGACCCTACAGCACAGATTATTATTGGTAAAAAAGAGGTTAAAGTTTCAAAAGATGGATATTTTGTATTCGGAATTGATCGAGATAGAAAATTTGATTTAACAATAACTAAAATTAAAGATGGAAAGAAAGAGAAAATAATTAAAAAAGTTTTAAAAAGAAAATATAATATTCAAAGAATTGATGGTTTAGAAGAAAGTAAAGTAACACCGCCTGAGTCTGTATATAAAAGAATTAAAGAGGAAAATAATAAGATTGGAGAAGCACGAGCAATAAATTCCAATTTATCTTTTTTTAAAGATCAATTTATAATGCCTGTTAAAGGAATTATTAGTGGAGTTTATGGAAGTCAAAGAATTTTAAATGGTAAACCAAAATGGCCCCATTACGGTATAGATATTGCTGCAAAACAAGGAACAATGATTAAATCATCTGGTACAGGAATTGTCACGATGGCTGAAGAAGATCTTTATTACACTGGTGGTACAATTATAATGGATCATGGTCATGGAATATCAACTATATATTCTCACCTAGAAAATATTATAGTTTCAGTTGGTGATAAGATTAATCAGGGAGACATAATAGGAACTGTTGGATCCACTGGAAGATCAACTGGCCCCCATTTAGATTTTAGAGTAAATTGGTTTCAGACTAGACTCGATCCAATGTCAGTAATAAACTAAGATTATGAAATCTCTTATAGAAAAAACATCCGATAAGCTGGTAAATGCATTTTTAAAAAATAAAATCATTAAACCAATCCCATCCAAATTCACAAAAAAACTTATAGAGGCACAAAAATTAAGAAAATTATGTGAAAGAAAAATTACATTACCGATAATTGGATTTAAAGCTGCTGGTACAGGTATTCCCTTAATTAAAAAATTTAAAGAAAAAGAACCCTTTTATGCATCAGTTTATAAAAAAAACTTTTTAAAAAGTGGTAGAAGAGTAAAGATAAATAAAGCTACTTTGGGTATTGAACTTGAAGTTTGTTATAAAATTAAAAAATCTTTTTTTTCATCTAAAGGATTAATTACTATGAAAAATATATCTAAATATATTTCCCATATGGCACCGTGTATTGAAGTAGTTGGTTATAGACAAAGAAAAAAAGGGATTACCTCTTTTGGTGATTTGTGTAGTGATTTTGGAGCCAACGTAAAATTTTTAGTAGGATCAGCAAAAAAATATAAAAGAATTAATATTGGTAATTTGAAAACTAATATTGCAAACAAAAAAATAAATCAAAGTGTAACTGGAAATACAAATACAGTTTACATAAACCCATTAAACTCACTAAGATTTGTATTAAATAAAATAAAAAAAGACAAAATTAATCTAGATAAAGATTTTTGGGTTTTTACTGGATCATCAGTTGGAGTTGTTCCAATTAAAGGTAAAGGTATTTACATTGGTAAAATCGACAAGTTAGGATCAGTAAAAGCAAAAATTAGTTAAATTTCGGAATTAGCTTTCAATCTTTCATACAAAAGTCTTGCTTTAATACCTAAATCTAAAAAAGGTTGTGGTGGCAACCAGGTTGGTTTGTTTCTTGACTCAATAATTTCAATCTCTTTTGTATTTTCATTGCTTGCTTTAATCGCTATTTGCTCACCAAATAAAGTTCCTACTCCAATTCCTGAACCATTATAACAACCAGCTACGAATATATTATCATCAAGTTTTTCGAAAATTTGAGAACTATTTCTTGTTCTTGAAACAATACCAGACCAGGCTGATTGAATAATATCATCAGGTAATTGAGGAAATCTTTTTTTAATTCCTATTTTTTGTTTAATAGCTCTTTTATCTAAATCTATTTTGGACATTTTATATGGATTGTGAACTTCTGCAGTGTTTCTAATCAAAATTCTTTTATCTTTGGTCATTCTAATAGTGGCCCCCATTGGTCTAATAGGTAAAACACCCCATTCTTTTGGTTCTCCAATAGATTTAAATTCTTCATCAGTTAAAGGCCTTGTCATACTTGCAGTTAAAGTTATTGGAAAATTATAATTTTTTTTAATACCAAGTGATTTAAGAAATCCATTAGTAGCAAAAATTATTTTTTTAGTTTTAATTGATCCGTTTTTGAAATCACAATTAATTACACCATTAAGTTTTATCCAATTTAGTAAAAATGAATTTTCATAAAGATTTACATTTTCTGGCAACGTATCTATCATAGCTCTAACAAGTTTACCTGGATGTAATAAAATTCCTCCTTTTGTATAAAGAGCAATATTATAAAAATTAGTACCCAATTTTTTTTTAAGATCTTTATTGAATAGTATGTTGTGTTCAAAACCTAATTTGGAGAGGGTTTCAGAGAAATTTTCTAAAATTTCTTTATCTTTATTCTTTGATGATGCAAAGTACTTTCCACATTCATTCCAGTCACAATCTACTTGGTGCTCTTTTATAAATTTTTTGACAACTTCTATTCCTAATTTATAGATATCTGCTTTTTTTTTATAATTTTCTAATTCTTTATTTGATGTAAAACCATCATTTAACGTTGTATCAACTAAATATCCTGAGTTTCTTGAGCTTGCACCCTCGCCTGCTAATTGAGCATCTACTAATATTATCTTTTCATTTGGATAAAGTTGACCTAATTTTCTTGCAGCAGATAAACCTGTGTAACCTGCCCCTACAATTAACCATTCACAATCTAAATCTGAGGAAATTATTTGTATATTGTTTCTTTTATTGAGGTCATTTATCCAACTACAACTACTATCATTAACAACCTCCATAATAGAAGATTACGATAATTGTTAATAAATTCAAAGATCTTAAGATGTTAGAGAAGGCTGCTTCTTCATATCTGTTTTATTAATACCAGCCACTTTAACTGGTTTTTTCATTGCATCTCTTCTAAATGGTTCACCAAGCTCTTGATTCAGAATTACTTCAATAAAGGTTGTAATCCCTTTCTTTTGATCTTCACAAGATTTTTTAATAGCTGCTGTAGTTTCTTCCATTGTTCGAACCGTTACGCCTTTTAAACCACAAGCATCTGCCACCTTTGCATAACTTAATTCTGGGTCAAGCTCAGTACCAATAAAATTATTATCATACCATAAAGTGGTGTTTCTTTTTTCAGCACCCCATTGATAATTTCTAAAAATAACCATTGAAATCGCAGGCCACTCTTCTCTAGCACACGAGCTCATTTCATTCATACTAATGCCAAAAGCACCATCACCTGCAAAACCTATTACTGGAGTATCAGGGCAACCAATTTTTGCTCCCAGAATTGAAGGAAAACCATAACCACAAGGACCAAATAATCCTGGTGCCAAATATTTTCTTCCTTTTTCAAATGTAGGGTAAGCATTTCCAATTGCACAATTGTTTCCGATATCACTTGAAATAATTACATCATCAGGCATTCCTGCTTGTATAGCTCTCCAAGCTTGTCTAGGAGACATTCTGTCAGCATCTCTTTTTCTTGCTTCTTCATTCCATACTGTGCCTTTATCATCATCTTCATGATCTAAGCTTGATAGTTTTTGTAACCAAGCTGATTTGGTTTGATGAATAATATCTTTTCTTTTTTGTCTATCTGTATCTCCTGCTGTTGGTGCAAGTTGAGCTAGTAATTGTTGAGCAACTAATTTAGCATCTCCACAAATTCCAACTGTAACCTTTTTAGTTAAACCAATTCTATCAGAGTTCATATCAACTTGAATAATATTCGCATCTTTAGGCCAATAATCCATTCCATAACCTGGTAAAGTAGAAAAAGGATTTAGTCTTGTCCCTAATGCTAACACAACATCAGCTTTTTGAATTAATTCCATACCTGCTTTTGAACCATTGTACCCTAATGGTCCTGCAGCTAAAGGGTGGCTTCCTGGAAAACTATCATTATGTTGATAGCCAGAGCAAACTGGTGCATCTAATTTTTCAGCAAGTTTTTTACAATCTTCTATTGCTCCACCAATTACAACTCCTGCACCAGATAAAATTACTGGAAACTTTGCGTTAGATAATAATTCAGCTGCTTTCTTAATTGCATCAACACCACCTGCTTGTCTTTCTAATCTAACTATTGGAGGTAAATCTATATCAATTACTTGCGTCCAATAATCTCTTGGTACATTTATTTGGGCTGGTGCCGACCCTCTTATAGCTTTTTCAATAACTCTATTTAAAACTTCAGCCATTCTTGAAGGGTCTCTTACTTCTTCTTGATAACAAACCATATCTTTAAATAAATTCATTTGTTCAACTTCTTGAAAGCCTCCTTGACCCATTGTTTTATTTGCAGCTTGAGGTGTAACCAATAAAAGTGGTGTGTGATTCCAGTATGCAGTTTTGATTGGAGTAACTAATCCTGTAATACCAGGTCCATTCTGAGCGATGACCATTGACATTTTTCCAGTTGCTCTCGTGTAACCATCGGCAATTAATCCACCATTAGTCTCATGAGCAACATCCCAAAAAGTAATTCCAGCATCAGGAAAAATATCTGAAATTGGCATGAATGCAGATCCTATAATACCAAAAGCATGTTCTATTCCATGCATTTGTAAAACTTTTACAAAAGCTTCCTCTGTTGTCATTTTAGTCATTAATAGGACCTTTCTATATTAGTATTATGAATAAATTTTTAAAAATTAATTGTTAATTTTTCCGATTAATATATAAGATTTTTGAAATTTCAAATAAACAAATCGACACGATATGGCTACAGACATTATAATTCATGACCAAAAAGACAATGTAGGAGTTGTTGTTATTGAAAAAGTTACTCCAAAACAAGACTGTGAATGCTGGATTATGGAAAATGATAGTTCAATAGACATTCAATCTCTAGATGAAATTCCCTTGGGGCATAAAATAGCTATGGCGGATTTAAAAGAAGGAGACACAATTCTTAAATATGGTCATGATATAGGGAAAGTGGTTAAATCAATTAAAAAAGGTGAGCATGTTCATGTTCACAACGTTAAAACAAAGAAGTGGTAGAATAATGGAAATTCCAAAAAGTTTTTTAGGTTATAAAAGAGAAAACGGTAGAGCCGGTACTAGAAATCATGTCATTATTCTTCCAGTTGATGATATCTCAAACGCTTGTGCTGAAGCAGTAGCAAATAATATTAAAGGAACAATCGCACTTCCACATTCATATGGAAGGCTTCAGTTTGGAGCTGATTTAGAATTACATTTTAGAACTATGATTGGAACAGGAAGTAATCCAAATGTTGCAGCAGTTATAGTTATTGGAATTGAGCCAAAGTGGACAAAAAAAATTGTTGATGGAATAGCAAAAACTGGAAAACCGGTTGAAGGTTTTCATATTGAAAGAACTGGTGATATTGGAACAGTTATGAAGGCATCAAAAAAAGCTCAAGAGTTTGTAATGTGGTCTTCTGAAAAACAAAGAGAAGAATGTGCAATGAGTGATCTTTGGATTTCTGTAAAATGTGGAGAGTCTGACACAACATCAGGTTTAGCTGCAAATCCAACAGTTGGAAATCTAATGGATAAATTAGAGCCTATGGGTGTTCATTTATGTTTTGGTGAAACATCAGAATTAACAGGTGCTGAAAAAGTTTGTGCTACAAGAGGAGCAACAAAAGAGGCTTCTGATAAATTTATGAAGACTTGGAGTGCTTACAATGATTTCATATTAAAAGAAGCAACAGATGATCTGTCTGAAAGTCAGCCAACAGCTGGTAATATTGCAGGTGGATTAACTACAATTGAAGAAAAAGCATTCGGAAATTTTCAAAAAATTGGTAATTGTAAATTTATTGATGTTTTAGAACCAGCAGAAGAACCTAAAAAAGGCAAAGGTTTATACTTTATGGATACATCATCAGCTGCAGCTGAATGTGTAACACTTCAAGCGGCAGCGGGTTTTAACATTCATTTATTTCCAACCGGACAAGGTAATATTGTAGGAAACCCGATCGAACCTGTTATCAAATTAACTGCTAATCCTTTAACTGTTAAAGGAATGGGTGAACACATTGATTGCGATGTTTCAAAAATTCTTTCTAGAGAGATGAATATGTCTCAGGCAGGAGATGAATTAATTAAGACAACGATGCGTGTAGCAAATGGGCGATTAACTTGTGCAGAAGCTTTAGGTCATAAAGAGTTTGTAATGACAAAACTTTATAGAAGTGCTTAATATATAAATCATTTAATGTATTTAAAAAAAAACTTGGTATTCATGCCAGGAATAATTCTTGCATTTGTTCTTTACTCTCTTTCTCAAGGTTTTAATAATATAATTGGTATCGAAATTTTGGGATATAACAAAAGTCCTATATCAACTGCTATGGTTGCAATTCTATTGGGTATTTTTTTTGGAAATGCTTTTAAGGTTCGTGATGGCTTACAAAAAGGTTTAGATTTTACTAAAGAATATATCTTAAAACTTGGTATTATTTGTCTTGGAATTCAACTTAAACCATTTGAATTTTTAGACTTTGGTAAGATTGCTATTCCATTAATTGTGATATGTATAATTAGCGTCTTAATTGTTATTAAACTTCTAATAAAAAAACTAAAAATTCCAACTAGAATGGCTTACTTGATATCAATTGGGAGTACAGTTTGTGGCACCACAGCTATCATGGCAACCGCACCTTTAATTAAAGCAAACAAAAATGAAATTTCTTATGCAATAGCAAACATTACTTTATTTGGTATATTATCAATGCTTATTTATCCTTATTTTTCCCATTTTTACTTTGATGGAGAGTCTCTATTTGTAGGTCTATTTTTAGGAACTTCTATTCATGAAACTTCACAAGTTGCGGCCGCAGGATTAATTTATGATCAGCAATTCAACAGTCCAGAGACATTAAATATAGCAACAGTTACTAAGCTTATTAGAAATACCTTTTTAATAATTATGATACCTTTATTTGCTTTTCTTTATAATAGAGGCAAAACAAAAGAGAGAAGTTATTCAATACTTAATATTTTTCCATATTTTGTTTTAGGTTTTGTTGTAATGATTATTTTTAGAAATATTGGTGATCAAGTCTTTATTATTGACAATAAAGATAAATGGATTGAAACAATTGATTTTATTAGATCTTCATCTAAAGTTTTTTTAACCATGGCTATGGCTGCTATTGGTCTATCAACAAATTTAAAGGATATTAAAGATATGGGATACAAGCCCTTTTTAGTTGGTTTTGTAGCTATGTTGACTGTAGGGGTTGTTAGTATTTTAACAATTGAGGTCTATTTAAAATTATTTATTTAGTTTGTTTTAAATTTTTATTAAAATATTTTTTTCTAAAATTTGAAATAAATCTTCTAATAAATGCAGCTGCAATTCCAAGAGAGACTGCAAACAAGATTGAAAATAATCCATAAAAAAATGGCATGTCCTTAGAAAATTCCTTAATAAATTTAGAAAAGAAATTTAAATCTTGCTCTGTTAATTTGACAGTTTCTTTTTGAATTTCTTCTGCAAAAAAAGTATCATAAGCAATTACTATACCAACGATTAATAACAAGAGTGCTAATAATGCTTTAAGTCCAGAACTGTCAATTTGTTCCCCTAGTTTTTGGCCCACTTGAACTCCAACTATTGATCCAACTACAAGCATTACAACTAGCATCAAATCTATTGAACCATAATTAATTGAATGTAAAAAAGTAACTATGACACTTACAAAAATAGTTACAAATAAAGAGGTGCCTGGAACTAATCTTGTAGGCATTTTAATAATATAGATCATCGCTGGTACTAAAATAAAAGCACCTCCTATACCCATTATTGCTGCAATAAAACCAACTGCTAATCCAATAATAATAGGTGTAAATACACTTTCATATAATTTAGACTTTGGAAACCTCATCCTAAATGGAAGTCCATGTATCCAGTAATGAACATGTAGTTTTTTTCTTTCAGCAAGATTTTTTTTTGCCTTATCAATTTCTCCAAGGCTTTCCACCAACATTAACGTACCAATAATTGCGAGTATATACATGTAAGCTAAAGAAATAACTGTATCTATTTTTCCAATACCTTTAAAATAAGTAAAAGTATAAATACCTAAAGCAGTTCCAATTGAGCCACCAATTACAATCATGAAGCCCATTTTATAATCCAAAGTATTTTTTAAATAATGTGTGGTAGATCCCGATACTGAAGTAGCTAAAATATTATTTGCTTCATTGGCAACTGCATAGGCTGGAGGAACTCCCATAAAGATTAAAAATGGAGTCATCAAAAAACCACCTCCAACACCAAACAAACCTGAAAGAACTCCAACTATTGCGCTTAATAAAAGTATTTCGATAGGATTAACAAATACTTGAGCTATAGGTAGAAAAACGTCCATCTAAAAATAAAAAAAACTGTTAATATTACTTAGTTAAAAGTAACGAAAGTTCCTATTAAGATTACTCCCCAGCAAGCACCTATTGCAGAAAAAATCCCAGTTTTTATAAATGTTGTTTTATTTTCTTTTATTTTTTGAGGGATTTTTATTTTAGGAAAGTGCATCTATGTTTCTTCAATACACCCAGTGAAAAAATTGTCAAACTATAATTGAATTTATGTGAAATATTTTTAGACTAATAAATTGTAGCTCCAAAGACCTTTATTGCTCCATCCTCTACTCCTAAAACCAATCTTCCCAAAAACTCTCCGGGAATTTTCTTATTAGTTTGTTTTATAAGAACTGTAATGTGCTCTCCTCTTCTTAGGGTTCCAAACGGCTCATAAGTTTCATTTAAATTGGTTATTAGTTCATTATTAGCCCATTGTTTACCAAGCTCTACCTCATTTGCTCCAAAAAGCATTTGAGTTGAAAAATCCCGAGTAAATCCTCCATAATCTTTGAGGTTTGATGACCTTACCAAATTTTCCCAAAATGGTTTACCGATTTCAAATATCTCATTGTCTGATTTAGATAACAAATCCATAGATATTTATTACTCTTATTTGATTATGTTAAGAAGCTTTTTTCTTCTCTTTTTCATCCACGATATGATAAACAGGTACTTTTTCCATTGTAAACTTACCAGTCTTAGGATCTCTTCTTGAAACTGTTAAACAATGCCAATTATCATCATCTAGTTTCATAAAGTCACCTCTATAATAGTATCCAGGCCATCTAGTTTCTTCTCTAAACATAGTATGTTCTGTTACACACTGAGAAGTAAGAGCCCTGTGTTTAAGTTCCCAAGCTCTCATAAGCTGATGGTAATCCTCTGCGCCAACATTTTCAAGATCCTCCTCTAACCAAGCTAAAAGTTCCAAACCACGTCTGAGCATGTTTGCATTAGTCATGTAATTATTTGCTATTCCGCCTACATATTCATCCATTATTCTTTGTAATCTTTGAAGACCTTGAATTGGAGATATATAGCTTGGAGAAACAGTTCCGCCAGTAATTTCATTTTGAGCAACTGTATAGGTCTCAAGTGGTTTGAAGATTTTTGTTTTAAAATCTTCACATTGTTTATCTGTTACATTTAATCCATCTGCTTTTTGATCTTCAATATACTTAACAGCAGCTTTTGCAGCTAATCTACCTTCAGTAAAAGAGCCTGAAGAAAACTTGTGAGCACTTCCACCTACCGTATCACCTGCTCCAAATAAGCCATCAATAGTTAACATTCGATTATAACCCCAGAAGTATTCTGGAGGAGACAAATCTTCTGGTCCACTTACCCATGCTCCTGAACAAGTTGCATGAGAACCCATGACGTAAGGCTCTGATGTTGTTAGTTCAGGATTCGTGTATTTTGGGTCGATATTTTGAGAAGCCCAAACAACTGCTTGTCCAACAGTCATCCCTAAAAAATTTTCCCAACCAACAGTTTCTAAATGTGGATCTTGGAAAGCTTCGGTAGTAACCATGTGTATTGGTCCACCACCTGCCATTGTCTCTTGAATAAATGCATGGTTTCTCAAACAAGTTGGAGTTGGATGATGATCTATATATTCTCCTACTAATTCTTTAGTTTGATCATACCATTTTTTCTCATAATTTTCTCCATTTGCATTTTGAGTATAAGTTTTTAAATGTAAAAAATAAGCTCCTACTGGTCCATAACCATCTTTAAATCTACATAAAACAATTCTGTTTTCCATTTGTGTCATTTTAGCACCAGCAGCAATTGGTAATGCATAAGCTGAACCATTACTCCAAGGAGCGTACCAAGTTCTTCCCATTCCTTCCCCCACTGCTCTAGGTTTAAAAATATGAGATGCTCCTCCAGCAGCAACTATTACAGTTTTTGATCTAAATACGTGAAAATCTCCAGTTCTCATGTTAAACCCAACAGCACCGCCTACTCTATTTTCTTGAGCTTCATCCATTAAAAGATGAGTAATCATAATCCTATTATAAATTTTATCTGCAGATTTTTTTGCAGCTTCCGCAACAATTGGCTTATAACTTTCGCCATGAATCATAATCTGCCATTTACCTTCTCTTAAATATCTGCCTGTCTCCTCATTCTTCATCATTGGAAGACCCCATTCATCAAACATATGAACTGTTGAGTCTACATGACGAGCCATGTCATAACCTAAATCTTCTCTAACCATTCCCATTAAGTCATTTCTTGCATATCTTACGTGGTCCTCTGGCTGATTTTCACCCCATTGCATTCCCATGTAACAATTAATTGCGTAAAGGCCTTGTGCCACTGCTCCACTTCTATCAATGTTAGCTTTTTCAACACAAATAATTTTCATGTCTCTTCCCCAGTGTCTAGCTTCAAAGGTAGCGCCAGTACCAGCCATACCACCACCAACTACTAAAACATCACAATCTTCATAATGAGTTTTATGTTTAGCCATTAATAATAAACTCCTTTTTTAAATGAATTTTTAGGAACTACAGGTAATTCTCCATCAATATTAAGACCTTCAGGCTCGGTGTATAGTCTTTGAGAGTTTAACTCTCCTTGTTTAATTTTTTCACCCTCTGCTAATTTAGGAATAAATTTTCCCCATGGCTTAGTTGTAATTGGAGATACAAAGTCTTTTGTAGTTCCATTTCTAAATTTTATTTTCCACGAGATTGTTCCTTTTTCTTCTTCTCTTCTTACTCTCACACTATGGCCCATTGGAGCGAAGTCAGCATAACCTCTTACATCAATAGCATGATTTGGACAAGCCTTCACACATGAATAACACTCCCAACAAAAATTAGGTTCTATATTTTTTGCACGTCTTATATTTTCATCAATGTGCATAATATCTGATGGACAAATATCTACGCAATGGCCACAGCCATCACATCTGGTCATGTATACAAAAGTTGACATAATTTAATTTTTTCCTTTTCTAATTAACATATTAATAGTGTTTTGGCTCTTCTCTTTTTATACCTAGGCCAAATTGCTCAGGTGCGTCTGCTGGTGGAGGTAAATTATCTCTTGATCCATCAGCTTCAGCTAAGTTTTTTTGTATTGCTGCTCCGGGTTTATAAAACATATGAGCAAATTTAGACCAATAAACACCACCAAATAAAATTAAATTTGAAGCCACAAATAAAGTTAAAAATAAAAATGAAAAACCAGATTGTCCGTTATACTGTGTGTAAGACCAAGCTAATCCAAAAGTTGAACAAGCTAATAGAGCTAGAACAAACAAATCGGCTTTAATAATTCTGTACCAAGGATGAGCTTCTGCAGAAACATCAACTCTTAAAAAAAACCAAAACCAATACCCACCAATACATGTCAGAATTGCACCAACATGCCATAGCATTGACCACATAGATGAAGAAGATTTATCGGAACCGGTATAGCAAAATACTAAAACAGCAGACGATACCCAAAATATAATTGTTCCATACATTCCTAGCACATGCGAAAGTCTTCTCTTTCCAAATCCAAGCTCTGAAGTAGTACCAATATCAACAATTGTTGTTTTAGCTAGTATAGAAGCTTTCTCTGCAACACCTATTTCTCTTGTCGCTTGAAGTTTGGCTTTCTTAGCATTATTAAAAAAGTACGTAATATTTTTGTGGTGTATCATTTGAATAATTGTTCCAAGAGCAATCAATAAAATCATAGCAATTATAAAACTTTGCATTGCAAATGGTGGGATCATTTCTGCTAGTAAAGAAAATGGATTTGTATTTAACATTTTACCCTTAAGTTAAATTATTTTGAATTAATATTCATTGTTTTCTAATCTAGTTATTTCTATAGTTCAACCTTATCAATTGGTCAATGTGGCCTTAATAACAACCACTGATTTATATTTTACGTTTATAATGCTGTTTTTGAGGAATTACAGACCTAACACCACCTTGAGGATTCTCTACATCATCTTCTCTACGAGGAATCAGGTGAAAATGACAATGCATAATAGACTGCCCAGAAATTTTACCAATATTTGTACCTAAATTAAAACCTTTTACTGTTTTGTCCTTATTAATTATTTCTTTCTTGATTATTTTAATAAGATTACTGCATGCAATTAATTCTTCATTTGATAAATCAAAAAAATCTTTGATGTGTCTTTTAGGAATGATTAAACAATGATATTTCGAAACAGGATAAGAGTCATAACTTACATAGGCAAAATCATTTTCATGAACACTTCCACTTTGAGTGATGTTACAAAATAAACATGGATTATTTGGATTACTCATTCTTTAAAATTTATGATAATTACATTCACTAATTGCTGAACGATAATGTCTTGCAAATATTTTATATTGATTTAAATTTTTTCTTTCCCAACCAATTTCTTTTATAGTT
>CACJSJ010000017.1 GCA_902596045.1 uncultured Pelagibacteraceae bacterium
TAAATTTAATAAAGAAGAAAGAGATTTTATAATTTTATTCCTATGCTTAGAGACTTTAGGTTTTTGGCATATCAAATTTATGTCAACATTATTAATAAAGAAGTTTTTATTATATAATTTATCAATAATTGGTTTAAGCATTTTGGGAGATCTAATATTTTTGAACTTTTTTTTATCACTTGGAAAATAAGTACCAATATCCTTTTGTCCTAAAGCTCCTAATAAAGCATCAGTAATTGCATGTAATATTACATCTCCATCAGAGTGGCCTTGAAGACCTGAATGAAAAGGGATTTTAATACCACCAAGATATAAAGATTTTCCTTTTATTAATTTATGAATATCAAATCCTATACCAAAATAACTTTTTGTTTTTTTAATGTCTTCTAAATAAGTTATTTTGTTATTTTTATCTTCACCTTTTATAAATTTGATTTTCATATTATTTTCAATAAATAATGTTGCTTCATCAGAAATAATTTTATTTTGTGAAGTAGCCAAGTTATAAATATTCTTATATCTAAAAGCTTGAGGCGTTTGTGTCAAAAAAGCTTTATTTCTATTTAGGTTGTAAAGTTCATTTCTAATTTTATATTTTATAGAATCTCTTGGATTAATTATTGGAATAACTGCAATATTTTTTTTCAAATTTTTAATTAGATTTTTTAATAGTTTAATTGAAAAATCTGGTCTAGCAGCATCGTGGATTAAAATATTTGAAGGTTGAAATCTTTTAATTTTTTTTAGACCTATTAAAGAGGAGTCTGATCTTTCTCTACCACCTTTTACAATTAAAACATTTTTTGGGTATTTTCTTTTTATCCTTTTTGGATTATCTACTATCAAAATAATCTTCTTAAAAAGCTTAGAATTTATTGCTTTTTCCAATGAATGCTCAAATAATTCTTTATTTTTATAAATAAAATATTGTTTTGGCACTTTTGAATTAAACCTTTTTCCAGATCCGGCTGCTAAAATTATAAAGTAGTTGTTCATTTATAGTTACTATATTATCTCTAAATTATGCGAGAGTTTTTAAATAAGAATATATTAATTATCATATTATTTCTAATTACTCTATCAGCTGGTTTTTTTACATTTTTAACATTTATTGATAAAAGTATTATCGTTTTAAACCAACAAAATCTTCAATATTTATTAATTTCAAATATTTTCTTATTCATTTTACTGTTTGTATTTGTTTATTTTGAAATAAAAAAATCAATAAAATCTGACATAGATAAAGACGGCATAATTTCAAATAAAAAATATATTACTTATTTTTCATTATTTACACTTATTCCATCAGTGCTTATTTCGATTTTTTCATTATTTTTGTTTTCGTTTGCTTTAGAAAAATATTTCGATAAAAAGGTTACCACAGTCGTTAACAACTCTTATGAATTAGCAAAAAACTACGTACAAGATGTAGGAAGTAAAGTTGAGGCAGATATTATTCTTATAGCTTTTGATACAAATAAAAGTGCGAAGTTTCTTAATAACGACTTAAATGAATACTCTAAATTTTTGAAAACACAAAAATTAATTAGAGATATTGATGAAATACATATTATCGATCAGGATAAAAATTTACTTTTTTCAAATTTAGATGATGTAGAAAAATATATTCCACCATTAGATAGAGCTTTAAAATTAGTTTTAGAAGATGATAGGCCGTTAAAGATTATAAATGCACCTAATAATATTTCAGCAGCTATTATAAGGTTACAGGCTTTTGACAATAGATTTTTGTATGTTGTTAAATATTTAGATAAAAATATTTCAAATTATCTCACAGAGTCTCAAGAGGCTATTAACTTTTACTATACTGTTGAGGAAAAAAGCACTGGCATAAAAATTTCTTTTGCTATTATTTATCTAATAATTGTTACATTACTAATGTTTATTTCAATCTCGATTGCAATTCGGTTTTCATCAAGATTTTTTAGATCAATTAATAATTTAATTTTTGCTTCTTCAGCTATTGGTAAAGGAAATTTAGATATTAAAGTTCCAGAAATTAAAACTGATAAAGATTTAGAAAAATTAAATTCAAATTTTAATTCAATGATAAATCAGCTTAAATCTCAACAGGAAAAATTAATTATAAATGAAAGACATGAAGCCTGGGGAAGTCTGGCAAGAAAATTAGCTCATGAAATAAAAAATCCATTAACACCTATTCAATTAACAATTGATACAATTAAGACTAAATATTTAAATCAAATTGATAACAAAGATAAATCAAATTTTGATGAAAATCTTAAGATTATAAACTCTCAAATTAAACAAATTGGAAATTTAGTAAATGAATTTTCTGACTTTGCAAGAATGCCAAAACCAATTTTAAAAGAAAATGATTTAGTAAAGATATTAAATGATAATATAAAATTAATATCAGAACTTGATAAAAATATTAAAATAAAATTTAAGACAAATTCTCAGGTAGTTTTTTTTAAAGGAGATAGAGAACAATTAAGTAGAGTATTTTTTAATTTGATTAAAAACTCAATTGAAAGTATTAAGCAAAAAGAGGAAAAATACCCTAATTTTAATAAGGAAATATCTATTGAAATTAAAGAAAATAATGATCATATACTTATAACTATAATTGACAATGGAAAAGGTTTCGATATTTTCAAAAATAACATTAAGGACATATTGCACCCATATTTTACTACAAAAAAAAATGGAACTGGATTAGGTCTTTCAATTGTGAACAAAATTGTAAATGATCATAATGGAAAAATAGATTTTATCCCAATTGAAAATGGTGCAAAGGTTAATATTACTTTTAATTTAAATGATAGCTGAAATACTTATAGTTGATGATAACTCTGATATAAGAAATATTTTAAGAGATCTTATAGTTGATGCCGGTTATTCAGCAAGGGTTGCTGCTAATTATAATCAAGCTTTAAGTGAAATTGATAAAAAGATACCTGATGTAGCAATACTTGATGTGAAACTTGATAAAGGTGATAATGATGGTATTCAATTACTATCTCATATTAAGTCTAAAAATAAAGATGTTCCAGTAATTATGATTTCAGGACATGCCAATATTGAAATGGCTATTGATTCATTGAAACATGGTGCATTTGAATTTGTTGAAAAACCGTTCGACCAAGCAAGATTATTAAATTTCATTAGTAGAGCTGTGGAAAATCTAAATCTTAAAAATCAAAATAAAGAGTACGAAACTAAACTCTTTTCTTCTTACGAGTTAATTGGAGATTCAAAAAATATTTCATCAATTAGAGATCAAATTGAAAAAATTTCAATTACCGATAGTAGAATTTTTATTAACGGTCCTTCGGGGTCAGGAAAAGAACTTATTGCAAGAAAAATTCATAAAAAATCAAAAAGAAAAGACAATCCATTTATAATTCTTAATGGAGCATTATTGGATAGTAATAAATATGAGTCTGAACTATTTGGTGAAGAAAAAATAGACGGATCAATATCATATGGTGCTTTGGAAAAAGCAAATAAAGGAACATTACTTATTGATCATATTTCAGAAATACCTTTAGATATTCAGTCTAAAATTTTGAGAGTTTTAATTGATCAAAAATTTAAAAGAATTAATGGGTCTAATGATGTTAAAGTTGACGTAAGATTAATTTGCTCTTCCAACAAAGATTTAAAAAATGAAATAGATTTAGGTAATTTTAGAGAAGATTTATATCATAGAATTAGTGTATTCGAAATATATATTGAGCCTTTAAATAATAGAATCTCTGACATTCCTTTATTGATCAAATACTTTTCTAATATGATCTCAGAAAATTATAATATAAAAAATTTAGAAATAGACGATAATAATAGCTACATATTAAATCATCATTGGAAAGGTAATGTTAGGGAATTAAGAAACTTGATTGAAAGAATTGCAATTTTACAGCCTGATACTGAGGAAAAAATATCAAATATTATTAAAGAATCCCTTAAAAGTGAAAATCTTCATGATAAAATTAAAGAAAATAGCCTATCTGTGCCATTAAAAGAAGCTAGAGAAAAATTTGAAAAAGAGTATTTAACTGTTCAATTAAAAAAATTTAATGGAAATATATCAAAAACAGCAAATTTTGTTGGTATGGAAAGAAGTGCACTTCATCGAAAACTAAAAGGGCTTGGAATTAAAGAATTTAATTAAATGAACATCATTATTTGTGGAGCTGGTAGAGTAGGGTTTACTATTGCTAAATTATTAAGTGAGCAGGGTCATTCAATAACAGTAATTGATCAATCTAGCGAAGATATTCAAAAAATTAATGACAGTTTAGACGTAAAAGCTATTGTAGGTAAAGGAACTTATCCATCAATACTTGAAAAGGCTAGTGCAGCCGATGCAGATATGATCATAGCCGTAACCAGAAATGATGAAATTAATATGCTGATATGTCAAATAGCCTACTCAATATTTAATATTCAAAAAAAAATAGCCCGTATTCGTTCTCAAGATTATTTAAATCCAAAATTTACTAGAGTTTATAATAAAGAAAATTTACCAATAGATGTTATCATTTCACCAGAAATTGAAATTGCTAAATCTATACAAAGAAAGCTTGAGGCACCAGGTGCATTAGATAGTGTTCCTTTTTCTGATAATAAAATCAGATTACTTGAAATATTAATTAAAGATAATTGTAAATTAATTGATTATAAATTGAATGAATTAACACAAAAACATCCCCAATTAGATGCAAATATAATTGCCATTGTCAGAAATGATAAAACATTTATTCCAAAGAAAACCGACCAGATAAAATGTGATGATAAGATTTATGTAATTATTAATTCATCACAAATGGAAGAAACCTTAAATGCATTTGGTCATGAAGAAAAAATTTCTAAAAAAATTCTAATAGTTGGTGGTGGTAATATTGGATTTAATTTAGCTAAAAATTTAGAGGAAAGTCTAGATGAAACAAGAGTTAAAATTGTAGAAAAAAATAAAGAAAGAGCAGAGTATTTAGCCAATAATTTAAATAACACTATAGTGATTAACGGCGATGGTCTAGATGAAGAGGCTTTAGAAGAAGCTAACTTAGGTGAAACTGAAACTGTTCTTGCTTTAACTAATGATGATGAAGATAATTTAATGGTAAGTGTTCTTGTAGAAAAATTTGCAAAAGATCAAAAAGAAATTGAAGATAAGCGTACAATGGCTCTTATAAATAAACCTAATTATACTCTTCTACAATCTTCTCTAAAAATAGACGATATCATTGATCCAAGAATGAATACGGTATCAAGTATTTTGAAACATATTCATAAAGGATCAATTGAAAATGCTTACACTATTTCAAATGGTGAATATGAAGTAATTGAAGCAGAAATTATTGAAACTTCAGAATTGATAAGTAAAGAAATTAAAAATACTAACTTACCTGATGAAATTAGGATTGGAGCAGTTCTAAGAGATAAAAAAGTAATTATACCTAGATCTGATTTTGTATTTCAAAAAAATGATAGTGTAGTTTTTATTGCTAAGAATGACTCAATTCCAACTGTAGAAAATATATTCAGGTTAAGTTAATTTATTTTTGATGTTTAACCTAAGAATCAGATATTTGAGTTTCTTTTTTGGTTTGATTGCCATTTTATCATTTTTTAATGTAGTCTATTCATATTATTTGAATTTATATCTTAATCTTAACACTTATTATTCAAGTTTAATTTCATCATTATTTATTGCGCTAGTATTTTATAAATTTGAAAAAAAAAAAACAAAAATTTCTATTTTTGATAAAATTTTAACTGTTTTCTTTGGTTATATAACCATACCACTTGTATTATCTCTTCCATTTTACCTCAGCATTTATAATTTAAGTTTTTTAAATTCTTTCTTTGAGTCAGTATCTGGATTTACTTCAACTGGATTCACTATTTTTGAAAACATTAAACACATTGATCAAAGTTTAATTTTATGGCGGTCTTCAATACAATGGATTGGAGGTTTATATTTTCTATTTTCTATAATCTATCTAATTGATATTTATGATGAAAGTTTTAAAAAATCTCTTACTAACTACTTATCTTTCAATAGTTCAGAAATTTTAAAACAATCAATTAAAATTTTTCTATTATATTCAAGTCTTACTTTACTAATATTTGTAATCTTAAATTTTATATCTATTAGAAGTTTTGACTCATTAAATCTAGCTTTTACGATTATTTCATCTGGTGGTTTTTTACCAACTAATGAACTTTCAAATATTTTAAAAAACAATACCCAAATAATTATTTTTTCATTGTTACTATTGTTTTCCTATTTTAGTATTTTTTTTAGTTATAATTTATTATTTATCAAAAAAAAAAATATTAATTTTTTTTATGAAGATTTACATCTAATATTTTATTATATAATAGTGGTTTCAATATTTTTTTTATTTTTTTCATTTAATAAAGATTTTTCAATAAACCTTCTTTCATTATCAAGCAGTATGTCTAATATTGGATTTTCTCTTGATTATGATCAATCAAATTTAAATTTTATTTATTTAATATTGGTTATTATTGGTGGATCTTTTTTTTCTACAAGCTCAGGCTTAAGGTTTATAAAGATTTACTCATTATTTAAATATTCAATTAATCAAATTCTTTCTTTTAGTAGACCTAAAAATATTTTTATGAATAAATTAATATTTACAAAAATTAATTTTGATTTTAAAGAAATTAATAAGTATTTTTTAACAATTATAATATTTGTAATATCTCTTTTTGTCTTAGCTATTTTGTTAAGTCTGAGTCAAATTGACTTTGAAAGTGCTTTTAAGCTATCAATTTTAACAATAATGAATACAGTTAATTCAGCATCTTATGGCTTATCTGAGTTTAATTTTTATAATCTGAATTATTTTACTAAGTTTTGTCTAATTTTATTTATGATTATTGGTAGAATTGAATTGTTAACAATTTTGATAATTGTTAAAAAATTTCTTTTTAAAGATTAGTTATTTATTGTATATGTATTAAAAATTTGCGCCCTTAGCTCAGCTGGATAGAGCATCGGTTTTCTAAACCGAGGGTCGGAGGTTCGAATCCTCCAGGGCGCGCCAGTTTAAGACCAAAATGGGATTTTTTTGCCGCACTATTCTAGCTTTTATGATTTAATTTTCTCTTGCAGACTTTTTTCTTACATGTTTAAATTATAGAAATTCAAATTAACTTTTGAATTATTTGTTAACAAATAATAATAACTAAAAGGAAGAATAATGTTTAAATACTTAAAACAATTTACTTCTTTAGTTGCTGTGGTTGCAATGTTGTTTACTTTTACAACAGAAACTATGGCTGCTAAAAAATCTAAGACACTTAAAAACACTCAAAAGAAGGGTTTTGTAAGATGTGGAGTATCTCAAGGTCTTCCAGGATTTTCTAATGCTGATGCAGCAGGAAACTGGACTGGAGTTGACGTTGATGTATGTAGAGCGGTAGCTGCTGCAGTATTAGGTGATGCAAACAAAGTTAAGTTTACACCACTAAGTGCTAAAGAAAGATTTACAGCTTTAACTTCTGGTGAGATTGATATCTTATCAAGAAACACAACTTGGACTCTTTCAAGAGATGCTGATATCGGACTTACTTTCGTAGGTGTGAACTTTTACGATGGACAAGGTTTCATGGTAAGAAAAAGTTCAGGTATTACTTCAACTAGCCAATTCAAAAATGGTATCTCAGCTTGTACAAACATTGGTACAACAACTGAGTTAAATATGAGAGACTTCTTTAATTCTAGAGGAATTTCATATGAGCCAGTTGCTTTTGAAAAAGCTGACGAAGTTGTAGCTGCATATGATGCAGGTAGATGTGATACTTATACTACTGATAAATCTGGTTTAGCTGCTCAAAGAACTAAAATGAAAAACCCTGATGAACACATTGTTTTACCAGAAACTATTTCTAAAGAACCTTTAGGACCAGTTGTAAGACAAGGTGACTCAGTATGGGAAGATATCGTTAGATGGTCTTTGAACACTATGATCGAAGCAGAAGAGTACGGTATTACTTCAGCTAATGCAGACTCAATGAAAACTTCAGATAACCCACAAATTAAAAGACTTGTTGGTGCTGAGGGTGAAATGGGTGCAGCATTTGGTTTAGATAATGAGTGGAACTTAAGAATTATCAAACAAGTTGGAAACTATGGTGAAAGTTATAAGAGAAATATAGCTGACACTGGTATTTTACCAGACAGAGGTCCAAATGAATTATGGACTAAAGGTGGTATTTTATACGTTCCGCCATCAAGATAATTTAAGTTATAAATTAATTAAAAAGGGCTAGATTTTTCTAGCCCTTTTTTTATAAACCCATATATTGTTTCCATTGTGAATATTAAACTTAAAGATATAGGGCCACAATTAATCACTGTTTTAGCTGTCGTTCTAATTTTTGGTTTTTTTACATACAATGCTCAAGTCAATATGGAAAATAGAGGTATTGATTTTGGTTATGGATTTTTATCTCAAGAGTCATCTTTTGATGTTCAATTTTCTTTAATAGAATATGATGGATCTCACTCTTACTTTAGAGCATACTTAGTTGGTTTATTAAATACTATACTCGTTTCAGTTATAGGAATTATACTTGCAACAATACTTGGAGTAATAGTTGGAATAGCAAGATTATCTCCTAATTATTTAATTAATAAATTTGCAGCTTTTTATGTCGAATTTTTTAGAAATATACCGCTACTTTTACAAATATTTTTTTGGTACTTCGCTGCTTTAAGAGCCTTACCTCTTCCACAAGATGCCGAACCTTTATTAGGGGTTACTTTTTTAACTATCAAAGGATACTTTGTTCCTGCTTTTATTTGGGAAAATTTTAATATTTTCTTTTACTCAGTAGTTGCTGCAATTATTGCAATTATTGTCATTCGTATTAACGCAAAAAAATTACAAGAAACTCAAGGTAAACAAACACCAGTTTTATTAATATCAATAGGCTTATTATTGATTTTGCCTCTTTTAAGTTTTTTAATTGGAGGAGTAAGACTATCTTTTGAAGTTCCAGTTTTAAAACAACTTGCAACAACATCATTTATCTATGAAGGTGGTGTAAGTTTGCCTCCTGAATTAATTGCCTTAGCGTTATCCTTATCTCTATATACAGCAACCTTTATAGCAGAATGTGTTAGAGCTGGAATTCAAGGTGTCGGTAAAGGCCAAAAGGAGGCAGCAGCTTCAATTGGTCTTACACCAAATCAGGTTCTTAAACTTGTGATAATGCCACAAGCTCTTAGAATAATAATACCGCCTACAACAAACCAGTATCTAAATCTTACTAAAAATTCTTCATTAGCTGCTGCAATAGCTTATCCTGATTTAGTACTAGTTTTTGCAGGAACAGCTTTAATGCAAACTGGTAAGGCAATTGAGATTGTATCTATTACAATGTTTACTTATTTATCGTTAAGTATTTCAATTTCAATATTAATGAACTGGTATAATAAAAAAATAGCAATACAGGAAAAATAATGTCTAAAATTAATTTTTTAAAACCTGATAAGTCTAACCTTTATACTTTTTTATATTTAGGTTCTTTTTTGTTTTTTGTTAGCGTATTAGATGTTCTTTTGAACTCTTTTTTTAGTTTAAATCTAACAGGATTTTTACCTGATTTTTTAAGTTTTTTATTACCGTTAATAATTGGCTTTATTGGGCTTTATTTTATAAGGATTGAATTAAGTGGTATTAAGCAACTAGATTTATTAAATAAGCATATTAATACAAATAATTTTAATGCTGTATTATCTTTATTAATAATATTTATAATTCTAAAATCAATTCCACCAATATTAAGCTGGTTTTTTGTTGATGCTAGTTTTGCAGGAGATTCAAAAGATGTTTGTACAGGTTCAGGAGCCTGTTGGACTTATATAAAAGTTTGGATTAGAAGATTTATGTATGGGATGTATCCAAACGCAGAACAATGGCGAATAAATTTATCATTTATAGCTTTAGCTTTACTTGGATCAGTTGGATATTTTGCAACTGACAGATTTAAAAAATACTTAACCCTTTATTATGTTGTAATTTATCCATTTATAGCATTCCTGTTCATTTTTTTCTTTATCTCAGGTGGTCCAGTATTTTTTGATTTTTCTTATGGAATTATTGCTGCAATTTTATCTATTATTATTGGTTTTTTTATACCTAGTAAATTTAAGTTTTACTATTTCTTAATTGTTCCTTTTGGTCTTTATATTTTATTGAAATATTTTATTTTTTATGAAGAATTAATTGAGCTAGGAAAATTAGATGGATTAAATTGGGTAGAAACTGGTGCTTGGGGTGGATTATCACTGACATTTATAATTTCCTTTTTCTGTTTGATTTTTTGTTTTCCAATAGGTATGGCTTTTGCTCTTGGAAGAAGATCTGGATTTCCTTTAATTAGATATATATCAATAGGTTTTATAGAGTTTTGGAGAGGTGTTCCATTGATTACAGTATTATTTATGTCTGCTGTAATGTTTCCAATGTTTTTACCAGCAGATTTTTTTATAGATAAATTAGTAAGATGTATAATAGCCATATCACTGTTTGAAGCTGCATATGTTGCTGAGGTTATAAGAGGAGGTTTACAGGCTCTTCCTAGAGGCCAGTATGAAGCAGCAAAATCTTTAGGAATGGGATATTGGAGAATGCATATATTTGTTATTTTACCTCAAGCTTTAAAACTAGTAATTCCAGGAATAGCAAATACATTTTTAGCCTTAGTTAAAGATACTCCATTAATTTTCGTAGTTGGTTTACTAGAGATAGTAGGAATGTTAAATTTAGCTAAAACAAATCCAGAATGGTTAGGATTTGCCATGGAGGGCTATGTATTTGCTGCAATAATTTTCTGGATTATTTGTTATGCAATGAGTAAATATAGCTATAATTTAGAAGAAAAATATAAAACAGATCGATAAATATTTATGTCAGATAATATAATTCAAATTAATAATATGAATAAATGGTTTGGGGATTTCCAAGTTTTAAAAGAAATTAATCTAGAAGTTAAACCAAAACAAAAAATTGTTGTTTGTGGTCCTTCTGGTTCTGGCAAGTCTACATTGATAAGATGTATAAATAGACTCGAAGAACATCAAGAAGGGGACATAATAGTCGACGGTAACATGCTTACTGAAGACACTAAAAATATAGAACAAATTAGAGCAGAAGTTGGAATGGTATTTCAACAATTTAATCTATTTCCTCATTTATCAATTTTAGACAATTGTACTTTAGCTCCTATATGGGTAAAAAAAATGCCAAAAAAGGAAGCTGAAAAATTAGCTTTAGAACATTTGGAAAGAGTTCAAATACTAGATCAAGCACAAAAATATCCTGGTCAACTATCAGGAGGCCAGCAACAAAGAGTAGCTATAGCTAGAGCCTTATGTATGAAGCCTAAAATAATGCTTTTTGATGAGCCTACATCTGCACTAGACCCTGAAATGATTAAAGAAGTACTCGATGTTATGGTTAATTTAGCTAAAGAAGGAATGACAATGATAGTTGTTACTCATGAAATGGGATTTGCTAAGGAAGTAGCAGATCAAATGATATTCATGGATGAAGGAATGATCGTAGAAAAGGCTGATACTAAAGAATTTTTTGCTAATCCTAAGAGTGATAGAACCAAGCTTTTCCTTAGTCAGATACTCTAGTCAATCAAATAATAAGGAAATATTTCTCAAATTAGCCCCCAAGTATTACTTGACATAATTTTTATATATTTGGTATTTCAAAAAAAAAAGAAAAAATATAGTTGCAGTAGGTATTAAAAACTAGTTGAATTAGTTTTTAAAAATAAAATTAAGAGGGGTCTTAATGGAAGATAATTTTAATAAGCACTTAGGCAATAAGCTTAAGCTTAGAAGACTAGCTTTAGGTCTAACTCAAACTAAAGTAGCAAAAGCAATTAATGTAACATTTCAACAAATTCAAAAATACGAAAAAGGAACTAATGGAGTAAGCTCAATAAGACTGTTGCAATTATCAAATTATTTAAAAGTACCAATTAATTATTTTTTTGAGGATTTTTCTGAATATTTAATTAACATAGAAAAATCTCAAGAAGGTCATATGAATATTAATTATAACTTTTTAACAAAGCTTTATTCAGAACTTACTGCTGATCAAAAAATTAAATTTAATAAATCTTTGCAAATTACAAATACTGTTATTTCAAAAGCTGTATAATTTCTTAATATTGGCTCCTCGGGCAGGACTCGAACCTGCGACCAATTGATTAACAGTCAACTGCTCTACCAACTGAGCTACCGAGGAATATAAAAAACTCAACTTACTTTTTTTTTAGATTAAAACAAGAATTTTTTTTGGAGGCAACGCCCGGAATCGAACCGGGATAGAAGGATTTGCAATCCTCTGCGTAACCATTCCGCCACGTTGCCTTTTAACAATTCATTTTAGCAAATGTACTAATATCAACGTTTTATTTTATTACAAGATTTATAATTGAGAATTATGTATTTGTATTAAATCTTAGTTTTAATCTCATCATAATAAGGAAACAAATTATTTATGATTTCTTCAAATTCTTTTTTTTCCTGATTATTCCAATTTTTGTATTCATATTTCAAATGAAATTCATAATTCTCTGATTTATTAATAACGTTATAAAATTGTTTTTTTGACATAAGATTTTGAAATTTAAAATTGTCTGAAAGTTTCAAATATAAATCATAATTTTGATTTATATCCTCTAATTTTATATAATATTTTTTTATATTCTGTACTGCAGAAAAAGAATTATAAATAGATTTATTTATTGTACACCAGAACCAAGTTATTTTCCCAATTCTAGTTAATCGAAGCCAATCATTTAGGTAATCAGAATTAGGAACTATTCTAGAAAATGATCTATATTGATCTAATGTAATATCAATTGAGGGACTTTTAATTTTTTTGCCATCAAAGTTTAAATACCAGCCTTTTTCATAAAGTGACTCAACAGTTTTAATTGGATTTCTTATGTTAAAAAAAATGTAATCTGGTTTGAGCCTATCTGATAATTCCTCAACACCAAAAGAAAAATATGGCGATGAAACAAAACTATTTTGATGTTTAAACATATCTCTTTTTGAAGCCAATTCTAATAATTTAAAAAATTCATCTCTAAAAACTGGTAATTTGTAATAGCAAACATATCTATAAAATGCCTCGTAATCAGCAAAACGTTCGCAAGACCCAACCCAATTTAAATGACTATTAAATATTTTTGAGAACCAATTTTGACCGCTTCTACCAGCACCAAAACTAAGCGCAAGTTTGTTATAATTAGTTTTTTGAAAATTTTGATGTTTTTTCAATTCATCATAGTTAGGTCTTTTAAATTTCTTTGCCTCTTCTGAATACTTAAAAAATATATTCTTAATTTTATAACTAATATTATTCATTTGGTTTTAAACTACATATATTCATTTAATTTCTTTTTTAAGATTCTTCGCGATCACTGTTTTTTCTGATCCAGGTAAACTACTGATCCAGAAGACAATACCTTTTTTTTATTTATTTTTTTCATTTATGTATTAAAACTACTATAATTAATATTAAATTTAAATTCATTAATGACTTTTGATAATATCTAATATAGTAAAATAGTTATCCCAACTTATCATAATTATATGGATCCAAAAGTTAGAGACAGAACAAGCGCTGAATTACTTGTCCGAAAAAAAGAATTCTTAAAGATTTGTGATATTTTAGATGAATTAAAAGTTAATTACTTTTTACAAACTGGAATATTATTGGGAGCTATTAGAGATAACGATTTGATAAAATGGGATTGGGATATTGAAATAAGTGTTTTTTCTGATGAATTTTTATCAAAAATTGATTTGATTGTTAACAAATTAAAAAAAAATAAATTTAAAATAATAAAAGTAAATAAAAAGAAAGATGACTCCAAAATTGATTTTATTGGTGAATATCCTGAAAATGTAACTGGTTATACAATTTGGTCCTGGAACTATTCCAGTACTAGAGATGTTTATTGGAGAAGAGAATTTTCACTTCCCTCAAAATTTTTATCAAGTTTTTCTAAAATTAATTTTTTAGGACGTCAATTTAATTGTCCAAATAATCCTGAAGAATACTTAGAATTTGCATATGGTAACTGGAAAGTTCCATTAAGATCTGCTGATAAGGAATTATACAACACAAAAAATTACAAAAACAAAATAAAATTTAACATAATGAATATAAAACAAAAATTGTTAAAAATTATTTATGACTCATGGAAATTAATAAAAAATTATTTATCAACTTAAATAAAATTTATATATATAGATCTTATGAACTCCGATAAATATATACATTCTGAGGTTGAGGATAAAATCTACTCTTATTGGGAAAAAAATAGTCTTTTTAAACCCAAAAAAAATCCAAAAAAATTTTCAATTGTTATTCCACCTCCAAATGTAACGGGTAGTTTACACATGGGACATGCTTTAAATAATTCGATTCAAGATCTCTTAGTTCGTTATTATCGTATGAATAATTATGAAACCTTATGGCAACCAGGAACAGACCACGCAGGTATAGCAACTCAGGCTCTTGTTGAAAAAAAACTTGAAAAAGAAAATCTAAATAAAAATGATTTAGGAAGAGAAATATTTATTGAAAAAGTATGGGAATGGAAAAATCAATATGGAGATATAATTATCAATCAACTAAAAAAACTTGGCTGTTCATGTGATTGGTCAAGAAATGCATTTACGATGGATGAAAATTTATCAAAATCAGTAATTAAAGTCTTTGTTGAATTACATAAAAAAAAGTTAATTTATAAAGCTGAAAAATTAGTTAATTGGGACACTGTACTTAAAACTGCAATATCTGATTTAGAGGTAGATCAAAGAGAAATGAACTCAAAAATTTACTATATCAAATATCCTATAGATAATTCTTCTGACTTTATAACAATTGCAACTACAAGACCTGAGACAATGCTCGGAGACACAGCAATAGCAGTTAATCCAAAAGATAAAAGATTTAAAAAATATGTTGGCAAAACTGTCACAATCCCAATTGTTGGAAGAAAAATTAGAATAATAAAAGATAATTATGCTGATCCAGAACAAGGAACTGGTGCTTTAAAAATTACTCCTGCACATGATTTTAATGATTATGATGTTGGACAAAGAAATAAGCTAGATATCATAAATGTATTTACTGAAGATGGAAAAATAAATAATAATGCACCAAGTGATTATATTGGATTAGATAGATTTGAAGCACGTAAAAAAATTTTAAATGAGTTAAAAGAAAAAGATTTTTTTGCTAAAGAAGAAAATATTAAAAATAAAATACCATATGGAGATAGATCAAATTCGGTTATTGAACCTTTCTTAACAGAACAATGGTTCGTAAATGCAAAAAAATTATCTATTAAAGCTAAGCAAATAGTTAAATCAAAAAAAACAAATTTCTTTCCTGAAAATTGGTCAAAGACTTATTTTCAATGGATGAATAATATAGAGCCTTGGTGTATTTCCAGGCAACTTTGGTGGGGTCATCAAATACCAGCTTGGTATGGACCCGACAAAAAAATATTTGTTGCAACAAATGAATTAGATGCAAAAAAACAAGCTAAAAAATTTTATAAAAAAGATGTAAAAATTATCAGGGATCCAGATGTTTTGGATACATGGTTTTCATCTGGATTATGGCCTTTTGCAACACTAGGTTGGCCTGATAAAAAAGACTTTGTTAAAAAATTTTATCCCACAACAGTTTTAGTTACCGGTTTTGATATTATTTTCTTTTGGGTTGCTAGAATGATGATGTTTGGAATGGAATTTTTAAACAAAGAACCTTTTAAAGATATTTATGTTCATGCTCTAGTTAGAGATGAAAAAGGACAGAAAATGTCAAAGTCAAAGGGAAATGTAATTGATCCTTTAGACTTAATAAAAAAATATAGTGCAGATGCTTTGAGATTTACTCTTCTCTCAATGGCATCACCAGGAACAGATGTTAAACTTTCTGAGGATAGGGTTAAAGGATATAGAAACTTTTTGAATAAATTATGGAATGCTAATAACTTTTTAATTACTAATAACTGTGATTTTAGTAAAATAGATAAAGTTCCTAAGACTACAGTAAATATAAATAAATGGATTTATTCAGAATTAATTCAAACAAAAAGTAAAATAGAGAAAAATCTTAAAGATTATCGATTTGATGAAGCAGCTAAAAATGCCTACCAATTTGCTTGGCACTCTTATTGTGACTGGTACATTGAACTTTCAAAAACTATTTTGTTTTCAGATGATGAAAAATCTAAAAAAGAGGTAAAAGAGGTATCGGCATATATATTTAAACAAATACTTATTATTCTTCATCCATTTATTCCGTTTGTTACAGAGAAAATCTGGTTAAAAAATAAATTTGATAAATCAGATAAGAATTTTCTCATGCATGCTAATTGGCCATCAGGAAAAGCCAAGAAAGATCAATCCATGAAAGATGTAGAGAGTATTATCAATGTTATTTCTGAACTTAGGTCCTTTAAAAATGAACTTAACGTTAGCCCAGGTTCATTCATTGATATTTCAATTAATAAAATTGCTAAAAAAAATAAAACATTAATTTCTAATAATGAAATTATTCTCAAAAAGCTTGGTCGTATTAATAATTTCTTTGATCAAGAACAAGAAAAACCCTCAGCTACTTTAATAATATCTGGTGACATATTTAAGATATATTTTGATGAGAATGTTAATTTAAATTTAATAAAAGAAAATTTAGTCAAAAGACAGAACAAATATCAAGAGGAAATGGACAAAATATCTCAACGATTATCTAACAAAGGATTTACTGATAGAGCTCCAAAAAATATTGTTGAACAAGAAAAAACTAACTATACTAATTTAAAAGAGGATATTAAAAAAATATCATTAACAATAGAAAGTCTATAATGCGGAAGTTTAATAAGAAAAAATTACCCAGCAGACATACATCTTTAGGAGCTGATAGAGCTCCACATAGATCATTTTATTATGCAATGGGTGAAACCGAAAAAGACGTCTCTAAACCATTTGTGGGCGTTGTATCAACATGGAATGAGGCCGCTCCGTGTAATATTGCATTAATGAGACAAGCTCAATCAGTTAAAAAAGGTGTTAGAGCTTCAGGTGGAACACCAAGAGAATTTTGTACCATTACTGTTACAGATGGGATTGCTATGGGTCATGAAGGAATGAAATCTTCATTAATTTCAAGAGAGGTAATTGCAGATTCTGCAGAACTAACTGTTAGAGGTCATTGTTATGATGCATTAGTAGGAATTGCTGGCTGTGATAAATCATTACCAGGTTTGATGATGTCTATGGTTCGATTAAATGTTCCAAGTGTTTTTATTTATGGTGGATCAATACTACCAGGAAGATATAAAGGTAAAGATGTAACTGTTGTAGATGTTTTTGAAGCTGTTGGAAAACATTCTTCAGGTCAAATGTCAGCAAAAGAATTAAGAAAATTAGAATTAGTTGCATGTCCTACTGCAGGTGCATGTGGAGGTCAATTTACTGCAAATACAATGGCTTGTGTTTCAGAGGCTATTGGATTGGCATTACCTTATTCTGCAGGAACACCCGCTCCTTATGAAGAAAGAGATAAGTATGCAAAAGCAAGTGGAAAAACTGTAATGAGTCTTTTAGCAAAAAAGATTAAACCAAGAGACATAGTTACAAGAAAAGCTTTAGAAAATGCTGCAACAATAGTAGCTGCAACTGGTGGTTCAACAAATGCTGCATTACATTTACCAGCAATTGCTAATGAAGCAGGAATTAAATTTGATCTAATGGATGTTGCAAAAATATTTAAAAGAACACCATATTTAGCAGATTTAAAGCCAGGTGGAAAATATGTTGCAAAAGATATGTGGTTAGCAGGTGGTGTACCAATGCTTTTAAAAACTCTTTATGACGGCGGTTATATTCACGGTGATTGCATGACAGTTACAGGTAAAACAATGAAAGAAAATTTAAAAGGAGTTAAGTTTAATCCAAAACAAAAAGTTCTAAGATCTTATGATAAACCATTATCACCAGATGGAGGCGTTGTTGGATTGAAAGGTAATTTAGCTCCAGAAGGTGGTATTGTTAAAATTGCAGGACTTAAAAAATTACAATTTACAGGAAGAGCAAGATGTTTTGATAATGAGGAAAGCGCAATGAAAGCAGTTCAAAGTAGAAAATATAAAGATGGTGATATAATCATTATCAGATATGAAGGGCCAGTAGGTGGACCAGGTATGAGAGAAATGCTTTCAACAACCGGAGCAATTTATGGACAAGGCAAGGGAGAGAAGGTTGCTTTAATAACAGATGGAAGGTTTTCAGGAGCTACCAGAGGTTTTTGTGTAGGTCATGTTGGACCTGAAGCTGCTTTAGGAGGTCCTATCGCTTTATTACGTAACGGAGATATAATTGATATTGATGCCAAGAAAGGAACAATAAATGTTCGATTAACTAGAGCACAATTAGCTTCTAGAAAAAGAAAATGGAAGGCTAGAAAATCTGATTTTGGATCTGGAACACTTTGGAAGTATGCACAAACTGTTGGACCCGCATATTTAGGAGCACCAACTCATCCTGGAAAGAAAAAAGAAGTTAAGGATTATTCAAAAATTTAATGAAAATTCGCCCAGTCATTTTATGTGGTGGAGCAGGAACAAGACTTTGGACTAATGCTAAAAATCATCAAGCTAAACAGTTTATAGATTTTGGTAATTGGACTTTATTTGGTAAAACTCTTGAGAGGGTTAAAGCCTCAATTTTTGATGCACCAATTATTAGCACTAATTTAAAATATTTAAAACAAGTTAAGAAACATCTTAAAAAGCATAAAATAACAAAATTTAAGATAGTTCTTGAGCCTACTAAAAGAAATACGGCCCCAGCCATGTTAAGTACAGCATTAATTCAAGATATTCCAAATGAACAACCGTTAATCTTTTTATCAGCAGATCACTTGATAGAGAAAGTTAGTTTATTTAACAAGGCAGTTAAGAAACATCGTAAATACTTAACTAAAAACAATATCTTTATTTTTGGAATTAAACCGTCTGCACCATCTAGTGAGTTTGGCTATTTTTTAACTAAAAAGGTTAAAGGTAATATTAATAAAGTTTTTAAATTTATAGAAAAACCAAAAGAGTCTAAAGCAAAACAAATAATTAGCAAAAGAGGTTATTGGAATTCAGGAATGTTTTTTTTAAGAAAAGATTCAATTATCCATAATTTTAAGAAATATCAAAAAATTACATATCAAAATTGTTATAAAGCAATAATTAAAGCAAAATACAAAAAGAATGTTTACTATTTAAATAAACAAGCCTTTAATAGAGTAACAGCTAAGTCATTTGACTATGCAATATTAGAAAAAACAAAAGAAATAAATGCAATAAAATTAGATATTCCTTGGTCTGATTTAGGTTCTTGGAAAGAAATTTGTAAAATGTATGGAAGAAATAAACGCAAATACTTTAATAAGAAAAATGTTTTTCATAGACCTTGGGGAAGTTACGTTAATTTGTTTAATGGTAAAGAATTCTTAATCAAAGAGATATATGTAAAACCAAGTGGTATTTTAAGTCTTCAAAAACACCATCATAGAGCTGAACATTGGGTTGTTACACATGGTAAGCCTAAAATTACTTTAAATAGGAGAAAATTTACTATGAAACCTAATGAAACTATATTTATTCCTCTGGGATCAGTTCATAGAATTGAAAATATTTATAAAAAACCAGTAAAGATCATTGAAGCACAAGTAGGATCTATATTAAAAGAAACAGATATAGTTAGATATAAAGATATATATGGAAGAGTTTAAATTATATGGTTAAAAAAAAAAATTTTGGATTATTTATTCGTGAATTAAGGATTAAAAATGGTTTTGGCCAAAGAGAATTAGCTTCAAAAATTGGAGTAGCCGCTTCATACTTAAATGATATAGAAAAAGAAAAACGTTCAGCTCCTAAACAAATAGTAATTAAAAAACTCTCTAAATTATTAAAAACTAATATTAATATTCTTAATGATTTAGCTGGAATTTCTAAAGGTAATGTTGCTCCAGATATTGGTGAATATATAGAAAACAACCCTAAAATAGTTTCTTTAATTAGATCTATTAAAGAAAATAATCTTGATGAAGAACAAATTGAAAAAATTGAAAGCTCATTAAATAAAAACAATAATAAAGCATTAATAATTGCAGCAGGATTAGGTAGCAGACTTAAAAAACATACTGAAAATCTTCCAAAGTGTATGTTAGATTTTGGTGGAAAGACTCTTCTTCAACGTCAGTTAGACTCTTATAAAAAAAATGGAATTAAAGATATTTCTTTAATAAGAGGATACAAAAAAGAAAAAATTAATTACAAAGGTATAAAGTATTTTGAGAATACCGATTATAAAAATAATAATATTCTAAATTCTATTTTTTATGCCGAAAAGGCTATTAATGGAAACATTATAATTTCATATTCTGACATATTATTTAATTCCTCTGTTGTTGAAAGAACATTAAATTCAAATCATGATATATCAGTCGTAGTTGATATTGATTGGCGAGGTTATTATGTAGGACGTAAAGATCATCCTATATCAGAAGCAGAAAATGTAATATTTAACTCAAATAATGAAGTTGAAAAAATTGGTAAAATAAATACCGGAAAAGAAGAAGTACACGGTGAATTTATTGGTATGATAAAATTATCTAATCGAGGAACAGAAATATTTAAAGAACATTTTCATCGATTGAAAAAAATATATTGGAATAAGCCTTTTCAAAGAGCAAAAATTTTC
>CACJSJ010000018.1 GCA_902596045.1 uncultured Pelagibacteraceae bacterium
TATATTTTGAATTATTATTTCAAGGCAATTCATGATTGATCAGAGTGATAACGTTTTAAAATTGAGTTCTCTTAATAGACGTATGTTTATTTTAGCAGCAGCTAAAGTAGTTATTTTGGGTGGCATCGTAAGTCGATTATTTTTTTTACAGATCAAAGAAAATAAAAAATATTTAACTCTTTCAGACAAAAATAGAATTCGTGAATGGAAACTGCCACCTGTAAGAGGTGAGTTTAAAGACTACTTCGGAAATATAATTGCAGGTAATTTTGAGGCATATCAGCTTCATATAATACCTGAACAAGTTGAAGATTTTAGATATGTTATCACAAGAGTAAAAGATATTTTAAATTTATCGGATAAACAATTTCAAAAAATTATTAAAAAACAAAAAGAGATAAAGTCCTGGGAAACTTTAATTGTTGCAGATAATTTAAGTTGGGAAAAATTTTCCAAAATTAACAATCAGCTATACGATCTAAATGGTGTTAAACCTGTTGTTTCTATTTCAAGAAATTATCCTTACAAAGATAATTACACACATATCTTAGGCTATGTAAGCCAAGCTAATGAAAGAGATATTTTGTTAAACACAACTGTAAAAGAAAAATTTGTCCAAGGATTAAAAGTTGGAAAAATTGGTTTAGAGAAGTCTTTTGAAAATATTTTAATTGGAGATAATTCAATTGAAAGATATGAAGTTAATGCCTATGGAAGAAGAATTAGTCAATTAGCTTTTAAAAGTGGTGATAAAGGTGAAATTATTCAACTAACTGTCGATACAGAGGTTCAAAAATTCGCAAATGAATTATTAGCAGAAAAGGCAGGTTCTATTTGCGTAATGGATATTTTCACAGGTGAAGTAATAGCAATGCACTCATCACCTTCTTTCGACCCAAATTCTTTTGTATTTGGAATAAGTAAAGATGAATGGCAATTAATTAGAAATAATCCGATGAAGCCTTTGGTAAACAAAACTTTATCAGGGAATTATTCTCCAGGATCAACAATTAAACCTATAGTAGCATTATCAGCATTAGAAAATAATATCGTTTCTCCAAAATTTACAGTTAATTGTAAAGGTCACGAGCATCCATTAGAATTATATGGGCAAAAGTATCATTGTTGGAAAAAAGAGGGTCATGGATTTGTAAATTTAAGAGAAGCAATGAAACAATCATGCGATACCTATTTTTATGAAGTAGCAAGAAAACTTGGTGTAGATAGATTAAGTGAAACTGCAAAAAAATTTGGATTAGGAAAAAAAGTCTTTAACAATCTATTTGAGAATGAAAAAAATGGTCTAATTCCAAATACTTTTTGGAAAAAGGAAATTTTAGGTAAAAATTGGTTGTTAGGTGAAACAATTATTACTGGAATTGGACAAGGATATATTCAAACTACACCGATTCAACTTTGTTTAATGACTGCTCAAATCGCTAATGGTGGTTATAAAATTTATCCAAAAATAGTTTTAAAAAAATATGATCAGGATCTGAAGGAAGATAAGTTTCAACCTCTTGTTAAAAATTCTAAAAATATCAAGATTGTTCAAGAAGCAATGTTTAGTTCCACGAATGAAGTTCGAGGCACCTCATACAGGTCTCGTATTGACGATCCTAAATATCAATTTGCTGGCAAAACAGGAACTGCTCAGGTTAAAAGAATTACAAAACAAGACCGTGAATTAGATTTAAAAACTCTAGAAATACCTTATGAGGAAAGAGATCATGCTTTATATGTTGCATATGGACCTTATCGAGACCCACGATATGCAGTTAGTATTTTAGTTGAACATGGAGGTTCTGGAAGTTCAGTAGCAGCGCCAATAGCAAAAAAACTGTTTAAAAAAATTATAGATCGACATCAAATTAGAAAAGATTTTAACAGTAAAAAATATTTGGATATTTAAATGTATTTACAAAGAAAATTAAAAAACAATAATAATTTTTTTAAGAAAATTACAGATTTAGATTTTAGTTTATTATTTTGTATTTTATTGTTAGGCTTTATAAGTCTCGCTACAATGTATTCAACAGATGGGGGAGAAGCACTTTTTCATACTAAAAGTCATTTTTATAAATTAATAGTATTTATATTCTTAATGTTATTAGTCTCATTTTTGAATATTAAATTTTGGTTTTCAGTAGGCTATTTGTCTTATCTAATAACAGTAGCAATGTTAATCTACACTGTTAATTTTGGAATAACAGCCTCTGGCTCTCAAAGATGGATAGATTTATATTTTATTAACATTCAACCGTCCGAATTAATGAAAATATTTATCATTCTTTGTTTAGCTAAATTTTTTCATAGAAAAAGACTAGAAAATGTGAATTCATTTTATTCTATAATAATATCTTTAATTATTATTTTTTTACCAATGAGTTTAGTGATTATTCAGCCCGATTTAGGGACTTCTTTATTAATTTCAATTAGTGGTATCGTAGTTTTGTGGTTTGCAGGCTT
This sequence comes from uncultured Pelagibacteraceae bacterium, assembly GCA_902596045.1. GTDB lineage: Bacteria > Pseudomonadota > Alphaproteobacteria > Pelagibacterales > Pelagibacteraceae > Pelagibacter. The sequence continues at coordinate 2,470 of CACJSJ010000018.1, forward strand.
AAATCATAAATATTTTTTTTACTCATTTTTAATATCTATTTTGTCACTTCCTTTTTTAATATCTTTTTTACAACCTTATCAAAAGTTGAGAGTTTTAACTTTTTTAAATCCTGACAGAGACCCTTTAGGTGCAGGATATCAAATTATTCAATCTAAAATTGCTGTTGGTTCTGGGGGACTTTTTGGAAAAGGTTTTTTAAAAGGAACACAAAGTTATTTAGAATTTCTTCCAGAAAAACATACTGACTTTATTTTTACACTCTTTTCAGAGGAATTTGGTTTTGTAGGGTCTGTATTTCTTCTTTTAATATACGCAGTCATTATTTATAGGATAATTAGAATAGGTGCTATTTCTAGAAGTTATTTTGCTAAAATATTTTGTTACAGTTTTGGAACATCAATTTTTGTCTATATTGTTATAAATATGAGTATGGTTTTGGGTATGGTGCCTATAGTGGGTTCACCATTACCAATCATGTCTTATGGTGGATCATCAATGTTAGCAACAATGATTGGTTTTGGTATAGTTATGAGTGCTAAAATTCACAGCCAACAATCAATTGCATAAGCATAATTTGTCGCTTAAATTTATTTAAAGAAAAGCGTTATACTTTTCACATGAGCAATAGATTAAATATTGGAATAGTTGGTGCTGGTATCCAAGGTATTTCAAATGCTTTATTTTTACAAAAAAAAGGATTTAGTGTAACTCTGTTTGATAGAGATGAACCTGGAAGTCCTGTAGCATCCTATGGAAATGCAGGACATTTTTCTCCTTACGCATGCGTTTTAATGAATAGACCAGATATTATATCAGATGTACCAGCTATGCTTTTAAGTTCAACAGGTCCACTAGCTCTTAAATGGAATTACATACCTAAAATGATTCCTTGGCTTACTCAATTCTTAAGAAATTGCACAACAAAAAGAATGATGCATACTGCAAAAAACATGCATCAAATTTTAGATTTAGCGTTATCAGCTTATGACGAATTATTTGATGATATAGCAATAGATGGTTTGGTTGAAAAAAAAGGGATCCTATATATTTGGAACGATCAAAATTTAAAAAGTAGAAAACTTGAAATAGATGTAAGAAATGAATTAGGCGTAGATCAGCAAGTAGTTTCACCTAAAGAAATTCATGACTTAGAACCAAACATAAAACCTTTTTACCATGGGGGCGTTTATTATAGGCATGGAAGGCATGCAAGAAACCCAAAAAAAATTCTCTTAAAATTATTTGACCTTTTTTTACAAAAAGGAGGAAAGTTTTTAAAAATCAATGTTAAAGATATTAATTTTGAGGAAGAAAAACCCATAGTTGAAACAGAGTCCCAGAGATATTTTTTTGATAAATTAGTTATTGCTTGTGGTGCATTTTCAAAAAAACTTACAGATAATTTAGGAGAGAAAATACCGTTAGATACTGAAAGAGGCTATCATGTACATTTTAAAAATTGTGATAATCTTTTAACTAGACCTGTGATATTTCAAAATAGAGGATTTGGAATTACCCCAATGGAACAGGGATTAAGAGTGGTTGGAACAGTAGAATTTGGGGGATTAAAAAACCCTCTTTCAAAATCGAGAATAAAAAATTTAATAGATAATGCAAAATATATGCTAGGAGATCTTCCTGAACATGAGGATGAATGGCTTGGATTTAGACCAACTTTACCAGATTTTTTACCTGTTATGGGGCCTTCTAAAAACTACAAAAATATATTTTATTGTTTTGGTCATCATCATCTTGGTTGGACCTTGGGGCCAATTTCAGGTAAAATTATTTCAGGAATGATTGCTGAAGAAAATACAAACTTAAACTTAAGTCCATATAGCTCAACAAGATTTAGCTAATTAATGCAAAATACCAAAGCTTATATAATGCTGGTATGCGCAACATTATTCTGGGCAGGTAATTTTATGGTTGGGAAACTTGCTTTTTTAACAAATATACCCCCTATGTCATTAGTGTTTTATAGATGGTCACTGGTATGGTTAATATTATTACCCTTTACTATCAAAGAAATAATTAAACATAAAAGTATAATTTTAAATAACTTGCCACTGTTATTTTTTTTAGCTTTAACAAGTGTTGGATTATTTAATTCATTCACATATTTATCATTGGTTCATACCCAAGTAATTAATGCATCTTTATTTAATACCGCTATTCCTGCAATAATAATTTTATTATGCTTCATCTTTCAAATTGAAAAAACTAATAAGTTTCAAATTTTTGGATTGATTCTTGCTGTTTTTGGAATTTTATCAATTATTACCAAGCTTAATTTAAGTGTTTTGTTATCATTAAATTTTAATAAAGGTGATTTGATAATGATTGGAGGAGTAATTACTTGGGGGCTTTACTCAGCTTTTCTAAAGAAAAAAAAATTTACCTTACCACTTCTAACACTTGTTCAAGTTTTATGTACGTTTGGTTTAATTTTTATATTTCCTCAATTTTTTTATGAGTTTTCACAGGGAAAATTTATAAAATTTGATATTGATTTATTTTATATTCTTATTTTTCTAGCATTATTTCCAAGTATTGGATCTTATTACTGTTGGGCAGGAGCAGTCTCTATTATAGGTGCAAATAGAGCAGGAATTTTCTTATCTTTGATTCCTTTATTTAGTACAATCATGGCAATTACATTTTTTAATGAACAGTTTGAATTTTTTCACTTGATTGGTGCTGCATTGATTATATTAGGTTTATTCTTATCAAATAAGGAATTAAAAAATGCTTAAAGTTGCAATTTTAGATGATTATCAAAATGTCTCTCAACAATTTGTTGATTTAGAAAACCTATCTGGAAAGTATGAATTTAAGATTTTTAGTGAACCGTTTACTGATGAAGCTGATGCTCTTGAACAGTTAGCAGATTTTGAGGCTTTATTAATTATGCGAGAAAGAACTAAAATGACTAAAAATTTAATAAACAATCTTAGTAAATTAAAATTTATTATTACAAGCGGTCTAAGAAATAAATCAATAGATCTTGAAGCAGCTAAAAATAGGAAAATTATAGTTTGTGGGACTGACAGCAATACCAATCCAACGCCCGAGTTAACCTGGGCTTTAATATTAGGACTAGCCAGAAATTTAAAAGAGGAAATAGACAACATGTATCAAGGATATTGGCAAACAACTATTGGAGTAGAGCTTAAAGGAAAAATTTTAGGTCTAATTGGTCTTGGTAAAGTTGGATCACAAGTAGCTAAAATTGGTAAAGCTTTTGGTATGCAGGTGATGGCGTGGAGTGAAAATCTTAACTTAGATACCTGTAAAGAACTAGATGTGCTTCCTTGTAGTAAAGAAGATTTAATAAAAGTTTCAGATTTTTTATCTATTCATGTTCAGGGTGGAGATAGATACAAAGATTGTATTACTTTAAAAGAAATGGATAAAATGAAAAAAACTTCGTTTATTATTAATACTTCTAGAGGACCCATTATTAATGAAGATGATTTAATTATTGCATTATCTACAAATGTTATTGCTGGTGCCGGGATTGATGTTTATGAAAGAGAGCCATTAGCTGAAAATAATAAACTTAGATTTTTACCTAATGCACTACTTACTCCTCACATAGGCTATGTTACTGCAGAAAATTATAGTATCTATTATACACAAATGATTGAGTCTCTAGAAGCTTGTGTAAATGGAAAGCCAATTCGTGTTATTGAATAAAGATGAGTTTACCAGTAGTAAATCATGAAGACTATTTTGCAAAAATTGGTGATGATCATAAATTTCCAATTAATAAGTTTGGGGAGTTAGCTAATTACTTAATTAGAAAAAAAATAGTTAAGAATTTTTACAAGCCTTACCCTTGTTCAGATAAAACTTTAAAAAGAGCACATTCTGAAAAATATATTAATGATATTAAAAACAAAACTTTGGATAAAAATAAAGTTAAGAAGATTGGTTTCCCATTAGTTGACAGTGTTGTTCAGAGATCTTTAATTGCTACTGGAGGGACTGTTTTAGCTTCAAAACTCGCAATTAATAAAGGGATTGCTTGTAATACTGCAGGTGGTAGTCATCATGCTAATTTTGAGGGTGGTGCTGGTTATTGTGTTTTCAATGATGTGGCGGTTGCAACTCAATATTTATTAGATAGAGGATTAGCTGGCAGAATTTTGATTGTAGATTTAGATGTCCATCAAGGAAATGGCAACTCAGATATTTTTAAAGATAATAAGAATGTATTTACTTTTAGTATGCACTCAAAATCGAATTATCCAGCAAAAAAATCAATCAGTGATCTGGATGTTGAACTTGAAGACAACTTAGAAGACAAACAATATATAAAACTTCTCAAATTCTATTTAAGTCAATTAAATGAAGAAAACTTTGATTATGTTTTTTATATAGCTGGAGTTGATGTTCATCATAATGATCGACTAGGTAAATTAAAGATTTCTGATGAAGGAATTAAAGAAAGAGATGAACTTGTTACAGAAAACTTCTTTTCAAAGAGTATTCCTCTTTGTGGTGTTTTAGGGGGAGGTTATAACAAAGATTTTGATAAATTAGTTGAATTGCACTCATTTTTACATCACTCTTGTGCTAAATTACTTTAAATAGATGATAAAAAAAAATCCTAATCTATCAGCTGAACAAAAATTAGTAATGTTTGAGGATGGTACCGAACCACCTGGTACAAGTGAATTAAACAATGAAAAAAGAGAAGGTAGTTATCACTGTGTTAACTGTGGAATAAAGTTATTTGATTCTAATGCTAAATATGAAAGTGGTTCAGGTTGGCCGTCTTTTTATGAATCATTACCTAATGTTTTTGAAACAAAAACGGATCATTTGATAGGTTATGCGCGCACAGAGTACCATTGTAAGAATTGTGATGCTCATCACGGACATATCTTTGAGGATGGACCCCAACCTACAGGTAAAAGATATTGTAATAACGGAGTTTGTTTAGTTTTTAAACCTAAAGAATAATTTTTATTTTAAAAGATCTTGTAACTTATTTTCTTTTTCTAAAGCTCTGACCTCATCATAGCCACCAATGTGTTGATCATTAAAAAATATTTGTGGTATAGTTCTTTTTCCATTAGCCTTTTTAATCATTTCATCCATCGCACCATCTACCTTTGAAATATCAATTTCATTAAAAACTGCATTGTTTCTTGATAATAATTTTTTTGCTGCTTCACAATAATTACACATAGGACCAGTATAAATTGTAATATTTTTCATAATCTATAGATAATCACCTTTTTTAATTTTACTAGTAATTTGTTTTCTTGAATATTCAAATTTTTTTCTATGTTTTATACTTTTCTGATTTACTCTTTTTCTCCACAATCTAAATGAAGATGGTTTAAGAGATCTCCTCATTATTTTTATTACTTGAGATTCAGTGTTTCCAGTTTTTTCCTCTATCTCCTCAAAAGTGATTCTATCTGCCCAAGCAGCCCAGATGACCCAATCTGGACTTTCGATATTTGGTTCAGGATTTTTAACCTTTGTAATTGGGGTGTGACCTTTTTTTTTCATTAATTCCTTATATTTGAAAAAAATCGATAATGCATTTTTTTTTAGATCTGTTATTATGGTTTTGGTAGTCCTTCTTAGCCATCTTTAGCTCCCGGTTTTTAAGGACTATCTTTTTTTTTATATGCTCCCCCTAGATTTTATTCTTTTTTTACAAATCATAATTTTCTTATTTATTACACCAGGTACACCAAGGATTGTTATTATTTCATATTCTATGAGTTATGGAGTTCAAAAATGTGTTTGGACTGCATTAGGAGATATTACAGCAAATTTTATTCAAGCTACTTTAGTAATTTTTGTATTAGGAACTTTTTTTTCAGACAATCCAACATTCTTAAATATTATTAAGTGGATTGGGGTAATTTATTTACTCTATTTAGCGTACGATGTTTATAAATCATCACCTAAAGAATTAAATTCTAAAATAATCACTTCAAAAAGTTTTTTTTCTTTTTTTAAAGATGGTTTTTTAGTTGCAGGGACAAGCCCCAAGGCTTGGTTGTTTTTTCCTTTAATATTCCCACAATTTATTGATTTTAATTCAAATTATGTTGTTCAATTCTTTATCTTAATTACAACTTATGTTGTTTTAGATTTTTTATCTTTAATTGGTTATGCTTTAATGGCTCAAAAATTAATTAATTGGATAAAAACTAATCCAAAAACAATAAATACAATCTCTGCGGGTGTTTTAGTTTTAATTGCTTTTATAATTATTATTACACAACAGTATTAGCTAATACTGAAGACACCTTTTGTCTCTTGCAAAACTATAGTTTTCTTTATTTAATTGGATTTTAATTAATTAATCAACAAGGGAAATAAAATGAAAATAAATAAAATAATCTTGAGTTTTATTTCTGCAATAGCAATATTATTGTCAACATCTGTAACTTCTTTTGCAAAAGTTGTTGGAGATAAGATAATTTTAGGCTCTGCTATTTCACTAACAGGTAAGTATTCATCAAATGGTGTTCATACTCAAAACGGATATAACATGGCCGTTGATAGAATTAACAGCATGGGTGGCGTTAAAGTTGGTGGAAAAACTTATAAGTTTGAAATCATTTATTATGATGATGAATCAAACCCAAAAAGAGCAGCACAACTTGCAGAAAGATTAATCTCACAAGATGGTGTTGAGTTTATGCTTGGCCCATATAGTTCAGGACTTACAAAAGCAATTGCTCCTGTAACAGAAAAATATGGCGTACCAATGGTTGAGGCAAATGGTGCTTCTAGATCTTTGTTTACTAAAGGTTACAAATATCTATTTGCAGTTTTAGCTCCAGCTAACTTATATCTTGATGTAGCTATTGAAACCGCAGTAGAGTTGAATGGTGGAAAAGGTGTAAGAATTGCACAAGCATTTGAACAAGATGCATTCTCACAAGACGTTAGATTAGGTATTTTAGATGCAGCAAAAAGAACTGGATCTGAGATTATAATCGACGACAAACTACCAAAAGAGCTAAATGATATGGCTGCAACATTAGTTAAAGTTAAACAAATGAAGCCAGACGTTTTAGTTGTTTCAGGTCATACAAAAGGTGCATTAACTGCAGTTAGACAAATTGCTGAAATGAAAGTGGATGTTCCAATGCTAGCAATGACACACTGTGATGCTGCGAAATTATCAAAACAACATGGTAAAAATTCTCAGTATGCTCTTTGTGCTTCACAATGGCATAAAACGTTAACTTATAAAGATGACTTCTTCAAGGATGGCATGACTTATGCGGCAGACTTTACAAAAGAGTTTGGATATGACCCACCATACCAAGCAGCTGAGTCTTCAGCAGCATTGTTAGTTTTTAAAGATGCTTTTGAAAGAGCTAATTCTTTTGATCAAAAGAAAGTAAGAGATGCTCTAGCAGCAACTAACATGCAAACATTCTATGGAAACATAAAGTTCGCACCGGGTGGTCAGAACGTTGACAAGCCGATGGTACTTTTCCAAGTTATGTGTGATAGCGCTGGGAAATGTGAAAACAAAGTTGTAGCTCCACTTAAGTGGGCTTCGGCTAAGTTGATTCACCCAGTTCCAAAGTGGTCTGAAAGATAATAACTAATCTATAAATACCCCCTAAACTCTAGGGGGTATTTTTTTTTAAGGTCGAATTATGGATTTTATGGTTTTCCAGTATCCAATGATCAGTGTTCAAGCTTGCTTGGATGGGATTCTTTTAGGAATTTTATTTGCATTGATTGCTTATGGTATGGCTTTGCAATGGGGAGTTATGAATATCATAAATATTGCCCAAGGTGATTTAGTTATTCTTGGAGGATATATTGCATATTTTATGTATCTTTATGGAATTCATCCTGCTTGGGGCGTAATCGTTGCACCAATTATAATGTATTTTGTTGGAGTTGGGCTTTATAAGTTAGTAATTAATAAAGTTGTGGATAGAGATCTATTCATTTCAATTCTTGCTACATTTGGAATTAGTATTCTTTTTATGCAACTAATGAATTTTGCATTTGGTGCAGATGTTGTTCTAGCTAACTCTGGTTATGGAACAACTTTTTTATTTGATAGTGCAGTAGTTTTACCAAACTCAAAAATATTTTCTGCATTCATTAGTATTTTATTCGCAATTTGTTTAGTGATTTATATGAAAAAATCTAAGCTTGGTCGTGCAATTAGAGCAACTGCACAGAATGCAAGAGCAGCAAAGATTTTAGGAGTAGATACAGAGAAAGTTTATGCTGCTACATTTGGTATTAATGCAGCTCTTTGCGGAGTTGCAGGTGCACTAATATCAATAACATTTACAATTCATCCATACATGGGATTACCTTACACAATTAGGTCCTTCATGATTGTAATTGTTGCAGGATTAGGAAATTTACCCGGAGTAGCTTTATCAGGAATGGGATTAGGGGTTTTTGAGGAATTTGCAGATTATATTTTAGGTACAGAATTTAGAATAGGTGCGGTATTTTTATTATTAGTTTTAATTCTAGTTTACAGAAGATTTAAATTATCAAGAAAAAGAGAATATTTAAAATAGATGAACAAAAATTTAATTTTATATGCTGCAATATTAGTTTTTGGACTAGCAGCGCCTTTTATATTTCCAGCATTTAAAGTTCAATTATCGATACTTTGTGTTCTAATTGTTTTAGCTCTTACTTGGAATATTCAAGGTGGTGAAATGGGTTACAACACTTTTGGTAATATTCTATTTTATGGCCTTGGGATGTACCTTTGTGCGTCAGTTCAAGTTGGGATGTTTTTTCCTTTAGCTGAATGGACTGAAAGTGGTGGTGAGAAAACATTTGTACACACTCCAACTCAATTTTTTCAAGGAATGGCAGTTGGACTTGTGGTTGCCGCTGTGGTCCCAACAATTGTTGCTGGACTAATTGGTTACTCAATTTTAGGATTAAGGGGTCATTACTTTGCAATTTGTACATTAGGTTTAGGAGTTGCTGCAGGAGAAATTTCAGGAGGTATAGAAATTATTGGAGCTGGACAAGGTTTTACAACTCCACCATTTCCTGATGTTGGTGGTTTAGAGTCGAGAGGAGAATTTTTTTATTTCTTAAGTTTTATGGCAGTTGTTTTAACTTTCATTACTGTCAAATCAATTTACTCAACTAGATTTAAATTAATCTTAAATGCAATAAGAGATAATGAAGACAAAGCAGAGGCGATGGGAATTCAAACAATGAAATATAAAATTATTGGGTGGATGATATCTGCTTTCTTTTGTGGATTAGCTGGAGGAATTATGGGTGGACTAGTTGGTTATATAGACTCCACTGATGTTGCGTTTGATGGAAGAGAGATGGGAGTATTCATGGTCTTGATGGCAATCTTGGGTGGTAAAGGAACTCTATGGGGACCTGTTATTGGAGCAACTGTATTTCATATTTTCAAAGAAGGGTTTTGGACATTCTTTTTAGGTTGGCAGTACGTTGCACTTGGAGTTCTTATAGTTGTAATAGTAATTTATTTCCCAGAGGGAATAATGGGATGGTTAAGAGAAAAATACCCTGAGAGATTTGGAGAAGTAGTCGATGAAGCTGATCGAAAAGCACAGGTAGAATTAAAATGAGTATTTTGGAAGTTAACAATGTCAGTAAATCATTTGGCGGGGTTAAAGCCAATATTGATATATCAATGAATGTTGAGAAAGGTAAAATTGTAGGTCTAATTGGACCTAATGGTTCTGGTAAAACTACTTTATTTAATTCTATCGTTGGTACTTATCCAATAGATAATGGATCTATTAAATTTAATGATAAAGAAGTATCTGAATTACCAGTACCAGTGATTGCAAAACTTGGGCTGCTTCGAACCTTTCAACAAACAAGAATTTATGGAAAGTTGAATTGTGTAGAAAATATGCTGATTAGTCATAAAGGTAGTGACGCGAGTTTATTTACAATATTTAATAAGATACCAAAAGATTTAACAGAAAAAGCTGAAAATTTATTAAATTTTGTTGGTTTATACCAAAAAAGAAAATTAAGAGCAGGTGACTTATCTTTTGGTCAGCAAAAATTGTTAGAACTAGCGATGGCATTAATGAATGAACCAGAAATGTTATTATTAGATGAACCTACCGCAGGAATTAATCCAACTTTAATCAATGGAATTATTGATAGATTAATTAAAGTTAATCAAGATTTTGGCATAACACTTTTAGTAATCGAGCATAATATGAAGGTGATTATGCAACTAGCAGAGGATATTTTTTGTTTAGCTCATGGAAAAATGCTTGCTAATGGATCACCAAATGAAATCAAAAATGATAAGCGAGTTATTGATGCTTATTTGGGGGCTCAATAATGTCTAATCAATATGAAGTTCTTGGTAAAGCACCAGTAGCAGAAGATCTTAAAAGTCTATCTCCAAATAATGTTCATTTAACTATAAAAAATCTAAATGCTGGTTATGGTAAAATGGAGATACTTCATAATTTTGAACTTTTTGTTAGTAAAGCTCAATCATTGTGTTTGATTGGGCCTAATGGTGCAGGTAAATCTACAATACTTCATTCAATTTATGGGTTTACAAACATTTTTTCTGGAAAAATTGAAATTAATGGAAAAGAAATAACTAATCTTTCTCCTGCTGAAAAACTTAAATCAGTTGGGATAGCTTATATACTTCAGGATAATTCTGTATTTCCAGATATGACAGTAGAAGAAAATTTATTAATGGGTGGATTTATAAAAGATAAAACAGAAGAGTCTTATGAGGAGGCTGAGAAAATTCTCCAAAAATACGAAAGGTTAGGCAATAGAAGAAATCAACCAGCTAAAGTATTGTCTGGAGGAGAAAGAAGATTGCTTGAAATTTCTAGAGCTCTAGTTATGAAGCCATCAGTTTTGTTAGTCGATGAACCATCAATTGGTCTTGAACCTAGATATATAGATATGGTTTTTGAAATTTTAAGAGATCTTCAACAAAACGAAAAAAAAACCATCATTCTTGTTGAGCAAAATGCCAAGAAAGGTTTAGAGTTTGCTGATATTGGTTATGTTTTAGTATCAGGTCAAACAGCTATTGCCGGAAAAGGAAATGATTTATTAAAGAATCCAGACGTCGGTAGACTATTCCTTGGTGGATAATGATTAATAAAAATTTTTTCTTTAAAGGATATAGATCTATATTTACTCATGACAGTCCAGCAATTGCCCTTACTTGTTGCTTTATAGCTATTGGGGCTCTTTTAAAAAATTTAGGTTTTAATATTCAGGAAAGTATTTTTTCAACAGTTTTAACTTATGCGTTACCTGGTTCATTGGTAATGGCCGAATCTATGTTAATTGGCGCATCTCTACTTAATATTTTTTTAGCTGTTTGGATTGTTAACGCTCGGCTTTATCCTATGGCAGTATCTTTGTTTCCATTAATGATGCACAAAAGTCAGCCTAAATGGAAATACTACTTTTCTTGTCATTTTATAGCTGTTTCTGCATGGCTGATAATGAAAAGTAATTATAAAAAAATCCCTAAAGAGCATAGGATTGATTACTGGATTGGTATTGGAAGTGCAGCGATGTGTGCTTCAATTTTTGGAACATTTATAGGTTTCTCTTTCTCTGAATATTTGAATAAAGATATGATGATGGGATTGGCAATTCTTAATCCTGTTTATTTTTTATGTATGTTAGTTGGAGCATCAACAACTATTCCAGTTACTTTATCAGTTTTAATTGGTACAGTATTAGGACCAATTATTTATCTATTTTCACCTGAGTGGTCAATTTTATTAACTGGTGTAATTGGTGGAACAATTGCTTATTTGATTGGAGAGCACATTGTCAGCTAATATAATTTACGCAATCCTAGTTACATCTATAGCTACATTTTTATCTAGAATTTTAGGGGTAATTACTTCTCAAGGAATTACAGAGACATCTAAAATTTTTAGATGGTTTAATTGTTTAGCTTATGCAACTCTAGCAGCTCTTATTGCTCGTACAATCATATTCCCTGCTGGTGTTCTGTCAGATGCTAGCTATTTAAGTCGATTGTTAGTTGTTTTATTATGTTTAGGAATTTTTTTTATAACTAAAAAAAATTTTGTTTATCCAACTATTTTCTCAGCCATTTTAATGGCAGTTTTAAACAATTATTTTTAGTACTTTAAAAATTTAATATATTTAGTTAAAATATAATATGAAAGAAATAAATGGATTTGAAATTTCAACTAGTCAGATTTCTGAGAGAATAATTAATATAAAGATTAAAGATGAAACTATTGAAAAATTGATTTTTCCTTTTAAAAAATTTGATTTAACAGCTATCGAATATAAACCATTTACTAGATTTACAATTGCTAAAAGTCTAGATGATTTAAGTCAAAATCAACTTAGCCCGTTGATTAATAAAATAGTAAGAGAAAGAAATCTTGGATGTTTTATTGCAAGTGCACAAAATAAAAATTCAAATATCGATGACATTTTTTTAGTAAAATTATCAACTGCTATAGCTCATTTAATTGGTAATCCCAATCATGACTCCATGGCAGGAAAATTTTATGCTAGATTTCATGTTAAACATGAAGACAAGAGTGACTCTTATTTAAGAAAAGCTTATACAAATATGGATCTTCATACTGATGGAACTTATGTAAAAGAAACTACAGATTGGCTTTTAATGACAAAACTTGAGGAAAAAA
>CACJSJ010000019.1 GCA_902596045.1 uncultured Pelagibacteraceae bacterium
AACGATAAACTTTTTAATTTTTTCTATTTTATTTAATTGTTTATTAACTTTTTCAATTTCATCATTAATAATTTGATGTTTAATATCTTTTTTATCATCACTTAAAACAATTAAAGCTACTAAAAATGGTTTATTATCTCCATAAACCAAAGCTTGCTCTATAAATTCTATTTTTGTTAAATCATTTTCTATTTTGACAGGTGAAATGTTGTCTCCTCCAGGCGTAATTAAAATATCCTTTTTTCTATCTGTAATTTTTAAGAAGCCGTTATCAAAATGACCAATATCTCCTGTGTATAACCATCCACTTTTAATTACTTTTTGGGTTTCAGCTAAATTTTTCCAGTAACCTAACATTACATTTTCACCCTTTATTAAAATCTCACCATCATCTGCTATCTTTACTTTATTTCCTTTAAAAGGAGGGCCAACTGTATCTATTCTAATATCATTAATTCGATTACAGCTTACAACTGGTGATGTCTCTGTTAAACCATATCCTTGTAAAGTAGGTAAACCGATAGAATTCAAAAAAACACCTACTTTATAATCCAAGGCTCCTCCACCAGAAACAAATGCCTTAAGAGAACCTCCAAATTGTGATTTAATTTTTTTTCTAACTAAATTTTCACATATAAAATTAACTGATTTTTCATAAAAAGAGAGTTTTTGTTTTAAAAATTTTTTCTCACCTAAATTTAAAGTTGATTTAACTAAGAGTTTTTTAAAACCTGTGGCTTTATTAAATGTGGACGATATTTTTTGATATAAATTTTGATAAAACCTTGGAACAGCTGTCATAATATCTGGGCTACAATCATTCATGTTTTTTACTAATTTATCTATACTCTCTGCATAAAATACTTTTCCGCCTACAGCTATTTGTACAAATTGAACTGTATGTTCATAGGAATGCGATAACGGTAACCAAGTAAGAAACTTAGGTTTTAAATTAATTATTTCATTTAATAATTCTGTAGATCCCTCACAATTATTTAATATTCCCCCATGGCTTAACATTACACCCTTGGGATTTCCTTGAGTACCTGAAGTATAAATAATGCATGAAGTATCCTTTCTAGTTAAATTGATTGCATTAAAATTTTTTTCTACATAATTTGTTTTTCTAAAAATTTCATAAGTATTTATAATTGCAATTTTACTCTCACTGTCTTGAATGCTTTCAAAACATATTACTGTTTTAATAAAACTTTTTTTAGATATTATATTTCTAACTTTTTTATATTGTGTATTATCAGAAACTATAACTACTGAAGGCTCACAATCGTTAATTAAATATTCATAATCTCTTTCAGTATAAGTTGTGTAAGCTGGAACTGTTATTCCTTCAGCAAGCATTATAGCTAAATCACTTATTAACCATTCAGGTCTGTTTTCTGAAATTAATAAACAACGATCTTTAGAAGAAATATATTCTTGAATTTGATTGGATAATTTTTGGATACAGTCATATGTTTGTTTCCAAGTAAATTTAAGATCCTTGTCTTTTAAAGATTGTAAGAAAATTTCATTTTTATTTTCAGATAGATATCTAGACTGAAATAATTCTAAAAGATTGTTGTAATTGTTTAGTTTCATAAAATTTTTGGTGGGCGAAGAGAGAATCGAACTCTCACTTCTTGCGAAACACGATTTTGAGTCGTGCGCGTCTACCAATTCCGCCATTCGCCCTTGGTTTAAAAAAATATTATTTAAATAGTATAAGAACAAAAATTATATTAAAACCAAAAAAAATGTTTACACAACTTTATAATAAATGCCTAAAGTTAGCTGCTCATAAATATTCTAACTATTTTCTTGCAGTTGTGTCTTTTTTGGAAAGCTCATTCTTTCCTATTCCACCAGACGTCATGATTGCTCCAATGGCAATGGCAAATAAAAATAAATTTTTTAAGATTTTTTTAATTGCGACACTTTTTTCAGTTTTAGGAGGAATGTTTGGTTATGTTCTTGGCTTATATTTTTTTGATTTTGCAATGAATATTGTTGAATTTTATAATTATGAAGAAAAGATGATTGATTTGAAAAATACTCTTTCTCAAGGGGATGGTTTTTATACATGGTTTGGAATTTTATTTTTAGCTGGATTTACTCCCTTACCTTATAAAGTATTTACTATTGTAAGTGGGTTAATTGGTTTTAATTTTCCTATTTTTATTTTAATAAGTTTTATTTCTAGAGGTTTAAGATTTTTTATAGTTTCATATCTAGCCTCTAAATTTGGTGATTCTTTTACAAATTTTATGAATCAACATGGTCAAAAATGGTTTTCAATAATAGGAATATTTATTGTAATCATTGCAGTTATTTTTTATCTAATAATTAAATTCTATGGTTAAATTAAAAAAAGATAAATATTTACAAATTTTATTATTTTTATGTTTTGTAGTTTTAACAACTGCTTACATGATTCAATATGTATTAGGCTTCCAGCCTTGTAGTCTATGTATAATTGAAAGAATTCCTTATGCTCTTGCAATTATTATTATATTGTTAAATTATAAATTTAAAAAAGATCAAATTTTTTATAGTATTTTACTGATATTGGTTTTTTTATTTTCATTTATTATTTCACTTTATCATTTAGGTATCGAACAAGGTATAATAAATGAGTCAACTATCTGTGCTTCTGATAATATAAATTTGATAACAAAAGATGAAATATTAAATTCTCTTCAGGAAATAAGAATAAGCTGCAAGGATGTGGCATTTAGGATTTTTGATTTATCACTTACAACATATAATATGATGTTAAGTATAATCATGTTTTTAATATCAATAAAAATATATATAATTAATAATGGTATCAAAAAATAGAATTGAAGAGTTTATTCGAGTAGATCACGCTGGAGAACGTGGTGCTGTAAAAATATATGAAGGACAGCTACTAGCATTAAATACATTGGTTAAAGATGAAGAATTAAAAAAAAAAATTGAAGAAATGAAAGTTCATGAAGTAGAACATTCTCAATTTTTTGAAAATGAAATTAAGAAAAGAAATATCAAGCCTACAAAATTTTTACCATTATGGGATTTGTTAGGAGTAGGACTTGGATTTGGTTCAACGCTTCTTGGAAAAAAGGCTGCAATGTTATGCACAGCCTCAGTAGAAGAAGTAATAGATAAACATTATTTAAACCAAATTAATCAATTAGGTCCTGAAGAAAAAGAATTGAAAAAAAAAATTACAAAGTTTAGAAATGATGAATTAGATCATAAAGATATTGCTTATGAAGAAGGAGCAACAAAAAAAGGTTTTTATTCAATTATGGATAAAATTATTAAAACTGGTTCAAAAATAGCAATTAATATTTCTGAAAAAATTTAAAAATATTAAGACTCTAACTCAACATCCCAATATAAGTAGTCCATCCAGCTTTTATGTAGGTAATTAGGGGGGAAATGTTTACCATTTTTATGAAGATCTTCTGTTGATGGCTGATAAGGAAATTGGTTTAATTTCATTTCTGAAAACTTCAATAATTTTCCACCTTTTTTAACATTACAATCTGAACATGCTGTAACAACATTATCCCAGTTTGTTTCTCCACCTTTAGATCTTGGTAACAAATGATCAAATGTTAATTCTTCTCCACTTCCACAATATTGGCATGAAAATCGATCTCTTAAAAAAACATTAAATCTTGTAAAACTTGGTTTGGATTGAGGGACAATATAACTTTTAAGTGCAATAACACTTGGAAGTTTCATTTCAAAAGATGGACTTCTAACTTGTCGATCATAATTACTAATTATGACTACTCTATCTAAAAAAACTGATTTAACTGCATCTTGCCAAGACCAAAGTGAAAGGGGATAATAGCTTAAGGGTCTATAATCTGCATTAAGAACAAGTGCTGGGCACTTTTCTAGGGAAACATTTTGCTCAACTAATTCATTCATCAATTAAATCTTATATCAATTAAATAATGATATCAATATTATCCAACTATTAAATTTTTTTTAAAATATAATTTAATGCTATACTTGATGATTCAATAGGAATATGATGACCACAATTTTTTATTAAATGTGTTTCAACATTAATATTTTCTCTTAAAAAAAAATCTTTTGCTTCTAAAAGATGTGTTGGTGAGACAATATCGTCCAGGTCACCGTGAATGAGTAAAGTATCAGTGGAATTTTTTCTTCTGTTTTTGAGATCATCTAAATTAATTATCTTTCCTGAAAAACCTACAATACAATTAAATGGTTTTTCTGAAGTAAGTCCAACATTAATTGACATCATACATCCTTGACTGAATCCAGATAATACAATCTTGTTATTATCAACTTTATACTCATTTTTAACTTCATCTAAAAACTTAGTAAGTTTTTTTTCTGCTTTTAAAAATTCATCTAATATATAATTAGGATTATCATTTCCAAGATCAAACCATTGGTAACCTGAAGGATTAACTGCGCATGGCTCATGACCATTTGGACAAATAAATATTGTATTTGGCATGTGTCTCCTCCAGTTTAATGATAACATGCTTATATCTTCTCCGTCTCCTCCGTAGCCATGGAGCAATACTACTATATTCTTAATTTCCTCACTTTTTTCAGGTCCTATAATTGTGCTATCAAGACAAAATGACATAGTAAATTTAATTTGTTTTTTATTTTTAAAAACACTCTACAATATAAAAATGTTTTCAGGAATATTTGTTAAAATTCTATCTATAACACTTTTAATTGCTGTAGGTGTTGTGTTAGTTCTTGGTATTGGCACTTTATTTAAAGGAGGAAATACAAGTAAAAAGTATTCAAATAAATTAATGCAGTATAGAGTTCTATTGCAGTTTGTTGCAATAATCGTTTTAGTAGTATTTGCTTATTTCTTTAAAAACTAGTTATAAAGTTTAATCCAGTTAATAAATCCCTTGTCACCAAAATCAATTGAACCAATTATTCTAGCAAATTCTTTACCATCTTTATTAAATAGGACCGTTGTTGGCACTCCTCTTAAAGCTAAAGCCTTAGCTAATGTTACTGGATTGTCAAAATAGATATTTAAATTTTTAACATTTAAATCTAAAAAAAATTTGTTTGTTTTTTCTAAATTTTCTTTGCCAATGTTGATTGGAAATATTTCAATATTATCTAATTCTGGACTAGCTTTTAAATCATCTAGAGATGGCATCTCCTTTTTACAGGGCAAACACCAAGTTGCCCAAAAATTTAATAATACTAAATTACCCTTATAATCAGTTAATTTTATTATTTTTTCATTAGAGTCCAGAAAGGTAATATTATCATAGGTTTTTAATTCATTATTGATGACTAAGTTTTTAATATTTGGTGCTTCGTTTGCAAACACATTGGAAATAAGCAATATAAATAATATTAAAAATCTCATATTAAATAGGTATAAGTAATTATCATGGCTAAAAATAAAAACAACCAGACAATATGGGGTACTAGAATTAAAAAAAAAACATCTACACTTTTTCAAAAAGTAGGAAGTTCTATAGACATTGATAAAAGATTATATAAAGAAGATATTGCAGGATCGATAGCCCACGTAGAAATGTTGTTAAAACAAAAAATTATATCTTTTAAAATAAAAAATAAAATAGTTTATGGTTTGCAAAAGATTGAAAAAGAAATTTCAAAAAACAAATTTGAGTTTAATAATAAATATGAAGATATTCATATGAATATTGAAAATAAACTTTTTCAAATTATTGGAGAAGAGGCTGGATATATTCATACTGCTAGATCAAGAAATGATCAGGTTATTACTGATTTTAAGATTTGGATTAAATCAGCAACCAAAGAAATTAACTTAAATTTAGATCAAATCATTAAATCTACTATTAAGATTGCAGAAAAAAATATTGAAACAATTATGCCAGGTTTTACTCATTTAAAGAATGCTCAACCAGTTTCACTTGCTCATTACTTAATGGCTTATGTTGAAATGTTCAAAAGAGATAAAAGAAGATTTATAAATAATTTAGAAAGTTTAAATGAAAGTCCACTTGGCGTTGCTGCACTCACAGGGACTTCATTCAATATTGATAGAAATTACACTGCAAAAAAAATGGGTTTTAGTCGTCCAACTAATAACTCGATAGATACAGTTTCTGATAGAGATTTTGTTTTAGATTTTCTTTTTAGTATTTCAGTCTGCTCAATGCATATTTCTCGAATTGCTGAAGAACTTATAATTTGGAATTCAGATGGTTTTAATTTAATTCACCTTTCAGACAAAGTTGTTACTGGCTCATCAATAATGCCTCAAAAAAAAAATCCTGACTTATTAGAGTATTTAAGAGGAAAAACTGGATCAACTTTTGGAAATTTATTTTCTATGTTAACAATATTAAAGGGACTGCCTTTGTCTTATTTTAAAGATTTGCAAGATGATAAAGAAATAGTTTTTAAATCTAATGATACGTTGGTTGATTGTTTAAAAATATTTAATGAAATTCTAAAAAATATTTTACCCAATAAAAAAAAGATGTATGAGTTAGCTGATAATGGTTATATTACAGCAACAGATCTAGCTGATTATTTGGTTAAGAATCATTCGATGTCTTTTAGAAAAGCTTATCAAAAAACAGCTGAGATTGTAAATTTTGCTGAAAAGAAAAAAAAAAAACTTAAAGATCTCAAAATTGAAGAATTAAAAAGGATTGAACCAAAGCTCACTAATGAAGTGTTAAAAGTTTTTGATTTAAAAAATTCAGTAAACTCCAAAAAATCCTATGGAGGAACATCTTTTGTTAACATTAAAAGAATGATAAGCAAATATAGGAAAAAATCATGATAAAAAAAATAAGTACAATTTTGTTATTATCTGTGTTTCTTTTTTCTTTTTCTTGCGGCAAAAAAGGCTGTCCAAAATTAGATCAAGATCAAAGTTGTAATGAAATGTTTTCAAATTAATGAATTATATTAATAATAAACTTTCATTTGATAATAAGCTTATTGATAGTATTGCTAAAAAATATGGCACACCCTTATATTGTTATTCTTTTGAAAAAATTAAAAGAAATATCACTAATTTTAAAAAAAACTTTAAATCATTTTCTCCATTAATTTGTTTTGCTGTAAAATCAAACACTAATATTAAAATTTTAAAGGAAATAAAAAAATTTAATGTTGGAGCTGATGTTGTTTCTATCGGTGAACTTATGAAGGCTCTAAAAGCTGGTATCAAACCTCAAAAAATTGTCTTTTCAGGTGTGGGAAAAACTACGAAAGAAATAGAATATGCAATAACAAAAAATATATTATTAATTAACACAGAATCTAAAAGTGAAATTTTAGAAATTGAAAAAATTGCAAAAAAAAAAAGAAAAATAATTAATATAGGCATAAGATTAAATCCCAATACAGATGCAAAAACTCTAAGTCAAATTTCAACTGGTAAAAAAGAAAACAAGTTTGGTGTAAATCAAAAAATATTCTTACAATTGGTTAGCTATTTAAAAGATTCAAAATATTTAAATTTGAAATGCTTAAGTGTACATATTGGAAGTCAAATTCTTAATCATAAACCATATGAAAATATGCTTAAGGTCATTGATAAAATCATAAGTAAATCTAATCATAAATTTGAATATATTGATCTTGGTGGTGGAATGGGTATTGATTATGAAAATAATAATTCTAAGTTGAATTTTAAAAAATATTCTAAAAATATTCAAAAATTTTTAAAAAAGAATAATTCAAAAATTATTTTTGAGCCAGGAAGATCTATTATTGGTAATTCAGCAGTTTTAGTAACAAAAATTTTATATATTAAAGAAGGATACAAAAAGGATTTTGTTATTTTAGACGCTGCTATGAATGATTTAATGAGACCAGCATTATATGGTGCTAAACACAGAATTGTGCCCTCTAAAAAGACAAAAAAAGTTACAAAAAAAAGTTATGAATTTGTTGGACCAATATGTGAAAGTACTGATACATTTTCAATTGTTAAAAAATATCAAAAATTAAATGAAAAAGATTTTTTAGTTATATGTGATGTAGGTGCATATGGCACTTCGCTAGCTTCAAATTACAATGTGCGGCCAAAACCAATTGAAATATTAATCAAAGGATCAAAAATTCAGGTTATAAAAAAAAGACAAAAAATATCTGAATTGATGTAGCATTAAAAAATAATGTTAAGAAATCTTTTATTTTCGATAATTTTTTTTTCAGGAATAATTTTTATATCAATAATATTTCTTCCAACTTTGATTTTGCCAAAGAATATAGTTTTAATTGGAGGTAAATTGATGGGTTATTGGGCAAGTTTTTGTCTACGATTAATTTTATCAGTGAAAATTAAAATATTAGGAAAAGAAAACATTATTATTAATAAAAAATTTTTTATAGCAGCTTCACATCAATCAATGTTTGAAACTTTTTATCTTCAAACTATTTTTAATTCCCCTCTATTTATCTTAAAAAAAGAACTAATACTGATTCCAATTTTTGGTTGGTATTTAAAAAAAATTGGCTCTATTACTATTAAAAGAAATAAAGTTACAAAAAAAAATTTAGGCTTTTTTGATGACATTAAAAAAGCTATTCACAATAACAAAAGACCTTTAATTATATTTCCTCAAGGCACAAGAGTAAAACCAGATGAGAGGCCACCTTTTAAAAAAGGTGTAGCGAGAGTTTATGAGGAGCTTAAAATTTCATGTCAGCCAATTGCTATCAATTCTGGCTACGTGTGGCCAAAAAAGGGACCTAAAATACCAAATAAAGAAATTATTGTCTCAATATTACCATCAATAGATTATCAGATAGAAAAAAGTGATTTTGTAAATAATTTAGAAAAAAAAATTTATGCCGAATTAGATAGAATTAATTAACCTTTCATGGGCATAACTACGTAGATACTATCATAATCACTAGGATCTCTAATTAAAGCAGGGGACCCTGTGTCATTAAAAAAAATTTCAATATTTTTACCATCAAGTTGTGAAGCAATATCAATTAAATATCTAGAATTAAAACTTATCTCTAAGTCATGATCAAACTTTACATTTAGAGTTTCGTTTCCATCTCCACTATTTGTATTGTTTACAGAAAGATTTAAAGCGTCTTTAGTTAAACTAAATTTTACACCATCTTTTTTGTCTAAAGATACTGATGCAACACGATCAACAGAGCCTAAAAAAATTTTTAGATCTATTTCAAGTTTTTTTTGATTATTTTTAGGAATAACTTGAATGTAATTTGGAAACTTACCATCAATTAATTTTGAAATTAAAATGCTATTATTTAACTCAAATTTTATTTTTGATTTGATATTAGAAATTTTAACTTCACCATCATAATTATCTAATAAAGAAACAAGTTGAAAAATTGTTTTTTTTGGTAAAATAATTGGATCAAAACTAATTTTTTGATCGAGCCTTATTTTTGAAATTGACATTCTATGACTATCAGTTGCTGCGGCTGTAAGATAATTTTTTTCCTCTACCTCAGTTTGATGAAAATATATTCCACTTAAATAATGTCTTGTTTCATCGTTAGAAATTGAAAATTTACATTTGTTCAAAAGCTTAAGCAAGTTTTTAGAATTAATAGAAAACTCATTATCGTTAAAATTTTCATCAGTTAATGGAAATTCCGAAGGACTAATACAATTCAAATTAAAAATTGATTTCTCAGACTCAAGTTGAAGCTTGCTTGCATCAGATAATGATATATTTATTTTTTTTCCTGAGGAAAATTTTCTTACTATGTCATACATGATTGACGAAGTAGTAGTGGTTTTTCCATCTTCAATAACTTCAATGTTTTTTATTTGATGAACGAATATTACATCTAGATCTGTTGCTGTTATAGTTAATTGAGAATTACTAGCATCTAATAAAACGTTTGAAAGAATTGGAAGTGTACTTCTTTTTTCTATAACGCCCTGACAATAACTTAATGCTTGTTGCAAATCTTGCTGGTTAACGTTAAATTTCATTATCTTTAGTATTATATAGTATCTGATTTTTTAACTTATTAATATTATCAACCATTTCGGGATTATTTTCTTTCAGTTTTTCTATTGTTTTAACAGAGTGAATAATTGTGGTGTGATCTCTATTTGAAAATTCACGGCCAATTTCAGGAAGTGATTTTGAAGTTAGAATTTTTGTTAAATATATAGCTGTTTGTCTTGGCCTAACTAAATATCTAGATCTCCTTGAAGACAACATCTCATTTTTACTTATTTTAAAAAATTTACATACAAGAGTTTGGATTAAATCAATGGTAACTTTATTTTCAGATAAATTTAACAAATCTTTAAGTACAATTTTTGTTTCTGCTAAATTTGGAGTCTTATTGTATATTCTTGAAAAGGAAACTATTCTATTAATTGCTCCAACCAACTCTCTAATGCTAACTGTGATTTCTGTGCTTATATAGTCTTGGATTTCTTTGGAAATTTTGATTTGATCAAAATAAATTTTGTTAAGTTCTTCTGTTTTTTGATCAACAATTTTTTTTCTTAATTCATAATCAGGTTTTTGAATATCAACTACAAGACCTCCTGAAAATCTAGATTTAATTCTTTCTTGTATTCTAGATAATTTGTTTGGTGCTCTATCAGCCGAAACTATAATTTGTGACCCCTTATCTAAAAGAGCGTTAAATGTATGAAAAAATTCTTCCTGCATTGCTTCTTTTCCATTCATAAACTGGATATCATCAATTAATAAAATATCTGTGTTTCTAAAATATTCTTTAAACTTAACCATATCGTTTGATTTAATAGACTTAACAAATTGATACATAAAACGCTCTGCTGAAATAAACATAACTTTATTATTCTTTTTGAGCTCAAGGCCAATGGCATTTAGTAAATGTGTTTTACCCATTCCAACTCCACCATATATATACAACGGATTATAATGTGAAATATTTTCTGATACTTTAATAGATGCTTCGTATGCAAGCTTATTGCTTGAACCAGTTAGAAAATTATCAAATCTTTTGTTAGGATCAATTCTATTATATTGAAGATAAGAGTCTTTTATAAAAGATATATTTTCTTTATTATCAAATTTTTCAACTTCTTCCTTAGTTTCTATTTCTTTGTTTGATTTTTGATCAGCTATTTTAAATTCAATACGAATTATTTCTTTTTTATAAGTTTTAACTATTTGTAGAATTTGGTCTAAATATCTAGATGTTATCCAATCTCTTATAAACCGAGTGGGGACTGTTAATAGAATATAATTATTAAACTCTTCAATAAAACTTATCTTTTTTAACCAACTTTCATATACTTCCAATCCTAATTTTTCTTTCATTTGAGTTTGAATAGCACTCCAATGCAGAGTTTCATTTTTTAAACTATCTAAATTTCTATTAATATTACTATTACTCATAATTTTTAGGAAGATAATCAGTTAAGACCATATAGGGGTGTTTGCAAGAAATAATTTTTCAGAATTAAAAAAAAATGTAATCTACGATTGTGTAAAAATTTAAAATTTAAAAAAATTCTTTGACAATATTTTTTTTTGTGTATCTCTATTTAAAAAAAATATTTTTTAATTTTATTAAAAAAAAAATTACTTATTCTAAATATTGTAAGTAAAATTGTATGATGCATACATAATGCGTATGCTATAAGTTGAATCAACTATAGGTATAAGAAATTATATTGATGCTATTTTTTTAGTAATTCTTGAAACGTTTCTTGAAGCATTTTGTTTTTTTATAATACCAGTCTTAGCAATTTTCATAAGCTCTGAATTCAATTTAGGCAAGAATTTTAATGCTTCATCTTTCTTTTTACCTTCAACTAGAAGGTTCATTTTCTTAAGAGCGTTTCGATATCTGCTTTTTCTTGCTTTATTAACAGCAGTTTGCTTAGAAATTCTTCTAATTCTTTTGATAGCTGATTTAGTGTTTGCCATGTGCGCTGGGGTATAACTTGAGAATTTATATCGGTCAATCAAAAAATTGTCTAATTTTGACAAGTATTACAAAAGAAAGTTGACCTATTTGAAATAATTTTTTTTACAATCGTTCCTTCACAGTCTTTTCTTTTACAATTAAGACCCTCTCGCCCATAAACTTTGAATTTATCCTGAAAGCCTCCTTTGTTGCCGTCAGTATTTTTAAAATCTCTAATACTTGAACCACCATCTTTAATTGCTTTTTGAAGTACTGATTTAGAACTTAAAATAATTCGACTGCATTGATCTTCTTTTAATAATCTTATTTTTTTATTAGGATTGACTTTGCTAAGAAATAATATTTCACTAGCATATATATTTCCAATACCAGAAACAAATTTTTGATCAATT
>CACJSJ010000020.1 GCA_902596045.1 uncultured Pelagibacteraceae bacterium
TCCACGAATGTTTGTGAATTATTTTATAAAAGTAAAAAAAAACTCAGCCCTCAGATTACCAATCAAATAAAATCTGAACTTAAAATTATAGAAAAAGGTGTTAAAAAAAAATTTGGTGATTTAAATAATCCACTTTTATTATCTGTAAGATCTGGGGCAAGAGTTTCTATGCCTGGGATGATGGATACAATACTTAATCTTGGTTTAAACGATAAAACTGTAATTTCTTTATCAAAAAAAACATCAAATGGAAGATTTGCAAAAGATAGCTATAGAAGATTTATTCAAATGTATAGCAATGTTGTGATGGGAGTAGAGAGTTATTACTTTGAGGAATTAATAGAGAATTATAAATTAACAAAAGGCGTTTTATTAGATACCGAGCTTGATGAAAGTGATTGGGATGGGTTAATAGGTGATTTCAAAAAAATTGTTAAAGAAAAAACTAAAAAAGATTTTCCCCAAGATGTTTATGAACAATTATTTGGTGCGATTAGTGCAGTTTTTTTATCATGGGAAAGTAACAGAGCAAAAATTTACAGAAAATTAAATCAAATTCCATCTGAGTGGGGAACAGCAGTAAATGTTCAATCTATGGTATTTGGAAACATGGGTAATAATTGTGCTACTGGTGTTGTGTTTACAAGAAATCCCTCTGATGGATCTAATAATATTTATGGAGAATATTTAATTAATGCTCAAGGTGAAGACGTTGTAGCAGGTACAAGAACACCACAATATATTACTAGAAAAGCACGTAAAGATGCTAATGTTAAAGATGCATCTATGGAAGAGTCGATGCCAAAAGTTTATAAATTATTGGAAAAAATTCTAAAAAAATTAGAAAATCATTACAAAGATATGCAAGATGTAGAATTTACAGTTGAAAATAATAAACTGTGGATTTTACAAACAAGATCAGGCAAAAGAACATCTAAATCAGCAGTAAAAATTGCCGTTGATATGGTTAAAGAAAAATTAATTTTAAAAAAACAAGCTATTTTAAGAGTAGATCCAAATTCACTAGATACTTTACTTCATCCAACGTTAGATGAGAAAAGTGAAATTAAAGTTATTGCAAATGGCTTACCGGCATCACCTGGTGCAGCAAGTGGCAAGGTTGTTTTTACATCAGAAGAAGCAGAAAGATTAAATAGCATGATGCAAGATACGATTTTAGTAAGAACAGAAACATCTCCAGAAGATATTCAGGGCATGCATGCTGCAAAAGGAATATTGACAGCAAGAGGGGGCATGACAAGTCATGCTGCTGTTGTGGCTAGGGGAATGGGAAGACCTTGTGTATCTGGATCAAGCGAAATAAGTATAGACTATGAAAAAAATTTTTTTAAGACTTCTGATTTAAAGATTAAAGAGGGAGATATAATTACTATTGATGGATCGTCTGGAAGAATTATATTAGGAAATGTTCCAACTGTTAAACCTGAAATTTCAGGGGATTTTTCTAAGTTAATGGGTTGGGCAGACGGTATAAGAAAGCTTAAAGTTAGATCTAACTCAGAAACTCCAGTAGACACAAAAATAGCAAGAGATTTTGGTGCTGAGGGGATTGGCTTGTGCAGAACAGAACATATGTTTTTTGATGAAGAGAGAATTTTATCTGTAAGAGAGATGATTTTGTCTAAAACCAAAGAGGATAGAGCTAAAGCTCTTACAAAACTACTTCCTCATCAAAAAAAAGATTTTGTGGAAATTTTTAAAATTATGAATGGTTTACCAGTCACAGTAAGGTTACTAGACCCACCTTTACATGAGTTTTTGCCAAACTCTGAAAAAGAGATTTTAGAAGTTTCTAAAGTTGTTGGGACAGATGTTAAAGAAATAGAGTCAAGAATATCAGAGTTACATGAACAAAATCCTATGCTAGGGCACAGAGGGTGTAGATTAGGTATTTCTTATCCAGAAATATATGAAATGCAATGTAGAGCAATTTTTGAGGCTTTAGTTGAATTAAAAAATAAAAAAATAAAAGCAGCATTTCCTGAAATAATGATCCCTTTAATTTCCACAGAAGCCGAAATAAAGATAATGAAAGATTTAGTTCAAAATACAGCTAAAAAAGTACAAGAGGAAAATAAAGTTAAATTAGATTATATGGTTGGAACTATGATAGAACTTCCTCGAGCAGCAATAAAAGCAAAAGATATTGCAAAACATGCTGAATTTTTTAGTTTTGGCACTAATGATTTAACCCAAACAACATTTGGAATAAGTAGAGACGACAGTGGAAAGTTTTTAAATGATTACATAGAAAATAAAATTTTTACTATCGATCCATTTGTTTCAATCGATGCGGGAGTTGAAGATTTAATTGAAATAGCGGTTTTAAAAGGAAAGAAACAAAATAAAAACCTTAAATTAGGAATTTGTGGTGAACATGGTGGTGATCCAAAAAGTATATTTTTTTGTTCTAAAGTAGGTCTGAATTATGTTTCTTGCTCACCTTATAGAGTGCCAATAGCAAGACTTGCAGCGGCTCAAGCTGAAATTAATAAAAAATAGATATGAAAAAATTAATTAAGAAAATTTATATTCCAATATTTTTAATTCTAGTTTTCTTTGTTGGAGGGGAATTTGCTAAAAGACTGATTTTTCCATATGGAATGGGTTTAAGATCTATGTTGCCTGAAATACTTCAAGTTCCAGAAAAGGTTAGAAAAATTAAGTTTTGTCCTGCTCATGATTATAAAGTACAAAATAGGTTTGAGTTTTTTTCATATAAAAAAATCAACAACATATTTATTGGTGACTCAGTAGTTGAGCGTGCTTGGTCTGAGGGATTATTTAATTTAAACTATAAATTGATTGCCAAATCTGGAATGACAATAGATTGTACTACTATTATTGTTGATTATATCAAAAAAATTGAACCTAAAAATGTAATTATCTATTTAGGAGGCAATGATGCTGATGGTCAATCAAACTATGGCGTTGATGACGCTATAAATAAATATCAAATATTTTTGAGTGAATTAAATAAAATTAAATCTATATCGAAGATTTATTTACTTGGTATAAATTATTCTACTAAAAAAAGAAGAAGTTCTGAATATGTTAAAAATTTGAATGACTTTTTTGAAAGTGTAGGGGAGGATGAAAAAAAAATTATTTATATAGAAAGTTTTGAAAAACTTGACTTTAGAAAAAAACTCGATTTAAAACTTACTTATGATGGTGAGCATTTAAAATATCACGGGTATAAAGAATGGTTTACATATTTAAGCAAGAAGATAGATAATTTCATATTAGAATAAATTAAATAAGGGGCGTTCTGTTGCCAGGTGCCCCTAAATCAAATTAGCTCTTAAATAATTCTAGAGCTTTATTAAGTAATTTTTCTGATTTTGCATGATCGCCATCTGCATGAGCTTTCATCCCAGCGTCACGGAGTTTTTGTGCTTCTGCAATTTTTGCATCAATGTTATTTGCCATCATTGGGCAAGATCCTGCAAATGCTGAACTTACAAACATCACAAGTATAATTGATAATATAGTTTTTTTCATAATTGTCCTTTTGTTATGTGACTTAAGTAGTATTAATTTAGATTTTTTAGAATTTAATGATTGTCACATGAGACGTAATTACAATAAATTATTAGACTTAAAGGGGGCGTTCTGTTTCTTGTCATATAAAAAAAAAGTCTTTAATAAAACTATTTAATTCTGAATTTTTTCTTTATGCTTTTAATCATTAAATTCAAATTTTTTTGAGTTGATTTTCTCTCGTTAAAAATATTTAGATCTCCTTTTATAGGGTTAAATTTTAAATCTTTTCCTACAATATATCTTTGATTTTTCTTAAATTTAACGTTTGTATAATTACTTACTAAATTGAATTGTAGATATTTTTTTATTTTTCTTCGATTATCTAATTGCATTTTTCTGAACACAGATTGCATTGATAAAACTACTATAAATTTTTTTGAAATAAGATAATTGCAAAAAGCAAAAACTCTTTTACCATTAATGTATCTGGATCTTTTATCGTAACCTAAATCATAAGATATATACTTTCTAAACTCGTCACCATCTATATGAAAGTGTTTAATTTTTTTTTTTACTAAAAATTTGACAATTTTCTTAGAAAAAAAAGTTTTTCCAGAACTCGACTTTCCTAATAACCATATAAGCATAAAATATAAAATTTAATAAGATATATAATGTTCAATAATCCTTACATTGCAACAATTGTATTTTTAATTAACGTTAACGCTGCAAACTAAATTAGCAAATGAAAAGGAGCATTCTGTTGCCCGGCATTAGATTAGAAATAGCATATTTGCTTACTTTATCAAACTACTTCGTTGTCAGAATGACTTATTTTCTTTTTAGTTGGTTTTTTGATCTAACACTTCGTTGTAAAATTGATTAAACTTACTTTATGAAAAGATTATCTCTATACGTTTTTCTGGTTTTGATGTTTTCTCTTTTTACTTCGCATTCGTTTGCAGCAAAAAAACATAAAATTTATAAAAAACTACCATGTAATTTCAATGGGGTTAAAGTTTCAACATCTGCGCGATTTCATGACGGTGTAAAAGGTGGCAGGTGCTGTCCTAAATGTTCTGGTTACAAATTAAAAAGAGGAACTTCTTTAGTTATGAAAAGAGGAACCCCTATCGTGGCAATCGCTGATATGAAGTTAATAAGTATTTACGATATAAGCGCCCTTCAAAAAAGCAAAAAAAATTCTGAGTCTAAAAGTAAAAAAGATGGAACAGATCATGCTCAAACACAAAAAACTATGAAGCCATATGATGATATTCATTTACATTTTGTAGATAAAAAAGGAAATTTCATCTTATATTATCATTTTAAAGAAACAAATTTGGTTAAAGGTTTTAATCAAGGAAATTGTAAAATCCCAAAAGAATTTCAATGGGGTGAAAAAAAATTTTTACCCCAAGATTGTGGTGGTTACAGTGAAGAATTAATAAGAAATAATTTTTGGGTAAAAAAAGGACAAGTTATAGGATTATCAGGCCAGACTGGCACTTCTAAAGGCGGACCACATATAAGCTTAGGTATCGCAATACCTGTTAATGAAGAAATAAAAAAAAATGTAAAAAGAATAATAGAAGAATTAACCTTAAAAGATTATATGAATATTGGAAAAGAGGATGTAGCTACTGGAGCCAAAACTACAAATGATTTTATAAAATCTGGATTACTTAATAGAGTTTACCAAACTTCTGGTTTACTTTTTCGTTATACTGCTCCTCAAAAAGTATTTAAATGGGAAAATTTACCAACGGATTCTGATGCTTATTTATTTCCTGTTATGTCAAAGAAATATTTAAAAGAGATTGGTTATTATAATTAAAAAGGGGCGTTCTGTTGCCAGGTGCCCCAAACCCCGACTACCTAATTAACAAAGTTAATTATGCAGCAATTGCGTAACTTTCGTTAGCATTTATAAATTAGCCCTTTACGGAGGAACAATTCCGAACGAAAGAATAGCCTTTAGACATTCGTCGATTCTGGTTCACCCCCATAAGTTGTAATGGTGGAGGTGGTGGGTACTGCCCCCACGTCCGCAATGGTTATTACGAAATTCGTTTATCGTCGTAGTTGGCAAGCCAACACTATTAATATAAAAACAATCTTAAGAGATTCAACAAAAATCATGAAATTAACTAAAGAACAATCACAAGAGATTAAAGATCAACAATCTCAACAAAATTCAACAAAAAGAGTAACTGCTCCAGAGCTTGAAAAGATTCTTTATGAAGCTATGCCAGCTCTTGATCACGGATTTGTAAGAGTAATAGACTATATGGGTGATGATACTTCAATTGTTCAATCAGCCAGAGTTTCATATGGCAAGGGAACTAAGCAGGTTTCAACAGATAGTGGTTTAATAAAATACTTAATGCGACATTGGCATAGCACACCATTCGAAATGTGTGAAATCAAGTATCATATTAAACTTCCAATATTTATTGCCCGTCAATGGATTAGACATAGAACAGCAAATGTAAATGAATATTCCGCGAGATATTCTATCTTAGATAAAGAATTTTATTTACCAACAGAAGAGAATCTTGCTGCACAATCATCAAGCAACAGACAAGGAAGAGGAGATGTCATTGAAGGAGAGCAAGCAAAAGAAGTTTTAGAATTATTAAAAAATGATGCAGAAAGAACTTATGATAATTATGAGATGATGCTTAACGAGAGATTTGATGGTTCAACTATTGATAAAAATAAAAAAGGGTTAGCAAGAGAATTAGCAAGAATGAATTTAACTTTAAATACTTATACTCAATGGTATTGGAAAACTGATTTATTAAATTTAATGAACTTTTTAAGACTTAGGGCTGATAGCCATGCTCAGTATGAAATAAGAGTTTATGCAGATATAATGCTAGATACAGTTAAGAAATGGGTTCCAATTACTTATGATGCTTTCATGGATTATAGAGTAGGTGGTACAGAAGTTTCCGCAAAAGGTAAAATAATAATTCAAAAACTGATCAAAGGTGAAAAAGTTAATGCTGATAGTTCAGGACTATCTAAAAGGGAATGGAATGAATTAATGAGCGCCTTTGATCTTACAGATAAGTTGATTTAATCTTATTAGCAAATTCCAAATATATTTTTGAAATCTCGTGATTTGGATTAGACTCCACTATTGGTTTTCCATTATCACCAGTTTTTCCAATTTCTGAGTTTATTGGTATTTCGCCTAAAAATTCTTTTTTAAACTCATCTGCAGTTTTTTTAACTCCTCCTTCACCAAAAATTTTATATTTTTTTCCATCGTCGCCAGTAAAATAACTCATGTTATCAATTAAGCCTAAAATTTTTACACCAAGTTTATCAAACATTTTAATTCCCCTTTTAACATCTAATAGAGCTACTTCTTGAGGCGTAGAAACAATAATTGCTCCATCCATTTTTATTTCTTGTGAAAATGTTAATTGAGTATCTCCAGTTCCTGGTGGCATATCAACAATTATAAAATCTAAATCTTTCCAGTTTACTTTTTGAGTAAAAGTTTTAATTGCACTAGTTACCATAGGTCCACGCCAAATCATGGGCGTTTGTTGATCAGTTAAAAAACCAATTGACATACATTGAATATCATATTTTACGATTGGTTCTAATTTTTGACCATCACTTTTTGGTTTTTCATTAATACCAAACATTTTTGGAATTGATGGACCATAAATGTCAGCATCTAATAATCCAACTTTGCAGCCAACTTGCTTCAAAGCTAAAGCTAGATTTGTCGCAAAGGTAGATTTACCTACACCACCTTTTGCGCTTGAAATTGCGATTGTAAACCTAGTGCCATTAATTGGATTTTTAACCGGTGTTTTTCCACTCATTTTAGCTCGCATTGCGTCACTTAATTCTGGTTTTTCCTTTGGCATTATTAGATCTTAACTTGTTTTTCCACATAAAGACATTATATAGATTGCCATATGTCAGATGATTTTAGACAAAGTGGAGGAAGTCCTTGGGGATCACCCCCAGGAGGTGGAAGTGGAAATGGCTCAGGAAGAGGCCCGACACCCCCAGATGTAGAAAAAATTATTAGAGAGTTTCAAGAAAAAATAAAAAAATTTTTACCAGGAGGAAGTTCTTCTGGAGGTAAGCAAGCTGTTTTAGTTCTGATTATTTTAGGGTTTATTTGGTTAGCTAGTGGTCTTTACAGAGTCTTACCTGATGAGCAAGGTGTTGTTTTGAGATTTGGAAAATTCATAAAAACAACTCAACCAGGATTGAATTATCATATTCCTTTTCCAGTAGAGTCAGTTCTAACGCCAAAAGTTACAAAAGTTAATAGAATTGATATTGGTTTTAGATCTGAAAGAGACAGTGGATTTTCTTCATCAGGTGGTGTTGCTGACGTTCCTCAAGAAAGTTTAATGTTAACTGGAGATGAAAATATAGTGAATATAGACTTTTCAGTTTTTTGGGTAATTAAAGATGCGGGAAATTTTTTATTTAAAATCCAAGATCCTGAGGGAACTGTAAAAGCTGCAGCTGAGACTGCTATGAGAGAAGTAATTGCTAGATCAAATATTCAACCTATTTTAACTGAAGGAAGAGCAATTATTGAAACAGATACACAAGATATTATTCAAGAAATTTTAGATGAATACAACAGCGGTATTCAAATTACTCAAGTTCAGACACAAAAAGCCGATCCACCTGATCAAGTTATTGATGCATTTAGAGATGTACAAGCTGCAAGAGCTGACATGGAAAGATCAAAAAATGAAGCAGAGGCCTATGCTAATGATGTTATTCCAAGAGCAAGAGGGGAAGCGCAAAAAATTTTACAAGCAGCAGAAGCTTATAAAAAAGAAGTTGTTGCAAAAGCAGAGGGTGAAGCAAGTAGATTCGTATCAATTTATGATGAGTACGCTAAGGCAAAAGAAGTTACCCAAGAAAGAATGTATTTAGAAACTATGGAAAAAGTTTTAGCTGATATTGAAAAGGTCATTATTGAGAAA
This sequence comes from uncultured Pelagibacteraceae bacterium, assembly GCA_902596045.1. Taxonomy (GTDB): domain Bacteria; phylum Pseudomonadota; class Alphaproteobacteria; order Pelagibacterales; family Pelagibacteraceae; genus Pelagibacter. Next base: position 8,490 of record CACJSJ010000020.1, read on the forward strand.
AATGCTGGATCAGGAGTAGTTCCTTATCTTCCATTACCAGAACTAAATAAAAAGAAAGTAACTAATTAAATGAACGCAAAAAAAATATTATTACCAATCTTAGCAGTTTTAGGGGCTGCAATTTTCTTTTCAGTTTTCATAATTAAAGAAGTTAATCAAGCCATTGTTCTTCAATTTGGTGATCCAAAAAGAATAATTACTGAGCCTGGTATAAATTTTAAGATTCCTTTCATCCAGAACGTTGTCTACTTGGATAAAAGAATATTAAATTTAGATACGCCGCCAGAGGAAGTAATTGCTTCAGATCAAAAAAGATTAATTGTTGATGCATTTGCAAGATTTAAAATTGTAGATCCATTAAAGTTTTATATTTCAGTAGGCAACGAGAGAGTTGCAAGATCAAGATTATCTACGATTATTAACTCAAGGATTAGGAATGTTCTTGGTCAACAAGAATTACAAACTTTACTTTCAAAAGATAGAACTAAACAAATGTCATTAATTCAAGAAGGTGTAAATGCTGAAGCTGAAAATTTTGGAATTGAGATAGTGGATGTTAGAATTAAGAGAGCAGACTTACCTCAAGCAAATAGTGATGCAATTTTTAGAAGAATGCAGACAGAGAGGGAAAGAGAAGCTAAAGAATTCAGAGCAAAAGGTGCTGAGATGGCAGTAACTATTACGTCAACTGCAGATAAAGAAGTTACAGTAATTTTAGCTAATGCACAGAAAGAGTCAGAAATTATGAAAGGGGAAGGAGATGGTCAAAGAAATAAAATTTTTGCAAATGCCTTTGGAAGAGACCCTGAATTTTTTGCATTTTACAGAGCGATGCAAGCTTATGAGACTGCTTTAATTGGTGGAGATACGTCATTAATTTTATCTCCAGATAGTGAATTTTTTAAATTTTTTGGAAATATAAAACCTAAAACACAATAATAAATTTATATATGAGAGAATTGATCATAGCTCTTGGTCTTTTTCTTTTCATTGAGGGTATCTTGTATGCCTTATTTCCATCAAAAATGAAACTTATGTTAAAAAAATTAGATTTAATTGGAGATAGTCAGCTCAGAATTGGAGGTTTAATCTTCGCGGTTTTAGGATTTATAATTATTTATTATATGAAGAGTTAATATGAGTAGAATTAAATTTATATTAGTTACATTATTTTTAACTTTAAGTATTTCAGTTCAATCAAATTCAAAAACTGTTCCGGCCTCTTTTGCTGATCTTGCTGAAAAATTGATGCCTTCAGTGGTAAATATTTCGACGACACAAACGGTAGTTACAAATACTAATCCTTTTCCCTTTCAATTCCCTCCAGGTTCACCTTTTGAAGATATGTTTAAGGAATTTGGAACACCTCAAGAAAGAAAATCATCTGCCCTTGGCTCAGGTTTTATTATAGATGAAAAGGGAATAGTTATTACAAACAATCATGTTATTCAAGACGCTGAAGATATTATAGTTAGAGTGAATGGAGATGAAGAATTTAAAGCAAAAATAATTGGTGCTGATCCATTATCAGATATTGCTGTTTTACAATTAGAAACAGATAAAAAATTTATACCCGTTGCTTTCGGTGACTCAGATAAAGCTCGTATAGGAGATTGGGTAATAGCTATAGGAAATCCTTTTGGATTAGGAGGAACTGTTACGTCTGGAATTATTTCTGCAAGAAACAGATCTATAGGTTTATCAAGATACGAAGATTATATTCAAACTGATGCATCTATTAACTCTGGAAATTCAGGTGGACCTTTATTCGACATGAACGGTGATGTTATAGGAATTAATACTGCTATTCTTGGAAGAAGTGGATCAATTGGTATTGGTTTTTCTATTCCATCGAATAGTGCAAAAATAGTAATTGATCAATTACTAGAGTTTGGTGAAACTAAAAGAGGTTGGCTTGGAGTTAGAATACAAGATGTGACACAAGAAATAGCAGATGTTGAAAAATTAGATGAACCTAGGGGTGCATTGGTTGCAAGTGTTGCAGATAATAGTCCATCAGCAAAAGCAGGGATAAAAGCAGGTGATATCATCTTAGAATTTAATGGAGTTAAAATTAATCAAATGAAAGAGTTACC
>CACJSJ010000021.1 GCA_902596045.1 uncultured Pelagibacteraceae bacterium
AAATGAATAGCCTTATTCCTATGGTTGTAGAGCAATCTAACAAAGGAGAAAGAGCATATGATATATATTCAAGACTATTAAAAGAAAGAATTATTTTTTTGACAGGTCAAATAAATGACAATGTAGCCTCTGTCATAACTGCTCAATTATTATTTTTAGAAGCCGAAGACCCAAAAAAAGAAATTTATTTATACATTAATAGTCCAGGAGGATTAGTTACAGCAGGTCTAGGTATTTATGATACAATGCAATATATCAAACCAGAAATTTCTACCCTTTGTATTGGTCAAGCTGCTTCAATGGGATCTTTTTTACTTGCTGCCGGTTCTAAAGGCAAAAGGTTTTCTCTACCAAATTCCAGAATTATGGTTCATCAACCTTCAGCTGGTTTTCAAGGTCAAGCAACAGATATAGAAATTCATGCTAAAGAAGTACTTTCGTTAAAAGAAAGATTAAACGAAATATATTCTAAACATACAGGTAAAAATGTAGATGATATTAAAAGTGCTCTTGAGAGAGACAATTTTATGACTGCAGATGCGGCTAAATTATTCGGTTTAATCGACGAAGTAGTAGAAAAAAGATCCTAACACACCACATATTGGAGACTACTAAAATGAAACTTGATAATAACAAGTCTCATAGAATAAAGTAATTTAATTGATTCGTTTTAAAAATTTATGAATACTAATAATAAAAATATTCTTTACTGTTCGTTTTGCGGAAAAAGCCAACACGAAGTAAGAAAGTTGATTGCTGGTCCAACTGTATTTATTTGTGACGAATGCGTTGAACTTTGCATGGACATTATTAAAGAAGAAAATAAGGATACTATTGTCAAACATCAAGATGGACTTCCTTCACCTAAAGAAATTTGTACTGTTTTAGATGACTATGTAATTGGACAAGCTCATGCTAAAAAAGTTTTATCAGTAGCGGTTCATAATCATTACAAAAGATTAAATTATGAAAATAAAACAAGTAAAAATGTTGAGTTAGCAAAGTCCAATATTCTTTTAGTTGGACCTACTGGTTGTGGAAAAACATTACTAGCCCAAACATTAGCAAGAATTTTAGATGTTCCTTTTACGATGGCAGACGCAACCACTTTAACTGAAGCCGGTTATGTTGGAGAAGATGTTGAGAATATAATATTAAAATTACTTCAGGCTGCAGATTATAATGTTGAAAAAGCTCAAAGAGGAATAGTTTATATAGATGAAGTTGATAAAATTAGCAGAAAATCAGAAAATCCCTCGATTACAAGAGACGTATCAGGTGAGGGTGTTCAACAAGCTTTATTAAAAATTATGGAAGGCACGATTGCAAGTGTTCCTCCTCAAGGTGGTAGAAAACATCCACAACAAGAATTTCTACAAGTAGATACGACAAATATTTTATTTATATGTGGTGGTGCTTTTGCAGGTTTAGATAAAATAATTTCACAAAGAGACAAAGGTACTTCAATTGGATTTGGTGCTGATGTGAAAAATACACAGGATAAGAAAACAGGTGAATGGATGAAAAGTTTAGAACCTGAAGATCTATTAAAATACGGACTAATTCCAGAATTTATTGGGAGGTTACCAATGATAGCAACATTAGAGGATTTAGATGAAAAATCACTGATTAAAATTTTACAAGAACCTAAAAATTCTTTAACCAAACAGTATCAAGAACTATTTAAATTAGATGGAGCAAAATTAACTTTTAAAATTAACGCTTTAAAAGAAATTGCTCAAAAAGCTATTAGTAAAAAAACTGGGGCTAGAGGACTTAGATCGATTTTAGAAAATATATTACTGAAAACAATGTACGATTTACCTAGTCAAGACAACATAGAAGAAGTTATAATTGATGCATCTGCTGTTAAAGGTCAATCTCAACCAATATTAGTTCATTCTAAAAATAACGAAGATAAGTCAAAAAACAAAACATCAGCGGCTTAATATCCTTAATAAACAGTAAAAAGCTATTGCAATATTAAATATAATATCCATATTCATGATATGGATATTAAAATTTCATTACCACTTTTACCACTAAGAGACATTGTTGTTTTCCCAAATATGGTAATTCCTTTATTTGTTGGAAGAGATAAATCAATTTCAGCATTAAATGAAGTAATGAAAAAAGATAAAAAGATTATTTTAGTCACTCAAAAAAACTCTGAGATAGATGATCCTAAGAAAACAGATGTTTTTATGCAAGGTTGTGAAGGAAATATTCTGCAGCTGTTAAAATTACCTGATGGAACTGTAAAAGTTTTAGTTGAAGGTATTAGAAGAGTAAAAATATTAGATTTTAAAGATAATGAAAAATTTATACTGTGTGAGTTTACTCCCCAAAGTGATTTAGTTAATAAAGATGAAGACCTTTTTCCTCTAGCATCTACTGCAATTAGAAGACTTGAAAAACTAACTTCAATCAATAAAAAAATTTCTAATGAAACTATAAATACTATCAAACAGTTAAAAGAACCTTCTCAAATCGCAGACAATATAGCATCTCATATAACTGCAACTATTTCTGAAAAACAGCAAATCTTTGAGACAATTGATGTAAAGAAAAGATTAAATGCAATTATAAAAATAATGGAAAATGAAACCAGTATAATTGGTGTTGAAAAAAGAATTAGAGGTAGAGTTAAAACTCAAATGGAAAAAACTCAAAGAGAGTATTATTTAAATGAACAACTGAAAGCTATTCAAAAAGAATTGGGTGAAATAGAAGATGGTAAAGACGAAAATACAAGCCTAAATAAATCAATCCTAAAAGCTAAAATGCCTAAAGAGGTTGAAAAAAAATGTTTACAAGAATTAAAAAAATTAAAAAATATGAGTCCAATGTCTGCTGAAGCAACGGTAGTAAGAAACTACCTTGACTGGATGATAGAACTGCCTTGGCATAAAAAAAGCGAAGTTGATATAGACTTGGCTAAAGCATTAGATGTTTTAGATAAAGATCATTTTGGTCTTGAAAAAGTAAAAGAAAGAATAATTGAATTTTTAGCTGTTCAAAAAAGAATGGATAAAATCAAAGGACCAATTCTTTGTTTAGTGGGTCCCCCAGGTGTTGGAAAAACTTCTTTAGGTAAATCGATTGCAAAAGCAACCAACAGAGAGTTTGTAAGAATGTCTGTTGGTGGAATGAGAGATGAAGCTGAAATTCGTGGTCATAGAAGAACTTACATAGGTTCATTACCAGGCAAAATAATTCAGATGATGAAAAAAGCTGGAACAAAAAACCCATTAATTTTATTAGATGAGATTGATAAAATAGGAAATGATTATAGAGGTGACCCATCATCAGCATTGTTAGAGGCTTTAGATCCAGAACAAAATACAACTTTCAATGATCATTATCTTGAAGTTGATTATGATTTATCTGATGTAATGTTTGTTACTACAGCAAATACACTAAATATTTTACCTCCGTTATTGGATAGAATGGAAGTGATTAGATTAGCGGGTTACACTGAAGATGAAAAAATTAACATTGCTAATAAGTTTCTACTTCCTAAACAAATTAAAGATAATGGTGTTAAAGAAAATGAAATGAAATTAAGTGATGACATTATTAAAGAGATTATTAGATGTTACACTAAGGAGTCTGGTGTGAGAAATCTTGAAAGAGAAATTTCAAAAGTAGCAAGGAAAGTAGTTAAAAAGGTTGTAGCTGGAGAAGAAAAAGAGGTCAATATTGATACTAAAAATCTGTCTGATTTTTTAGGTGTTCCAAAGTTTAAATTTGGAGAACTAGAGAGTGAAAACAGAATAGGTATTGTTACAGGTTTGGCTTGGACAGAATATGGTGGAGAAATCTTAAAAATAGAAACTGTCACGATGCCAGGTAAAGGAAGAATGCAAATCACTGGAAAATTAGGAGATGTTATGCAAGAGTCGGTTAAAGCAGCAAAATCATTTGTAAGATCAAAATGTTTAGAATATGGAATTATTCCGCCTTTATTTGAAAAAAAAGATTTTCATATTCATGTTCCAGAAGGAGCAACACCAAAAGACGGACCATCTGCAGGTATTGGTATGGTGACATCTATCGTTTCTTCAATTACAAATATTCCAGTAAGAAGAGATTTAGCTATGACAGGGGAAGTAACTATTACAGGTCAGGTTTTACCAATAGGTGGTTTAAAAGAAAAATTATTGGCAGCTCATAGAGCGGGTATCAAAGAAGTTTTAATTCCAAAAGAAAATGAAAAAGATTTAGTTGATATGCCCAAAAAAATAATTGATGAAGTTAAAATTACACCAGTTGAATTTGCTGATGAAGTTTTAAAAATAGCATTAACTAAAGAACTTAAAAAGACAGAATGGGTTGAAGTAGATTTAAGTAAAAAAGACGATAAATCTCAAGCTAGTATTCAATAATAATTAATTTACATTACACTTACCTTGATGTAATAGTACCGATATTTTGGGGCGGTTAGCTCAGTTGGTAGAGCATCTCGTTTACACCGAGGGGGTCAAAGGTTCGAGTCCTTTACTGCCCACCAAAATAAACAAAAAGTGGGGGTGTAGCTCAGTTGGTTAGAGCGATCGCCTGTCACGCGATAGGTCGAGGGTTCGAGTCCCTTCACTCCCGCCACTTTCCTTATAAACTGTTGATAATTATTATCAGTTAACACTAAAAATGTGACTTTTCTCCACTACAACATGATATAAAAATGACTATATAGACTCACATGTTTCCTGAATTTTTAAAAGAATATTTGCCAATTATACTTTTTTTGATAATCGCTTTAGGACTAAGTCTAGCTTTTATAATAATTAATTTTATTCTTTCCCCAAAAAACCCTGATCCAGAAAAATTATCAGCATATGAATGTGGATTTGAACCATTTCAGGACTCAAGAATGGAATTTGATGTAAGGTTTTATTTAGTTGCAATTCTTTTTATTATTTTTGATTTAGAAATAGCTTTTCTTTTTCCATGGGCTATCTCTTTAGGAAATATTGGTTTACTCGGTTTTACATCAATGATGATTTTTTTATTCATACTTACAGTTGGGTTTATATATGAATGGAAAAAAGGTGCTTTAGATTGGGAATAAATTTAACCTTATGAATAATAAATTAGATCAAGTTCCTGAAGAGTTTAAAAAACTAGCTGATGATTTTAGTAAAAACGGTTTTATAACAACATCACTAAATAATTTAATTAATTGGTCTAGATCTGGCTCTCTACACTGGATGACATTTGGCTTAGCCTGTTGCGCTGTAGAAATGATGCAAACAGCAATGCCAAGATATGATGTAGAAAGATTTGGAGCAGCTCCACGTGGTTCACCAAGACAATCAGATGTTATGATTGTAGCTGGAACTTTAACGAATAAAATGGCTCCAGCATTAAGAAAAGTTTATGACCAAATGCCAGAACCAAGATATGTTATATCAATGGGTAGTTGTGCCAATGGTGGAGGATATTACCATTACTCTTATTCTGTCGTTAGAGGTTGCGATCGAATAGTTCCTGTAGATGTATATGTTCCAGGGTGTCCGCCATCAGCCGAAGCATTGTTGTATGGCATTCTCCAATTACAAAAAAAAATTAGAAATAAAGGTTCTTTGAATCGATAAATATGAATACTTTACTAGAATTAGAAAAAAAAATTAATTCTGAGCTAACAACAAAAATAAATAACTCAGAAATAAAGCATAATCAATTATATTTAGAAATTGACAAAGAAGATATAATTGATGTTACCCTTTTTTTGAAAACTAATAAAGATACAAAGTTTAGACAATTAATTGATATTACAGCAGTAGATTATCCAGAACAAAGTCAAAGATTTAAATTGGTTTATTTATTTTTAAGTCATGAATTTAACCAAAGGATAATCGTAAGTTATAATATAAATGAAAACGAGATTATAAATACTTTAACATCAATTTTTCCTGCCTCTAATTGGATGGAAAGAGAAGTTTTTGATATGTATGGTATAAATTTTAAAGACCATCCTGATCTAAGAAGGATACTGACAGATTACGGATTTGAGGGCCATCCTTTGAGGAAAGATTTTCCTTTAACAGGTCATACTGAGGTGAGATATAGCGAGGATAAAAAAAAAGTAGTGAACGAAACTGTAAAATTAGAACAAAATTATAGAAATTTTGATTATGAAAGTCCATGGGAAGGAACTAGTTATATTAAAGAACTAACAGATACGAATGACAAAAAAAATTAAAAATCTTAGTTTAAATTTTGGTCCTCAACATCCAGCAGCACATGGTGTTTTAAGATTAATATTAGAATTAGATGGTGAGGTTGTCGAGAAAGCAGACCCACATATTGGTTTACTTCATAGAGGAACTGAAAAATTAATTGAAAACAAAACTTATATGCAGGCCGTACCCTATTTTGATAGATTAGATTATGTGGCACCAATGAATCAAGAACACGCTTTCGCTTTAGCAATAGAAAAAATCTTAAAAATCGAAGTTCCTTCTAGAGCTCAATATATTCGAGTTATATTTTGTGAAATTGGTAGAATTTTAAGTCACATTCTAAATGTTACAACTCAAGCACTAGATGTTGGTGCGCTAACACCGTCTTTATGGGGATTTGAAGAGCGAGAAACTTTAATGACTTTTTACGAAAGGGCTTCAGGATCAAGATTACATGCAAATTATTTTAGAGCTGGGGGTGTTCACCAAGATTTACCTGCAGGACTTGAAGAAGATATTGCAAAATTTTGTGAAACTTTTCCAAAAATTATCAATGATTTAGAAAATTTGTTAACTGATAACAGAATATTCAAACAAAGAAATGTTGATATTGGTATTGTAACAAAAGAAGATGCTTTAGATTACTCATTTACAGGTGTAATGATTAGAGGCTCGGGTGTTCCCTGGGATTTAAGAAAATCTCAGCCTTATGAATGCTATGACCAATTAGACTTTAAAATACCCGTTGGTAAAAATGGAGATTGCTACGATCGTTATTTATGTAGAATTGAAGAAATGAAAGAAAGTGTTTCTATAATTAAACAATGTTTATCAAAAATGGAAAAAGGACCTATTAAATCACAAGATGGAAAAATTACTCCTCCTCCTAAAAAAGAATTAAAACAATCTATGGAAGCATTAATTCATCATTTCAAATTATTTACTGAAGGATATAGAGTACCAAAAGATGAAATTTATACTGCCGTTGAAGCTCCAAAAGGAGAGTTTGGGGTATATTTAATTTCAGATGGTTCGAGTAAACCTTACAAATGTAAAATAAGAGCACCAGGATTTTCACATCTACAGTCAATGGATTATTTAATTAAAGGACACATGCTAGCAGATGTTCCTGCTGTATTAGGTTCATTAGATATTGTATTTGGAGAGGTTGACAGATGAGTTTAAGAAGACCCGCAAAAAATCAACCTGAAAATTTTGAGTTTAATTCTTCTTCATTAGAAGCAGCCAATCAAATTATTTCTAAGTATCCTAAAGGCAAAAAACAAAGTGCTGTTATGGCCTTACTTTATATTGCTCAAAAACAAAATAATAATTGGATACCTTTAGCTGCAATGAAATATATAGGAAAATTTTTAGATATGCCCTATATTAAAGTATACGAAGTGGCCACGTTTTATACGATGTATAATCTAGCACCTGTCGGCAAGTACTTTGTTCAAGTTTGCACTACTACGCCATGTATGATTAGAGGGGCATATAAATTAGTTGAGGCATGCAAAGAAAAAATCACAGAAAATGAGTCTGAACTTTCAAGAGATAAAAGTTGTTCTTGGATGGAAGTTGAATGTTTAGGTGCCTGTGTAAATGCACCAATGATGCAAATAAACGATGATTATTATGAAGATCTTGACAAAGAGAAAACTTTAAAAATTTTAGATAAAATTTTAAATGGTGAAACACCTAAACCAGGTTCTTATAGAGGAAGAATAAATAATGAGCCTGAAAACAATAGAAAAACACTTATGGATTTGAAAAATGCTTAAAGATCAAGATAGAATATTTCAAAACTTATATAATGATTTAGGTCCTGATATAGCCTCTTCTCAAAAAAGAGGTGATTGGATTAATACTAAGGATCTTACAAGCAAAGGAAGAGATTGGATAATTAATGAAATTAAAGACTCTCAGCTCAGAGGTAGAGGTGGCGCTGGTTTTCCTACAGGATTAAAGTGGTCATTTGCACCTAAAGAACTTGGTTCAAGGCCTCACTATTTGGTAATTAATGGTGATGAGTCCGAACCAGGTACTTGTAAAGATAGAGATATTTTGAGATTTGAACCTCATAAATTAATTGAGGGATGTTTGTTAGCCTCTTATGCAGTTCAAGCCCACGTTTGTTATATTTATATAAGAGGAGAGTATTTTGTCGATGGACAAAAACTTCAAGCCGCAATCGATGAAGCCTATGAAAAAAATCTAATCGGTAAAAATGCAGCTGGAACAGGATGGGATTTAGACATTTATATTCATTATGGTGCTGGAGCTTATATTTGTGGTGAAGAAACGGCATTACTTGAAAGTATAGAGGGAAAAAAAGGTCAACCAAGATTAAAACCGCCTTTTCCCGCATTGATAGGACTTTATGGATGCCCAACCATAATTAATAATGTTGAAACCATAGCTGTGGTTCCAACAATCCTTAGAAGAGGTGGAAAATGGTTTGCGTCTTTAGGTAGAGAAAAAAATACAGGTACTAAAATTTTTTGTATATCCGGTAATGTTAATAACCCCTGCAATGTTGAAGAAGAAATGAATATTCCTTTAAAAGAATTAATTGAAGTTCATGCCGGAGGAGTAATTGGTGGATGGGATAATTTACAAGCAGTAATTCCTGGTGGTTCTTCAATGCCATTAATTCCTAAAGAAAAATGCGAAACATTGACTATGGATTTTGACTCATTAATGGCTGAAAAAAGTGGACTTGGAACAGCTGGTATAGTCGTAATCAATAAAGATCAAGATATTATTAAATGTATGGCAAGAATTGCTAGATTTTATAAACATGAAAGTTGTGGTCAATGCACACCATGTCGAGAAGGTTCAGGATGGATGTGGAGAATGTTGGAACGAATGGCGAAAGGTGAGGCATCTAGAGATGAAATTGACATGTTGGGAGATGTTACAAATCAAATAGCGGGTCATACTATATGTGCTTTTGGAGAAGGTTCTTCATGGCCAGTTCAAGGTTTGTTAAGGCATTTTTCAAAAGAAATAAAAAAAAGAAATAAATTTGATCCAATTATTAAAGAACAAAAAGACATTCCTTATTTAGTTGATCAACACTTACTGGATAAAAATGCTTAAATTAAAAGTAAATGATATTGATGTTGAGGTAGAGGAAGGTTTAACAGTTCTACAAGCTTGTGAAAAGGCTGGAGTTGAAATTCCAAGATTTTGTTATCATGAAAAACTTTCAATAGCTGGCAATTGCAGAATGTGCCTAGTTGAAATGGAAAAATCTCCTAAACCTGTAGCTTCTTGTGCAATGCCTGCAGCAGAAGGAATGAACATTAAAACTAATACTGCATTTGTTGAAAAAGCAAGAAAAGGTGTAATGGAATTTTTACTTGCAAATCATCCTTTGGATTGTCCAGTTTGTGATCAAGGTGGAGAGTGCGATCTTCAAGACCAGTCAATGTTTTATGGAGTTGATAAATCACGATTTAAAGAAAATAAAAGGTCTGTTCCAGAAAAAAATATGGGACCCTTAATTAAAACTCAAATGACAAGATGCATTCATTGTACTAGATGTGTAAGATTTGCAACAGAAATTGCTGGAGTTCCAGAAATAGGAGCAATTGGCAGAGGTGAGGATATGCAAATAACTACCTACTTAGAACAATCTGTACAATCAGAATTATCAGGAAACGTTATTGATCTTTGTCCTGTTGGGGCACTCACATCGAAGCCCTATGTTTTTGAGGCTAGACCATGGGAACTGAAAAAAACTGAAAGTATTGATGTTATGGATGCTGTTGGTTCCAATATTAGAGTTGATACTTATGGCTGGGAAGTGAAAAGAGTTTTACCAATAATAAATGAAGATATTAATGAAGAATGGATATCAGATAAAACCAGATATGCTTGTGATGGTCTTTCAAATCAAAGACTCGATACACCTTATATAAAATATAATAAAAAATTTGAGAAAGCCACTTGGGATGAAGTTTTTAAAATTATTAAATCAAAAATTCAAAATACTTCAAAAGATAAAATTGCAGGATTTGTTGGAGACCTATGTAATATGGAAACAAGCTATATTTTCAAAGAGTTTTTTGATCGAACTTTAAATTCTAATTATTATGAAAGTAGATCGTCAAACTATTATATTGATAGAAGCGAGAGAGAAAATTATATATTTAATTCAACAATTAATGGAATTGAAGAATCTGATTGTATATTTTTAATCGGGTCAAACCCTAGGTTTGAAGCCACTATTTTAAACGCTAGAATAAGAAAATCATTTGTTAATAATAATACTAAAATCATTTCTTTAAACGATGTAGGTGACTTAACCTATCCGTATAAGAACTTGAATGGTCAAACAAAAACTTTAGTTGAAATTTTTGAGGAT
>CACJSJ010000022.1 GCA_902596045.1 uncultured Pelagibacteraceae bacterium
TTATTGTTGCTGCCAGGCGAGTTTTTCATTAAAAGAAGCTGGATTTGAGACAATTATGGTTAATTGTAACCCCGAAACAGTTTCAACAGATTACGATACAAGCGATAGATTATATTTTGAGCCACTCAAAGAAGAATATGTTTTTAATATAATTAAGAAAGAAAAAGAAAAAGGAAACTTAGTTGGAATTATTGCTCAATTTGGTGGTCAAACCCCAATTAAACTTGCAAAATTTTTACATGATAACAGACTTCCTATCCTAGGAACACAATACACATCAATTGATTTAGCGGAAGATAGAGATAGATTTAGAAATTTACTTAATAGGTTGAGGCTAAAACAGGCTGAAAGTGGAATTGCTAAAACTTTTAAACAAGCTATTCAAATAGCTGACAAAATCGGTTTACCTTTGATGGTTAGACCCTCATATGTTCTAGGTGGAAGAGCAATGGAAATAGTTCATGAAAAAAGCCAGCTTAAAAATTTTGTTGAAGAAGCGTTTAAAGCAGCCGAAAAAAATCCAATTCTAGTTGATAAGTTTATTAATCATGCAATGGAAGTTGATGTTGATGCAATATCTGATGGAAAGCAAGTACACGTGGCAGGTATCATGCAGCACATTGAAGAGGCCGGAATTCACTCTGGTGACTCGGCTTGTAGCTTACCTCCAATATCTATCAAACCATATTTAATTAAAGAAATTGAAAATCAAACTAAAAAATTGGCTTTGGCTTTAAAAGTTAAAGGTTTCATGAATGTTCAATTTGCAATCAAAAAAGATGAAATTTATGTGATCGAAGTTAACCCTAGAGCAAGTAGGACAGTGCCATTTGTCTCAAAAGCAAAAGGTTTACCTCTTGCAAAAATTGCATCTAGAGTGATGGCAGGTGAAAAATTATCTAAATTTAATTTAAAGGATAGTTCTAAAGGAATGTATGCGGTTAAGGAAGCTGTATTTCCTTTTAATAAATTTCCTAACAGTGATTTACTTTTAGGTCCTGAAATGAAGTCAACTGGTGAAGTGATGGGCTTTGATAAAAACTTTGGAATGGCATTTGCTAAAAGTCAAATAGCATCTTCTAATTCTTTACCCAAAGATGGATTGGCATTTATTTCCTTAAAGGATAGTCATAAAGATGAAGGAATAGGTTTAGCAAAAGAATTAATTAAATTAAATTTTACACTTTGTGCAACTCGAGGAACAGCTGAATACATTAGAAAACATCGGATGAAATGCAGAATTATTAATAAAGTCAGTAGTGGCTCCCCTCATATTGTTGATGTGTTAGACTCTAAAAAAATTGCTCTTGTTATTAATACTGGTGGTGGAAACACCGAACACAGATTAAATGATGCTATAGCCCTTAGAAGAGGAACACTTAAAAACAAAATTCCCTATTGTACTAATATGTCAACAGCGCTGGCATGTTTAGAGGCAATCAAATCACTTAAAACAAAAAAATTAGAGGTTACTTCTCTTCAGGATATATAAATTTTATACATCGACAATTAATGTGTCTTTAGATCCTCCACCTTGAGAACTATTTACGATTGTGCTTCCTTTTCTAAGTGCAACTCTCGTTAATCCTCCTGTACTCACATAAGTAGTTTTTCCACTAAGAACAAAAGGTCTTAAATCTAGGTGCCTAGGCTCAATATCATTTTCAGTGATTGTTGGTGCTGTTGAGAGAGTTTCAAGTGGTTGCGCAATATACTCTCTTGGATTTTTTTTTATTTTGGCAATTACTTCATCTCTTTCTTTTTTATCTGCTCGAGGTCCTATCATTATTCCATAACCACCAGAGGCGTTGGCGGGCTTAACAACTAACTTAGAAATATTTTCTATCACATAGTTTCTCTCATTTTTATTGTGACATAAGTAAGTTTCTACCTGATTCAAAATTGGCTGTTCGCCAAGATAATAAACAATCATTTTATTAACATAAGAGTAAACTACTTTGTCATCAGCAACACCGGTGCCTATAGCATTAATTATACCAATATTTCCTTTTCGCCAGCTTTTAAACAATCCTGGTACACCTATTAGTGAACCTTTGAAAAATACTTTTGGATCTAAAAAATTATCATCGAGACGTCTGTATATGCAATCAACCTTCAAAGGACCTTTGACAGTTTTCATGTAAACAATGTCGTTCTCAACGAATAAATCTTTTCCTTCGACTAAAGCAATTCCCATCTGATCAGCTAAAAAAGAATGCTCAAAATAAGCTGAGTTGTATATTCCAGGTGTTAAAACTACCATATGTGGGTTTGCAGTTTTTTTTGGAATACATTCGACCATACAATTGAATAATTTATTTGTGTATTGATGAATTGATGCAACTTTATATCTTGTGAATAATTCGGGAAAGACATCTCTCATTACCATCCTGTTTTCGAGCATATAAGATACACCTGAAGGTACTCTTAGATTATCCTCTAAAACCAAATAATCACCATTTGTATTTCTTATCAAGTCAACTCCAGAAATATTTGACCAAGCCTTATGTTTAGGAGAAAATCCATCACATTCTTTTACATAAAAGGGAGAATTGAAAATAATTTCTTTTGGAACTACATTATCTTTAAATATTTTTTTTTGATTATAAACATCATCAATAAATAAATTTAAAGCCTTTACTCGCTGCTTTAAACCTTTTGAGACTTTGTTCCATTGTGTTTTTGGGATTATTCTTGGGATTATATCAAGAGGCCATTTTTTTTCTTCTGCTCTATTATTAGCAGCATAAACTCTAAAATTAATACCCCTAGCACTTATGGTACTCTGACAATTTTTTTCAATTTCTTGAAGTTTTTTTTTGCCATATCTCTCTAAAATTGATGAAATTATTGTAGCGTGCTTTCGAAGTTTATTATCTTTGGTAAAATAACCATCATAAGCATGTGTTGAATTATAATTTTTCCAGAGCTTTGTAACCATAATAATTTAGTGTTTAATACTTAGATAAAATAAGCAAATGCATATTGGATATATCTGTTATGCTTTTAATTGATTATGAAAAAATGTTATAATTAACTAATTATTATAGCGAGATGACTTACTGTATAGGTATTAAAACAAACGAAGGTCTTGTTTTTGCTTCAGACTCAAGGACAAATGCTGGTTTAGATAATGTAAATATTTATTCCAAAATGATGACACACGATGTAGGTGATAGAACTATTGTAATCGTAACGTCAGGCAATTTAGGAACATCTCAGGCAGTTTATAAAACAATTGAAAAAGATCTAAAGAGTACTTCAGGCATAAAGAATTTAAATACTTGCAATGATTTTGAACAAATAGCATCGTATGTTGGCTCACTAAATATTAAACACTCAGCTCCTCAAGGAATAAATACTGATAATGTTTTGTTAGGTTCCACTTTTATTGTTGGAGGGCAAATTAAAGGTCAACAACATGAATTATATTTAGTTTATCCTCAAGGAAATTATATAAGACCAGCAGATAGTAAACCGTATCTTGTAATCGGTGAGGTAAAATACGGAAAACCTATTCTTGATAGAGTAATTAAACCAAATGTTTCAATTGGTGATGCATCAAGATGTGCGCTGATTTCTATGGACTCTACATTAAAAAGTGATCTTACTGTTGGACCTCCAATAGATTTTGCAGTGCTAAAAAAAGATGATTATAATCTTTCTACACTTGAGTGTTTAAATGTTACAGATGAGAATTATTCAAAGGTTTGTAATCAATGGTCTGAGGGAATTTTTAAAGTTTTCGACTCTTTTCCTAGATTTGATTGGGAAAAATAAATTATTTAACTCTCCAATCTGTTTCAAAAGTCACATAATTGACTTGTACACATCTTCTTTCTTTAACTATTTTCTTTTTTTCCATTCCGTGCCAAGTATTAGGGCCACTAGTAAAAAGATATCCATAATTATGTCTATAAGGAACTGTTTTTACTTTTTCTAATTTGTCATTATAAAAATCAGTCCCTAAATCTTCGGACTCATTAGCATTATTCACAAAAATTAATCCTGACATTAATTTTTCTTTGATGTCGCAATGGGGTTTAAGCCAAAATCCTTCTCTATCACAAATAACTTCAACTCTTACATATGAATTTGATAAATCTTTGTTAATCATTTTTGAAATAGTTTGATGTACCTCTTTAGCTTGAAGTTCGTTAATAAATTTTACTAAGTGTGGAAACTGTGAAGCATTTTCCTTCGTTATAAAACATCTAAATTTAATTGCTTTACCTCCAGATGCGATTCCTTCTCTAAACTCTGCAGCACCACCATCAATAGCTCTTGTCCCATCATAATTAAGATTATGTTTACTAACATCTGGAATATCTGCTTTGATAATTTCTTCTATCGCTTCATTTGTAAGAGCATTAGTATATTCCCAATGATCAAAAGGAAATTCATGTTTTTTGGATTTATCTTTAATTGAATTTAAAAATGACATTAAGATTTAATTTTTTGTTTAATGATATTTGCTACTCTATTCGTTTCATCTAGTTTTTGATAGCTCCAATTTTCTTCTTCTTCACCTAAATTTCTTATTATATTTAATTCTCTAAATAAATTTCTAAATTCTTGAAATCTTTTATCATTTTTTCTTGGTAAAATATTTGCGACATAAATAGGTTTTCCTGTTAATGCTGCCTCTGAAATCATTGAGCTTGAGTCACACGTAACAACTATGCAATTAGATATAGATAAAGCAGATAAATAAGCTTTTTTATCAACGTTATCTATAATTGTATGATTTTCTCCAAAATATTTTTTAGCATAATCAATTGAATTTTTTGGAGTTCTCATAGATGGAATTATAACAAGTTGAAGGTCGTTTTTTTTTAGTAAATTATTCAAAATGGAAAAAATATTTTTCATATTCTCTGAGGAATAATCATAATACTTTGTCGGACCACCCAAAATTAACGAACAAATTTTTCTATGATCTTTTTTAATAAATGAACTTAAATAATCTTTATTTTTTATAATCTCTTCATCCGTAAGATAGTGAATTGCACCTTTTGTACTAATTACATTTTGACCTTTTATAGAGTCATGCTCAGGAGCAACAATAAAATCAAAATGATTAAAGTTCACCTTTGGATCTTGGATATGAATGTTGATTACCTTTTTTTTTGAATTATTTTTTAAGTGAATTGAAGGAATTACACTTTTACGTCCACAAGAAATAATTATATCAAACTCTGGTTGATTAATTTTTTTATAAACACTTTGTGAAATTGGAGTAAGTTTAGGAGGAATCATTTTCCAAAAATTATTTAGTTCAACTATCTGGTGTGTAAAATCAATGTCTAAAGCTTTTGCCAGTCCCTCTACTTGGCTGATCATACCGTGCATACCTTGAGTCAATAATATACCTTTTAATTTGTTCATTAATTACTATATAGCTTTCATATGAGTCAAAATCCAACTAAACACACAAAAGTGTTAATAATTGGATCCGGTCCAGCTGGATATACTGCTGCAGTTTATGCGGCACGCGCAATGCTAAATCCAATTTTGGTTTATGGGTCTGAGCCTGGAGGACAATTAACAACAACTACTGATGTTGAAAATTATCCTGGGTTTGCTGACGTGATACAGGGGCCTTGGTTAATGGACCAAATGAAAGATCAGGCAAAAGCAGTTGGAACTCAGATGATCGAAGATCATATTGATTCTGTAAATTTAAAATCTAAACCTTTTGAGGCAGTTGGAGATAGTGGTCAAAAATATACTGCTGATAGCATAATTATTTCTACAGGTGCTCAGGCAAGATGGTTAAATCTTAAATCAGAACAGGAGTTTAGAGGCTTTGGTGTTTCTGCTTGTGCCACATGTGATGGATTTTTCTTTAAAGAAAAAGAAGTTGCAGTTGTTGGCGGTGGTAATGCTGCTGTTGAAGAAGCAATGTTTCTTACAAAATTTGCCTCAAAAGTAAAATTAATTCATAGACGAGACAGTCTAAGAGCAGAAAAGATGTTACAAAAAAAACTAATGGAAAATAAAAAAATAGAGATAATTTGGGACTCAGTTGTCGAAGATGTTGTTGGAGACACAGAACCTAAAAATGTTAAAGGAATAAAAATTAAAAATTTAAAGACCAATAAAATTGATGAAATCAAAGTTGATGGCTTGTTTATTGCAATCGGTCATGATCCAGCAACATCTCTATTCAAAGAACAATTAAAGATGGATAAAGAAGGATATTTAATCACTAAACCCGACTCTACAGAAACTAATATCCCAGGAGTTTATGCTGCAGGAGATGTTAAAGACAAAACTTTTAGACAAGCTGTAACTGCTGCTGGAATGGGATGTATGGCTGCACTTGAAGCTGAAAAGCATCTTTCACATAAGTAAAGTGAGGAATAATTTACACGTTTTTTTAGGAGCAACTGTAGCTGACGCTGCGGCTAGACCTTTACACTGGGTTTATAATCAAAAAAAATTATTTAGTTATATTAAAGGAAAGAAAGATTTTACTTTCTTAAAAAAGAATAAAAGTCCTTTTTATAATATTAAAACTGGAAAAGTTTCAGGCTATAATGATGTTGGTCAAGTCATGTTCAAAACATTAATTGAAGGAAATGAAAATATAGAAGAAAGATTTAAAAAAAATATTACTAAAAACTTTGGTCCTGGAAGTGTGTATTGGAAAAATCTTAATCTAAGAGCTAAATATAGAAAAGTTAAAGATTGGCGAGGCATAATTAAAGGACCTTGGATACATCAAAATATTATTGAAACAGTCAGAAATATTAAATCTAAAAAAAAATTAACAGGCGGCGCCAAAGTAAATGAATCTGATGGTTATTGTGCTACTCTGCCCTATTTTTTATATGGTTATGATTTTAATACATTAAAAAAAATTATCTCAACTGTTACTGTTTCAAAAATAAGCCTTAAGTACGCTTTAGCTAAGTTTCATCTGATAGATTTAGCTCTAAAAGGCACCAAAGATCCTATAAATGAATTCTTAAAAAAGTTCAAAAATAATTCATATTTTAAAAATGTTGTTGAAGACATAAAAAAAGTAAAAAGATTAAAATCAAAACCTCACCCAATAGTGGTTAAAAAATTAGGAATGGCGTGTAGCTATCCTGGAACTTTTAATAGCTCAATTCATTCAATTATTAATTCAACAAATTATAAAAGTGCAATTTTAAGAACAATTAAAGCTGGCGGCTGTAACTGTTCAAGAGTTAACTTTATTGGGGCATATTTTGCTGCTTTAAAAGGAGTGAATACTATTCCTAAATCATGGATAAAAAAAACTGCTCCTGCTAAAAAAATATTAGACCAAAAATAATATTATCTATATTAAATTTTCACAAAAAGATTTAATTCTATCCATAGCTTTTTTTAGGTTCTTCATTGAAGTAGCATAGGAAATTCTAAAATATCCATCTAAGCCAAATGCGGATCCTTGAACAACAGCTACATTTTCTTTTTCAAGTAACTTTTTGACAAAATCAGTATCAGTTTTAAATTTTGTTTTTTTATTTAAAAGACCTTTGCAACTTGGAAATACATAAAAAGCACCATTGGGTATTAAACAATTAATTCCTTTAATATTATTTAAACTTTTAACTACAAAATCTCTTCTTTCTTTAAAAGCTTTTGATCTCTTTTTAATAAAACTTTGACTTCCATTTAAAGCTTCGACAGCTGCTGCTTGACTTATTGAAGAAGGGTTAGATGTAGATTGTGATTGAATTTTACCAATAGCTTTAATTATATCTTTGGGGCCTGCAGCATACCCTATTCTCCATCCGGTCATTGCATAAGATTTACTTACTCCATTCATAGTAAGAGTTCTGTCTTTTAATTTTGAAATTTGAGCAATAGTAAAGAAATTAAAATTATCATATCTAATATGTTCATAGATATCATCACTTAAAACATAAACCTTTTTGTTTCTCACTAAAACTTTTGCTAAATCTTGTATTTCTTTTTTTGAATAACCTGCGCCTGTTGGATTCGAAGGTGAATTAAGAATTAACCATTTTGTTTTTTTTGAAATGGCTTTTTTTAGTTTTTTTGGAGTTAACTTAAATCCTTCTTGCTCTGTGCATTTAATTATCTTTGGTTTTCCACCTGCTAATAAAACCATATCTGGATATGATACCCAAAAAGGAGCTGGAATAATTACTTCATCACCTTTATTTAAAGTTGCCATAAAAGCATTATAAAGAACCTGCTTTCCACCAGTTCCAACTGTTATCTGGTTAGTTGAATAATTTAATTTATTTTCTCGTTTAAATTTATCTACAATTGCTTTTTTTAAAGTGGGTGTTCCATCAACGGCTGTATATTTAGTATCACCACTTTTAATTGCTTTAATTGCAGCATTTTTAATATTATCTGGAGTATCAAAATCAGGTTCTCCAGCCCCTAATCC
Organism: uncultured Pelagibacteraceae bacterium; assembly: GCA_902596045.1. Taxonomy (GTDB): domain Bacteria; phylum Pseudomonadota; class Alphaproteobacteria; order Pelagibacterales; family Pelagibacteraceae; genus Pelagibacter. Next base: position 8,399 of record CACJSJ010000022.1, read on the forward strand.
AATAACATCTTTACCAGCAGCTCTTAATTCTCTTGCTTTTTGAGTTACTGCAATGGTTGGTGAAGGTTTAATTCTTTTTAGACTATTTGATATTATGCTCATTGAAATAAAAATTATATCAATTAGTTTTATAAATAATGCAGAATACTTATCAAGATCTAATTACTGAAATTCAGAATAAAAATCCTGAGATAAGCCCTAAACTAGAGGGTGGTAAAAAGTTTCAAATGAAAACTGACTTTAAACCTGCGGGTGATCAACCTGAAGCTATAAAGCAATTAGTTAATGGTGCCAACAAAGATCAACTTAGTCAAGTTCTTCTAGGAGTGACTGGATCTGGTAAAACTTTTACAATGGCAAAAGTCATAGAAAAAACTAACAGGCCTGCCTTAATACTAGCTCCAAACAAAACTCTTGCAGCTCAACTTTATGGTGAAATGAAATCTTTTTTTCCTGATAATGCTGTTGAGTATTTTGTTTCTTACTACGATTATTATACACCAGAAGCCTACGTTCCACGTTCAGACACTTACATTGAAAAAGAAGCATCAATTAATGAACAGATAGATCGAATGCGTCACTCCGCAACAAGATCATTATTAGAAAGAGATGATGTCATTATTGTATCAAGTGTTTCTTGTATCTATGGACTAGGTTCTGTTGAAGCCTACAGTAAAATGACCTTAAGTTTAAAAACAGGTTATGATTATAATAGAGAACAACTAATTAAATCATTAGTTGCTCTTCAATATAAGCGAAATGATCAAAATTTTTACAGAGGTACATTTAGAGCACGAGGGGAATATTTAGAAATCTTTCCATCTCATCTAGAAGACCGTGCCTGGAGATTAAGTTTATTCGGTGATAAATTAGAAAAAATTGAAGAATTTGATCCACTTACAGGTGATTTGGTAAATGAATTAAATGTAATTAAAGTTTACGCAAATAGCCATTACATAACTCCTAAGCCAACTATTGAGCAAGCAATTATTAAAATCAAAAGAGAATTAGAGGTAACCTTAAAGAATTTTAAAGAACAAAATAAATTACTTGAGGCCCAAAGATTAGAGGAAAGAACTAAATTTGATTTAGAAATGATTGAAGCAACAGGTTCTTGTGCTGGAATTGAAAATTATTCTAGATTTTTATCTGGAAGAAAACCTGGGGAACCACCCCCTACTCTTTTTGAATATTTTCCTGATAATACTTTAATTTTTGTTGATGAATGTCATGTAACAGTTCCACAGTTAAATGGGATGTATAAAGGCGACAGATCGAGAAAAAGTAATCTTGCAGAGTATGGTTTTAGATTGCCTTCTTGTATGGATAATCGTCCGCTAAAGTTTGAAGAATGGGATGCTATGAGAACTCAAACAGTTTTTGTATCTGCTACTCCCGGGCCATGGGAATTAAAACAAGTTAAAAATAAATTCGTAGAACAAGTTATTAGGCCCACTGGTTTAATTGATCCTCCTGTTGAAATAAGGCCTGCTAAAAATCAAGTGGATGA
>CACJSJ010000023.1 GCA_902596045.1 uncultured Pelagibacteraceae bacterium
CGTAATACCAGCTGCTGAAGATGTTTATAATGTAAAAAGTTTTGAAGATGATGCTTTATATAGACTGGAGATAAGAAAAAAATTTAGAGAAATGCTAAATTTAGGATTTGGTGATGTTTACAGACATTTCAATGAAACTAAAGAAGGTTATACCTATTGGGATTATATGAGAGGAGCTTGGCAAAAAAATAATGGAATGAGAATAGATCATTTTCTAGCTTCAAACTCTTTAATTGATCAAATTAAGTCTATAAATATTAATAAAGATCCTAGAGGAAGAGAAAAACCCTCTGACCACACTCCAATTGAAATTAAATTAGCTTAACGATTTTATTTTATTAACTAATTCTTCGTTTATATTACGAGGACCTTTATCTAATCTATTTTTATGTCTTCTTTCACCTGGTAATCTTACTTCACCCATTGATTTCATTTTATTAAAAAATTCTTCTGCATGTTTTTGCCAGTTAGTTCCTGCAGTTTTATCTGGTGATATAGCTAAAATAAATTCCCCTCCACTTGGAGGTCCACCATCGTTATTATCTTTAGCGGCTGTTTCAAAACTAAAATTGTCACCCACTAATGCACCAGCCATTAACTCAACCATCATTGCTATTGCAGAACCTTTATAACCACCAAAAGGAAGTAATACACCACCATCAGCTATTGCTCCTGGATCAGTTGTCTCTTTACCATCTTTAGTTAAACCAGTTCCAAGTGGCACCTTGTGCCCTTCTCTTTTGGCAACTTGAACTTCACCCATTGCCATTGATGCTGTTGCCATATCATAAACAACTGGAGTTTTGCCAGGTCGAGGCCATGCAAATGAAATTGGATTTGTTCCAAATAATGGTTTGATTGCTCCAGCAGGAGCTACAGCAGGTTTATAAGATGTACAAGCGAAAGCAACTAAACCTTCTTCTGCTAATTTTTCTGTCTCAGGCCACATCGCTGCCATATGATGAGAATTATTGATTGCAAGAACTGCTACACCATTTTCCTTTGCAGTTTTGGTTAATTCAGACAAACCCTTATTCAAAACTACAGGTGCTAAACAATTATTTCCTTGAACTTTTATTACTGATGAAGAAATCTTTTTTACTTCAGGTTTTCCTTTGCCATTAATTTTTCCACTTTTTAAACCACTTACATATGCAGGTAACCTAAACAAACCATGAGATAAAGATCCGTCTCTTTCAGCATTTCTAATTAAATCTGATAGTATAGATGCTGTTTCATCATCACATCCGTTAGCTAATAATGTTTTTTTAGCTAAATCAAAAATTTCATCTAAAGTGAGGGAAACTGTACTCATCCCATTATTAGATATTATTTATAGATAAAGATCAATTTTTAATTAACAGCCTTTGAAAGATTTCGACATGTTGCTAATTAAGTCAAAATATAAATCTTTACCAGGGTTAAGAGTCGCTCCTAATGGATCTATGACCCCTGTTGCAACATTAGTATCTTTTGCTACAGCCTTAATAATATCAGGATTAAATTGAGGCTCTGAAAATATACAACTTACTTTATCATGCTCGATTATTTCTCTAATCTCAGCTAACTGTTCAGCACCAGGCATTACGTCTGTATTTACAGTAAATGCACCAAGAATATTAATGCCAAATCTTTCTTCAAAATATTGATATGCATCATGAAAAACAATTGATTTAAAATCTTTATTTAACTCAGATTTAACTTTCTTGGTTAGTTTATCTAAATCTTTATGTGCTTTTTTTAAGTTTTCTTTGTATTTAGCTTCATTTTTTTTATCATTCTCGATCAAGTGTTCTGCCATTTCACTTAAAATCACTTTTGCATTCATTGGATCCAACCAAATATGTGGATCATACTCACCGTGCGCGTGTCCCTCATGACCGTGATCATCGTGGTCATCTTCTTTATGTTCGTCGTCGTGACCGTGGTCATCGTGACCATCCTCTTTATGCTCATCGTCATGTCCGTGGTCATCGTGGTCATCTTCTTTTTTAGCATGATCGTCATGGTCATCCTCTTTATGTCCGTGATCATGTTCTTCAAAAATATTTCTTTCTCTAAATTTAAGTTTAGTTAAGCCTTTGATTTCCATTAGCTCAATTTTCTCAGCTTTTTTCGCAACAGATTTTAATGGTTTTTCTAAAAAATTTTCCAAATCCTCGCCAACCCAGAATATTAGATCAGCATTTTGCAACATTTTTGCATGCGATGGTTTTAAAGCAAAACCGTGAGGAGAAGCATATCCATCTACTATTAAATCTGGTTTAGCTACTCCATCCATTAAATAACTAGCTAATGAATGAATTGGTTTAATTGAAGTAACTACTTTAATTTCAGCATTTGCAGGTACAAAAATAGTTAAGAATGATAGTATTGATAAGATAAATGGTAATTTTTTAATGTTTTTCATATGTTGTATATTTAAATTGTTATAATATAACACTATGTAATAATATAACATTTGTTAGTCAAGGAATAAAATGAGCTCAGACCAAAATATACTTGTGAAATTAAATAAAGCTGGTTTTAGTTTAAATAATAAATGGCTTGTTAAAGGAGTATCACTTCAAGTTGAAAAAGGTAAAATAGTTACTCTTATTGGTCCAAATGGATCAGGAAAAAGTACAACAGCCAAAATTGCTTTAGGTATTTACAAAAAGATTGATGGTTCAGTTGAAAAATACACAAATAAAGTTGGATATGTTCCACAAAAAATTTCAATTGATTGGACGTTACCGCTAAGAGTAAATGATTTTATGGTATTAACTGAAAGTCTTGATAAAGAATCAATAGATGAAGCTTTATCTTTAACTGGCGTCATTCATCTTAAAGATAAAAATTTGGGTGACTTATCAGGTGGTGAGTTCCAAAGAGTACTACTTGCAAGAGCTATTTCAAAAAAACCAGAATTATTGGTACTAGATGAACCTGTTCAAGGAGTAGATTTTACTGGTGAAATCGCTTTATACGAACTAATTAAAAAAATTTCAGATGAATTAAACTGTGGAATTCTATTAATTTCTCACGACTTACATACTGTAATGAGTGCTACAGATCATGTTGTTTGTTTAAACGGTCATGTATGTTGCTCAGGTTCTCCAATGGATGTTGCAAAAAATAATGAATATAAAGCTTTATTTGGTGAACAAGCTTCTCAAATATTATCAAGATATGAACATAGACACGATCATGTTCATACAAGTGAAGGTGAAATAAAGAAAAACTAAATGTTAGATGACTTTTTTATAAGAGCTTTAATTGCAGGTATTGGAGTTGCCTTTGTTACTGGACCTCTTGGATGTTTTGTTGTTTGGAGAAGATTATCTTATTTTGGAGATACTCTAGCCCACTCTGCTTTACTTGGAGTGACATTAGCTTATTCAATGGAATTCAACATAGCGTTCTCGGTATTCATTATCTCATCTTTAATAGCTTTAACTTTAATACAACTACAAAAGAGAACCAATCTACCAGGTGATGCTTTGCTTGGTCTTTTAGCTCACTCATCATTGGCAGTAGGACTTGTTGTTATAGGATTTTTATCATTTATTAGATTTGATATTATGGGATTATTATTTGGGGATATATTAGCTGTTACTGTTGATGATCTATTAATAATATGGATTGGAGGAGCATTAATCCTCTTAGTTTTAAAATTAATTTGGAAACCTTTGTTTGCATCAACTGTTAATTATGAATTAGCTGAAGCAGAAGGATTAAATCCTGATCGAGCTAAAGCTATATTTACAATTTTAATGGCAGCCATCATTGCAATATCAATTAAGATGGTTGGCTTATTACTAATTACAGGAATGTTAATCATACCTGCTGCAATGGCTAGAAATATTTCATCAAGTCCTCAAAAAATGGTGATGTATTCAATTATCGGCGGATTATTATCTGTGATTTTGGGATTATTCTCTTCATTGGAATTTAATACTGCTTCTGGACCATCAATTATAGCAGCTTCTTTATTCTTATTTATCTTGTCATTATTAAACATAAAACAATCGATTAAATTGAAAAATTAATGAGGAATCAGTAGAATGAATAAAATGCAAACTCTTTCAAAAAATCAGCAAATCATTTTTGATTTAATTCACAAATCACCTGAACCAATGAAAGCTTATTCAATACTACATAATGTTCAAAAAAAAGGTATTAAAGCACCATTACAAGTTTATCGAGCACTGGATAAACTAGTTGAAATAGGAAAAATTCATAAAATTGAAAGTAGAAATGCCTTTATTGCATGTCATAATTCAAGTTGTCAGGTATCAAAAGCTACTGCATTTTCAATCTGTGAAATCTGTGAGAAAGTAACAGAAATAAGTAGTGCAAGTCTTTCTAAATACTTAACTAATTTCAAAGATAAAGATGGCATGAAATATAGTAAATACAATCTTGAGTTTTTTGGATTATGTAAAAAGTGTAGATAAGTTATTATCTAAAATCTAAATAAAATAAGCTGAAAGGAAAATTAATGTTTATTAAGAAATATCTTAAATGGATAAGTACATTTCTAGTATTAGTTGGTATTTTATTAACAAACCTAAATATATATCCCTTAAATATATACTTTCATGGATTAGGTGTTGTTGGATGGACTATCGCTGGATTCATTAGCAAAGATAAAGCGATACTAACTAACTTTGGACTACAAATACCATTGTTCTTAATTGGAATTTATAAGGTTATAATTTAATAATTCTTAGATTATGAAAAATAAAATTTTCATTGGTGAATTTATTGGTAGTTGTTTTTTAGTAATGATTATTGTTGGCTCTGGAATAATGGCTGAAAATCTTACAAATGATAATGCTTTAAGACTCACTGCAAACACACTTGCTACTGGAGCAGGTTTATTTGTCTTAATAACTGCCTTCGCTGATATTTCAGGTGCTCATTTTAATCCTTTTGTTAGTTTAGCAATGTATTTAAATAAAAAAATTAAAGGAAAACTTTTAACTACATATATTCCAGCTCAAATATTAGGATGCTTATTAGGCGTAATGTTAGCTAATGTATTTTTTGAACATAATATAATTGAATTATCTACTAAAAGTAGAGATGGCTTTCATATATTTCTGGCAGAAATTGTAGCAACTTTTGGTCTAATATTTATTATCTTTGCAACTTTAAAAGATGGAAAAACAACAGTTGCTGCTTGTGTTGCAACTTATATTACAGCTGGTTATTGGTTCACATCATCAACATCTTTTGCAAATCCAGCTGTTGCTATAGCTAGGACTTTTACTGAATCATTTACTGGAATTAATTATCTCAATACACCTACTTATATAATTGCAGAGTTTATTGGTGCTTTGATTGCTGTATATTTTGTTAAGAAATTAATTAAATAAATACAACTTAATTGAGAAATAAAAAATATTAATTTGTAGACATCAATATTAAATAGTTTACTAGTTGACGAATCTACCCTCTGATTCTAATATTATTTTATTCTTTTATAGAGTTTTTTTTATTCTCCCATTACATAGATCTTAAGTCATGAATCGATAGGAACCGAAAACAATAATATAAAGGAGATAGAGAATGGAAATGACTTTAATTTATACGGTTATAGGCTTCGCCCTTGCCGGTTATAGCGTTATCGCTAACGACTCAATTCAAACACTGGGTACATTTATAGCTTCAAAAAAGAAGTGGTTTAAATGGTATACACTTGCAGGATCTGCATCCGCTGTGATGATTTTTGCGTTAGCTTGGGGATGGTATTCATATGATGGTGATATTTCTTATGGAAGATTAACAAGAATACCTTATCAAGAAATTCAGTGGTATCATGCAGTAGCACCTGCAATATTGCTATTATTAACAAGAATTGGAATACCAGTATCTACTACTTTCTTAGTTCTTTCAGCATTTGCTTCAACAGTTGTGCTTGAAAAGATGTTGCTAAAAAGTGTAGTTGGTTATGGTTTGGCTGCAATGGTCGCTTATATTGCTTGGATAGTAGTATCAAAATTTATCAATGAAAAATTAGATGAAGTAGATGAAAAATATATTGGCTTTTGGAGAAATGCTGTTTGGATTTCTTCAGGTTGGTTATGGTGGGTTTGGTTATCTCACGATGTAGCTAATATTGCGGTATATCTACCTAGACAGTTAGATTTAACATTGCTTTTAATTGTAATGGCTTACTTTACTGCATTATTATTTTATATTTTCTACATTCAAGGTGGACCAATTCAGAAAGTTGTTTTGGAGAAGACTGGAACAAGATACGCAAGATCAGCTACAATTATCAATGTAATTTATGCTGCAGTTCTATTTTACTTTAAAGAACTAAACGACTTACCTATGTCTACAACTTGGGTATTTGTTGGTTTATTGTGTGGTAGAGAACTTGCAATTTCAACAATGAACAAAGAATATAAATTTAAGTATGTCTTTCCATTAATTGGTAAAGACTTTCTTAAAATGATCTTTGGATTAAGTGTTTCAGTTGGAATTGTATTAGCAATTCACTACATAATCATTCCAAATAATTGGTTTTAAATAAATCTGTATGGTCGTGTTAATTATTTAACACGGCCAAACTTAAGAACTTACTTTTCCTAAATAATTTACCAGAATAACGCCTATAATTATTAGAATTATACCTATAGTTCCATAAATATTAGGTAATTGATTATATTTTAAAATACTAAAAATTGTTACAGCTGTAATTGTTAGACCTCCGTAAGTTGCGTAAGCAAAACCTACTGGGATCATCATCATAACTTTAGACAAACAAAAAATGCATAGAACTATTGAAATAATACAAAATAACGTTGGCATTAAGTTTGTAAAACCGTTTGTAGTCTTTAGCAAACCATTTGAAGCAATACCTAATATCACTGCAAAAAATAAATACAAATATCCAGAAATTTTAAATGTAATCATTATTACATGATCTTCATAATTATATGATAATCAATAAAATAAATTACTTAATTTTTGATCTGATAAATGCTGATAGATGATCTATAATAAAAATTGTTACAAATATTAGAATTATGATTGCAGAAACTCTTTCATATTCAAACATCCTGAAAGATGATTGTAGTTCATACCCTATTCCACCAGCTCCAACTATACCTAGCATTGTAGCCATTCTTACGTTTCTATCTAAGATATATAAATTGTTTGCAACAAATGATGGTAAGATCTGAGGTATAACACCAAATGAAATTATTTGACTTTTAGTTGCACCAGACGATTTAAGAGCATCAATAGGTCCTTTGTTTATATGCTCGATATCTTCTGCGTAAAATTTTGCTAAAAATCCCATCGTATGTAAACCTAATGCAAGTACTCCTGGCATTGCTCCAAATCCAATTGCAATAACTAAAATCATTGCAATAATAAATTCAGGTATTGCTCTAAAGAATATAACTATAGTTTTGCAGACTATATAAACGAAATAATTAGGAGCTAAATTTCTTGCTGAAAATAAACCTAAAGGAATAGATAAAACTATGGCAATAAAAGTACCAAGAAAAGCAATTTCAATAGTCTCAAACATTGCATAAATTAATTGATTTAAATTACTAAAATCAGGTGGAAGCATCCTTGATAAGATATCTCCAAAATATTTTGAAGAATCTGTAACTAATTTAATAAAATCAATCTCCAAATCATTTACAACAAATACCAAAATAAAAGAAAATATCCCTATAGTGGTAAGGGTTTTCCAAGACCATTGTGGTTTTAAATAAGTCGCAAGATCTTTGTCTTTATTGTCTACTTTGAGCTTTATAACGTTCCGTTCCATATTATACGTATATTTTTTCTAAATTAGATTTATTAATATTTTCAGATTTTTCATCAAATATGATCTTTCCATCCAAAAGACCTACTAATCTATCTGAGTATTTTTTTGCTAAATCAACTTGATGAAGGTTACAAAGAATAGTTGTCCCAAATTCTTTATTAATTTTCTTTAATAGAGATAAAATCAAATTTGCGGCTTTAGGATCTAGGCTCGCAACAGGCTCATCAGCTAACAATAATAATGGTCTTTTAATTATAGCTCTTGCTATTCCAACTCTTTGTCTTTGACCTCCAGATAATTCATCGGATCTATTATAAGATTTTTCAAGTAAACCCACTGTTTTTAAAGATTTTAAAGCTTCAATTTTTTGATCTTTTTTAAATAAATAAAATAAAGATAAAAATTTATTACTAGTATTTAAAAGACCTGTAAGAACGTTATTTATTGCTGATAGATTATTTACTAGATTAAATTCTTGAAAGATCATTCCAGTTTTTTTTTGAATTTCTGGAATGCTGTTATTATCTATTTTTTTATCATTAAAATAAATTTCACCTCCACTTGAAGTTTCAAGTCCATTAATGGTTCTAAGTAAAGTTGTTTTACCTGAACCACTGGGTCCTAAAATACTTACAAATTCTCCCTTATTAATTTTTAGATTAACACCTTTTAATGCAGGACTGCCATTATCGAAGGTTTTTTTAAGATCATTTATTTCAAGCATAATTCTATATAGTTTTAACTTTTATTCTTATTTAGTAATTCAATTACTTCCCGTAAAACATTGTAGTCAGAGTCTTTAACTTCCATATAGTGAGACATCTTTCCACCATATCCACCTATCTGTCCGTGGTTATGAGCTTCTAAGACAGCTTTTTTAATCTTATCCCTATCTTCTTTTGGAATCATTTTTGAATAAGCTAATGGTGGTGGTGGAACTCTATCCGACTTATGTATAATTCTTACATCTTCTTTTTTAAATGTTCCATCTTCCAATCTTGCCTCAAAATTTCTAGAACTCATACCGCAGACATCAGATTGATTATTTAATACTGCTAGTAAGCATGCATCATGACTTCCAGCATAATAAACTTTATCAAAGTGTTCTTTATTTTTTATTGAAAGATTAATTTTACTTAATTCTACTTGAGGTATTAGATCACCACTTGTTGATCCAATTGTATTTAAAGATAAAATTTTACCTTTAACATCATTAAATTCTTTTAACTTACTATCTTTTTTAACAACAAAATAAGTGTAGTAACCTGCATCCTTTTCACCAGGTCTTACACCAGCTGCGAAGGCCTCTGCATTGGCAATCTCAGCAGCCTTAACATATGTTTTTCCTCCATACCAAGCTATATGAGCCCTACCAGCTCTCATTGCTTCAACTGCTGCATTATAGTCTGTTACTTTAATTGTATCGATATTAAAGCCAGTCAGTTTTTCGGTGATTGCAATTAAACTTGTGTAGTCACTTTCATCACCCTTTTCACTTGCAGGCACAAACACCATTTTGTAAGTTTTTGTTTCCGCGTTTAGATTTCCAGCAAATAACACTAGAATTATTAAAAGTATGTATTTTTTTATCATAATTTGACCTTTTGTTATCATTAACTTTGTTCGCTTACAAG
>CACJSJ010000024.1 GCA_902596045.1 uncultured Pelagibacteraceae bacterium
GTCTCCTGATATTAGATACCCTGTTTTAGGTGGTACTTTACAAAGAAGAGCTGGCACAGCTAGACACGATGCTGTAGCGTGGGGTTATGCAAGAGGTGCTGATGAAATGGGTGTTGATATTATCCAAAATTGTGAAGTTAAAGGCATCAAAAGAAATGGTGATGTTGTTGAAGGTTTAGAAACAACAAAAGGTTTTATTAAAACAAAAAAAATTGGTGTGGTTACTGCTGGACATTCAAGTGTTATTGCAGAAATGGCAGGCCTAAAACTTCCATTAGAAAGTAAACCTTTGCAAGCTTTGGTTTCTGAACCTGTAAAACCAATTATTGATACAGTTGTTATGTCTAACGCTGTTCATGCCTATGTTAGTCAATCTGACAAAGGAGAGCTTGTAATCGGCGCTGGAACAGATGATTATGTATCTTATTCTCAAAAAGGAAGTCATGATATTGTTGAAGGAACTTTAAATGCGATTTTAGAACTATATCCAATATTCAGTCGAATGAGAATGTTAAGACAATGGGGAGGAATTGTTGATATTTGCCCAGATGCTAGTCCAATCGTAAGCAAAACATCTATTAAAGGTTTATATTTTAACTGTGGTTGGGGTACTGGAGGATTTAAAGCAACACCTGGATCGGGTGATTTATTTGCACATACAATTGCTAATGATGAACCTCACAAACTTAATGCCGCTTTTAACATAAATAGATTTGTTAGCGGTGATCTTGTGGACGAACACGGTGCAGCAGCTGTAGCACACTAATGTTCATAATTAATTGTCCATATTGTGGAGAAAGAGAACAAAGCGAATTTAAAGCTGGTGGTGAAGCACATATAGTAAGACCTAAACAGCCTACTGAACTTAGTGATGATGAGTGGGCAGAATATCTTTTTATGAGAAAAAATATTAAAGGAATACAGTTTGAAAGATGGAATCATGCTCATGGATGTAGAAAATGGTTTAATATGGTTCGTGATACTTCAAATGATGAAATTAAAGCTGTTTATAAGATGGGCGAAAAACCACCTGTAGAATAATTAATGACAAAAAATTTAAGATTAAAAACAGGAAAAGCAATAGATGAAACTTATAGAATTTCATTTAAATTTAATGGATCAACTTATTATGGTTTTAAGGGTGATACATTAGCCTCTGCTCTTTTAGCAAATGATGTTCATTTAATTGGAAGAAGTTTTAAATACCATAGACCAAGAGGTATTATGACTGCTGGCTCAGAGGAACCAAATGCTATTGTCCAACTACATAATGACTCATCAAGAACAGAACCCAATGTGAGAGCAACTGAAATTGAAATATATGAAGGTTTAGAAGCTTCAAGTCAAAATTGCTGGCCAAGTGTAAAATTTGATATTGGTGGAATTAACAATCTTTTATCACCCCTACTGCCTGCAGGTTTTTATTATAAAACTTTTATGTGGCCTGCTAGTTTTTGGGAGAAATATGAATATTTCATTAGAAGATCTGCAGGTTTAGGTAAATCACCAACTAAACCAGATCCAGATATTTACGAACATAAATATATTCATTGTGATGTTTTGATAATTGGAGCTGGTATTTCAGGAATCATGGCTGCTAAAATAGCTGCTAAAAATGGTTTAAAGACACTTTTAGTAGAAGAAAAACCAAATCTTGGGGGTTCAACTATATATCAAAATTCAGATCATTTTAAAATTAATAACCAGAATTCAGGTTCTTGGTTAGAAAAAGAAATCAATGAAATAAAGAAGTTAAAAAATTTAGAGATTAAAACAAGGACAAGTGTTGCTGCTTATCATGGTTATAATTTTTTGTTAGCCCGTGAAAATCTGACAGATCATCTACCTATTAATCAAAGAAAAAATAAAACAAGACACAAACTACTTAAAATAAGAGCAAATAAAGTAATCACAGCTACTGGATCAATAGAAAGACCTATGATATTTGATAATAATGATCGTCCAGGAATTTTACTTTCCTCGGCAATTAAAAGATTTGCTGATTATTTTGGAGTAGCTTGTGGTGAAAAAAATATCCTTTTTACTAATAACGACAGTGCTTATGAAACAGCTATTAGTCTTGTTCAAAAAGGAATTAATATTGAGGCTATAATTGATAATAGAGAAGAAGTGAATTCTAAACTTATTTACGAAGTAGAAAAAAATAATATCAAAATTTATAAAGGTTACACGATAACAGACACTTCTGGTTATAAGAGAATAAATAAGATTTCTATAATGCAACTTTCTAAAGATGGACAAAAAGTTGTGGGTTCTAAAATAATTTTATCTTGTGATTGTTTGGGAGTGTCTGGTGGATGGACACCAGCAGTTCATTTATTTACACAATCTGGTGGAAAATTAAAATTTAGAGAAGATGATCAAGTATTTATACCAAATATTTATCCGTCAGATCAATTGAGTATTGGGTCATGTAATGGTGATTTTACTTTAGATGAAATTTTATTAAATACTCCAAAGTCTCTAATAGAATATTTAAATATAAAAAATACTGAATATGATAACTTAGAAATTTTATCCTCAACTAACAAATCTAAAAGAAACATTTGGTTATTACCATCAGATAAAATTTTAGGTAAAACAAAATCTTTTGTAGATTATCAAAATGATGCAACTGCAAAAGATATTAAATTAGCTTTAAGAGAAGGCTTTAGATCAATAGAACATGTTAAGAGATACACAACCACAGGGATGGGAACAGATCAAGGTAAGCTAGGAAATATGCATGCACTTGGAATTATTTCTGAAACTGCTGGAGCTAAAATGGGCGAACTAGGTACTACAACTTTTAGACCACCCTACACTCCTTTAACATTTGGAACTATAGTCGGAAGAAATGTTGGAGAATATTTTGATATATTTAGAAAAACTCCAATACACGATTGGCATGTTATACATAAAGCAGAGTTTGAAAATGTAGGTCAGTGGAAAAGAGCTTGGTATTATCCAAAAGAAAATGAAAATATGCACGAAGCTGTTCAAAGAGAAAGTAAAGCAGCAAGGGAAAGTGCTGGAATTTTAGATGCATCTACTCTTGGTAAAATTGATATTCAAGGAACTGATGCTTCTGAATTTTTAAATCGTGTTTATACAAATGCTTGGTCAAAACTTGCAGTTGGTAAATGTCGATATGGTCTAATGCTCAATGAGGATGGTATGGTATACGATGATGGTGTTACTACTCGATTAGGTGAAAATCATTATATTATGACAACAACAACAGGTGGGGCAGCTAATGTAATGGGTAAATTGGAAGATTACCTACAAACAGAATGGCCTGAATTAGATGTTTATTTAACTTCGGTAACAGATCATTTTGCGACAGTGAGTGTTTGTGGTCCAAATAGTAAAAAAATTGTAAGTGAGGTTATTCCAGATTTAGATTTTTCAGACGAAAGCTTTCCACATATGTCATTTAAGAATGCAAAAATTGGTAAAATTAATTGCAGAGTTATGAGAATTAGTTTCACAGGAGAACATAGTTATGAAATTAATGTCCAGGCTAATTATGCTAAATCAGTTTGGGAAAAATGTATGGAAGCTGGAAAAGATTTTAACATTACGCCATATGGAACTGAGACAATGCACTTACTTCGAGCTGAAAAAGGTTTTATAATTGTTGGTCAAGATACAGATGCAACTATGACACCAATTGATTTACAAATGGATTGGATTGTAAGTAAAAAGAAGTATGATTTTATTGGGAAAAGATCATTATATAGATCAGACACTATTAGAGAAGATAGAAAACAGCTGGTTGGATTATTAACCGAAAATCCTAATGAAGTATTAGAGGAAGGGGCACAAATAGTGGCTGATATAAATAAATCACCTATAGAAATGTTAGGTCATGTTACATCAAGTTATTACAGCCCTAATCTTAAAAAATCTATAGCATTAGGTGTTGTAAGAGGTGGAAAAAATATGATGGGACAAAAATTAATAATCCCGATGGAAAAAAAGAATATAAGTGTAATTGTAGCTGATCCAGTTTTTTTAGATAAGGAGAATAAAAGATTAAATGCTTAATTATAATCAAGCTCTACCTGAACAAACATTATTGCAAGATCTTCAGATGAAAGAAATTAAGCCAATAATGAAATTAGTTATAAGAGGAAGAAAAAGAGAATTTATTTCTGCAATTGGCAAGTCATTAAATATTATTTTACCAACTGAAGCAAATACCTCAACTCAAAGTGATAAATTAACAGCTCTTTGGTTAAGTCCCGATGAGTGGATGATTTATTCCAATGAACCTTATGCTCAAAATACAAACACTTATGAAACTGAAAAACTGTTAAATAAGAATATTTCAAAATTAAATCTTGGTGCAATAGTAGATGTGACGGATCAATTCGTAATGATTAATCTAAAAGGAAATAAAATTTATGAATTGTTTCAAACTGGATCGCCTTTTAACTTTAATAAATTTCAAGATAAAAAAGGTGCTGTTACTCAAACGATTCTTGCAAAAATTGATGTAATTATTCATAATCAGGGCAAAAATACATTAAATCTTTTTGTAAGACGTTCTTTTTCACAACATTTATTTTCGTGGATGAACGACGCTGCGTCAAGATTATAGTCACAATTTATTATAAAATAAGTTATTTTGAATAATGAAAAAAATATTTTTAATAGCATTGTTTGCTCTTTTACCCTTTTCTTTAAACGCAGAGTCAAATCTAGACAAAATAATGTCAGCAGGAATTTTAAAAGTTGGCACAACTGGAGACTGGGATCCAATGACGATGAAAGATCCGGCAACTAACAAGTATAAAGGATTTGATATTGATGTAATGAATGAACTTGCTAAAGACATGGGAGTAAAAATTGAATTTGTCCCTGCAGAATGGAAAACTATTGTTTCAGGTATTACCTCAGCAAGATACGATATTTCAACAAGTGTAACAAAAACCCCAAAAAGAGCTGAAGTAGCAGGATTTACTGATACTTATTATAAATATGGAACTGTGCCATTAGTTCTAAAAAAGAATTTAAAAAAATTTTCAACTTGGGATTCGCTTAATAATTCAAATGTAACAATAGCAACTACTCTAGGTACATCTCAGGAAGAAAAGGCAAAAGAATTTTTTCCTAAATCTAAATTAAATTCAGTTGAAGCTCCTGCTAGAGACTTTCAAGAAGTTTTAGCTGGTAGAGCAGATGGTAATATTACGAGTTCAACGGAGGCAAATAAATTAGTAATCAAATATCCTCAACTAGCTATTGTTCCTGATGGAGAAAAAAATCCAGCTTTTTTAGCTATGATGGTTCCGAAAGGTGATGACAAATGGAACAGTTATATTAATGATTGGATAAAAAAGAAAAAATCATCAGGTTTCTTCACTAAGTTATTAGCAAAATATAATCTAAAGAGCTTATAATCAGTTAGTAATTAATTTTTAATTCTTTATAAATCAGAGAGTGAGAAATTTATTTTTTCTACTTCTGATTCTGCCGCTAACCTCTTGCGGGGAAAACGATCTAAATTGGCTAATTTTATCTCCAAATAATATTGAAGGTTTAACTAATCTTAAATTTTTATTATCTGGTCTAACAACTACAGTTTATATTTCAATAATTTCAATATTAATTTCAATGATTATTGGTTTTATTGTAGCTGTCCCATCTTTGGCAAAAAGTAAATATTTAACTTATCTAAATATTGGATATGTAGAAATTGTAAGAGCAATTCCTCTTCTAGTTTTAATCTTGTGGATTTATTATGGCCTACCAATTATGACAGGTATAAGCTTTAGTCCATTTGTATCTGGAATTATTGCTTTATCATTAAGTGAAAGCGCATTTCAAGCTGAAATTTTTAGAGCAGGTATAAATTCAATAAAAAAAGCTCAGTGGGAAGCAGGAAGTTCACTTGGTTTAAATTTTTTTAGAAAGTTAAGGTTAGTTATTCTGCCCCAAGCAATTAAAAATATCTTACCCGCTATTGGTAATCAATTTGTCTATGTCTTAAAAATGTCCTCTTTAGTATCAATAATTGGAATTGGAGATCTAACTAGAAAAGCAAATGAATTAGTAGTTACAACCTATAGACCATTAGAAATATATACTTTCTTAATACTTGAGTATTTAATATTAATATTAATCGTCTCTTATTTTGTAAGAAAATTAGAAAAAAAACTTAAAAAAGATTAATTTTTCTTTCTCCAATCCCATGGATATTCAAACCTCATCGACCACATACCAAGATTATTTTTTCTTGCATAATCTTCATCATTAACAAATTTTTTAGAATATTTTCGATAAGCAAAAGCGTAACCTTCTCTAACTAAAAAACTCGATAAACTAAGATCTTTTACAAAACATTCTGCTAAAGTTCTTTTATACTGATCTTTACCTTCTTTTGTGCATTGTACTTCATTTTTGCCAATTTTTTTGATTAATAGTTTTCTAGCTTCAATCCCACATAGGATGACTTCATTATTTTTAGTACAAGTTTGTTTAAGTTCTGGAGTATCTATTCCTGTAAATCTTATTTTTTCTCCATTTAGATGAATGGTATCACCATCAATAATCTTAATTTCATATGATTTAACATCATTATACGCTAGAAAAAAAAATATTAGACAGATGCTAATAGCTAAAAAGAGCTTTATTTTGCTTAAATACATTGTTTAAAAAATAACCAATAAATATTAATAGCGCAATTCCCATTAACCAATTTGTGACCATTATTGTGTAAAAAATATCTTCATAATCCCCTCCTCTGATATTAATTACATACCACAAGCTTAAAAAAGGAAACGCTGTTAATCTCATTATACTTAAATAAAGACTATAAAGAGGTTTTTTAACCGCTTGAAATACAGCTGTAGTAATAAAAAATGCTGGGTATATAGGCCCTATTAATGCTGCTACTTTTAAATAGATAGCACCGTGTTTTATAGCTTCTTGATTGTCTGTAAATAAAGATACAAAAAACTCTGCGCCAAAAAATAATATTATTCCAGCAACAGCCATAAAAGAGGATCCAAAAAACAAAGCTTTAGTATATAATTCTCTTATCCTATTATAAGCTTTTGCACCAAAGTTTTGACCTCCTATAGATAGAACAGCTGTATTCAATCCAATTACTGGAAGTAAAAAAACTTGTTCTACTCTTAAGGCTGCACCATAACCTGCAGTAGCTAAATCACCAAACTGACCAATAAAATATAAAATATTGAAAATTCCAACTCCAATAAACAACATGCTAAACATAACAGGGACCGACTGTCTTGTTAAAGGATTTAAATATTCAAACTTAGGAATAAAACATACTAATTTTAAGTATTCTCTAATTTTACAATTATTAACTTTATAGGCTAAATAAATTGTTCCGATCAGTTGCGAAATTACTGTTGCTATAGCAAGTCCAGCTATACCAAAAGCAGGAATTATTCCATATCCCCATATAAAAAGTGGGTTTAAAAAAATATTTAAGAAAAAACTAAATATTAAAACATTTCTATAACTTTTAGTGTCACCTTGAGCATTTAAGGTTCCATTCAAAGAAATCTGGATCAGAACAATGAAAGTTCCATAGAATATGATATCCAAATATTCTCTAGTTAATATTATTCCGTCAGCGTCTGATCCCATAATACCTAGAAGATAATCTGATGCATTTAAACCAAAAATTGTTACTAATACTGAAATTACTAAAGCAAAAATTAAAGATTGTGCAATATACATAGATGCAACTCTCTCTTTTTTTTCACCGATGGAATTACCAATCATTGCATTAGTAGCAGCGCCTATTCCAACTCCAACCGCAATTATAGTAAAGTAAATTGGAAATGACTTAGCTATCGCACCTATTGCTTCTGCTGAGATTTTTCCTGCAAACCAAGTATCAACCAGATTATAAAATGTTTGAAAAAGAGATCCTACACTTGCAGGTATTGTGACTTTACGAAGTAAAAACCATATTGGATCTTTAGTAAGCTTGTATGAAGTAGACAAAAATATCCTTATTTAAATTCTTTTTGAAAAATATATTTTTTTCCAGATTGTTTTGCTTTGTATACCTGACTTTGTCTCATTCTAAAACGTGATTTTTGTGATTCAGTTAAGTTGTTATAACAGTTTGGACAAGAAACCCCTTCTTCAAATTTTTTAGATCTTTTGTCTTTTGGTGAAATTGGCTTTCTACACCCACTACACATAGAATATGACCCTATTTTTAAACCATGTTTAAGGCTAATTCTGTTATCAAAAACAAAACACTCACCCTTCCACAAGCTTTCTTTTTTCTTAATTTTTTTGAGATAGTTTAAGATCCCACCATTTAGTTGATAGATATTTTTGAAACCTTTCTTTTTTAGATAT
>CACJSJ010000025.1 GCA_902596045.1 uncultured Pelagibacteraceae bacterium
CCTTTTTCGTCTTATTATATCTTCTGATGTATTTGTTAACTCTGATAATTTTTTGTCAGAAAAGCCTATTGATTTTATTTTATTAAATTCATTAAAATTCTTGGGTAACCCTTTGTTTTTAATCTTAATCTCATTGTCTATTATTTCTTTAATTTGCTCTAGAAACCACGGATCAATTTTCGATAGTTGGAATATTCTTTTTAAATTAATTCTTTTTCTAATCGCTTCTGCAACTAGCAAGAGTTTATTTGGAATATTTTCTTTGAGCTTTTTTTCAATTTGTATTTTATCTAAATCAAATATTCTATCTAATCCTGAAAAACCAGTTTCAAGAGACACCAATGCTTTTTGAAGAGATTCTTTAAAATTTCTTCCTATGGCCATTGCCTCACCAACTGATTTCATTGATGTGCCTAGAGTTGCTGGAGAAGTTGAAAATTTTTCAAATGTAAATCTTGGAATTTTTGTTACTACATAATCAATACTAGGCTCAAATGAGGCAGGTGTTACTTTGGTGATTTCGTTTTTTAATTCATCCAAAGTGTAACCAACCGCAAGTTTTGCAGCAACCTTTGCAATTGGAAATCCAGTTGCTTTTGATGCAAGTGCTGATGATCTTGATACTCTAGGGTTCATTTCAATTACAACCATTCGGCCATTTTTAGGATTGATTGCAAATTGAACATTTGATCCACCTGTCTCAACTCCAATTTTTCTTAAACATGCAATAGAAGCATTTCTCATTATTTGGTACTCTTTATCAGTCAATGTAAGCGCTGGAGCAACAGTTACGGAGTCACCTGTATGTATTCCCATCGGATCAACATTTTCAATTGAGCAGATGATGATGCAGTTATCTTTTTTATCTCTCACAACTTCCATCTCAAATTCTTTCCAGCCTTCTAAACACTCTTCAACCAATACCTGACTTACTGGAGACTCGTGAAGTCCACTTTTAATTATTTTAAGGTAGTCTTTTTTATTTTTAGCTATACCACCACCAAGACCTCCAAGTGTAAACGCAGGTCTTATAATTGCAGGAAGACCAATTTTTTTTAAAACTTTTGATGCTTGATTGATATTGTTAACAATTTCAGATTTAGGTAAATCTAAACCAATGTCGATCATATTTTTTCTAAATTTCTTCCTATCCTCTGCATTGGCAATTGCCTTAGAGTTTGCCCCTATTAGCTCAATCTTATATTTTTTTAAAATTCCTTTTTTCTCAGCTTCCATTGCAAGATTTAGTGCAGTCTGACCACCCATAGTTGGTAGAATTGCATCTGGTTTTTCTTTTTGAAGTATCTTTTCTAAAACTTCTAATGTTATTGGCTCTATATAAGTTTTATCTGCAACATCTGGATCAGTCATAATAGTTGCAGGATTTGAGTTAATTAAAATTACTCTGTAGCCCTCATCTCTTAATGCCTTACAAGCTTGTGTGCCTGAATAATCAAACTCACATGCTTGACCAATAATGATGGGTCCAGCCCCTACAACTAATATTTTTTTAATATCTCTTCTTTTTGGCATTTTTTTTTATGTTATTAATAAATTCTTGAAATAAGTAGACGCTATCCTGTGGTCCAGGGTTTGACTCTGGATGGTATTGTACTGAAAATATTGGTCTGTTTTTAAGTCTTATTCCTTCAATGGTATTATCAAAAAGAGATTTATGAGTTACTTCAATTTTTTTTGGTAAAGTTTCTTCAACAACTACAAAACCATGATTTTGACTAGTAATTTCAACTTTATCATGCACTAAATTTTTGACAGGATGGTTTGCACCTCTATGTCCCAACTTCATTTTTTTTGTTTTACCACCTAAAGCTAATGCTAAAATTTGATGACCTAAACAAATCCCAAATATAGGTAAATTTTTTTTAATCAATTTATTAAGTATTTCTATTGCATATTTTCCTGTTGCCGCAGGATCACCGGGACCATTGGATAAAAATATTCCATGCGGTCTAAGATCTAATATTTTTTCAGCAGAGGTTTTGCAAGAAACGACTGTTACTTTACATTTGAAGTCTGAAAAATATCTTAAAATATTCTTTTTAATTCCATAATCAATTGCAACCACATGAAAAGAATTTTTTGTATTTTTTTTATATCCTGTTTCTTTCTTCCAAGTTCTAAGGCCTTTCCAAATATAGTTTTTTGAGGTTGTTACAGTTTCTGCAAGATCAAGATTTTTTAATCCACTCCATTTAATGGTTGAGTTTGTTAATTTGCTAATATTAAATTTTCCATTTTTTGAATATGAAATTGTTCCCTTAGGCGCTCCTTCATCTCTAATAAAGTTTGTTAAACATCTAGTATCTAGTCCTGTAATTCCAACAATTTTATTTTTTTTAAGCCAGGAGTCTAAATGCAAAAATGCTCTATAATTCGAAGGAGAGGTTATTTCTGAATTAAATATCACACCCCTTGTCCAGATTTTGTCAGACTCAACATCTTCTTTGTTAGTTCCAACATTTCCAATATGTGGGAATGTAAAGTTAATAATCTGACCCGCATAAGAAGGATCAGAAATAATTTCTTGGTATCCTGTTAGAGAGGTGTTAAAGCAAATCTCACCGGTTGCTTCTCCTTGGTATCCAATTCCAATACCTTTGAAAACTCTCTTGTTTTCAAGAACTAAAACGCCTGTGTGATTTTGAGATTTTTTTGAGTTTGTTTTTTTTGCTTTTTTGATCAATTACAACTCATAAGTTAAAGGTTAATACAATAATTGATTTATTATCGCAACAGAGATGTATTATAAAATTGTAAAAATACAATTTTTCTTTTGAAGATTTTTTTCTTTGAAGTAGATTAAAAACATATGCCATTAAAAGAGACAATCGAAACTGAATATAAAAACGCCTTAAAAGCCAAAGATAAAACAAAAATATCAACTTATAGGTTAATTTTATCATCAATAAAGGATCTGGATATTTCAAATAGGTCTGGTCCAAATAAAAAAGAAACAGATGATGAAGACATAAAAAAGCTTCTTAAAAAAATGGTTAAACAGAGAGCCGAATCAATAGATATCTACAAAAAAAACAGTAGGACAGATCTCTTAGAGGTAGAGCAAAATGAATATAATATTTTAACTGGATTTTTACCAAAACAGCTTGGCGAGGAAGAAACTAAAAAAATTTGTGCAGAATTGATTTCTAAACTTGGTGCAAATTCACTTAAAGACATGGGAAAAGTAATGGGTGAATTAAAAAAACTACATTCAGATGAAATTGATTTTGCAAAAGCAGGTCCTCTCATTAAAGAATTATTAAATAGTTAATGAAATATCCTAAAGAGTATCTTGAAGAAATTAAAACAAGGTTAAAAGTTTCAACTGTTGTATCAAAGTCTGTTGTCTTAAAAAAAAGAGGAAAAGAGTTTGTTGGCTTATCTCCTTTCAAAAATGAAAAAACTCCATCATTTACGGTCAATGATGAAAAAGAATTTTATCATTGTTTTGCAACATCAGAGCATGGAAACATTTTTGATTTTGTAATGAAAATTCAAAATCTTAAATTTGGTGAGGCAGTCAAGCATTTAGCCCAATTAGCTGGGATGCAACCTTATATGTTTTCAAAACAAGATGAGGAAAGAGAAAAAAAGTGGAAAGAGTACCAATCAATCTTTAGTCAATATGTAGATTTTTATCATAATGAATTATTAAAAAATGAGAGCTATTCTGTTGCGAGAGATTATTTAAAAAATAGATCTTTAACCAAAGAAGAGGTTAAAAAATTTAAAATTGGATTTATACAAAAAAATCCAAATTTCTATGAAAAATTAAAAGATAATTATAGTGAGCAAACTTTAGTTGAAACTGGTCTGTTTTATTTGGATGAAAAAAAGAAAATATATGTTGAAAGATTTAGAGGGAGATTAATTTTTCCAATTAATAACATTTCAGGTCAACCAATAGCATTAGGTGGAAGAATAATTGAAAATCTAGACTATTTAGCTAAATATATAAATTCACCTGAAACAAATTTTTTTAAAAAAGGATCCAATTTATATAATTTAGATGTAGCCCGAAAACTTTCTAACAAAATAGATCACATTTATTTAGTCGAAGGTTATATGGATGTAGTTGGTTTAAGTAAAAATGGAATCGACAACGCAGTTGCAAATCTTGGAACTTCTTTGACAGATAAACAAATTTTAACTCTTAACCAATTTTTTGATGATATCATTATCTGCTTTGATGGTGATGAAAGTGGTTATAAAGCAGCATTAAGAGCAGCAGAGAATTCTATTAAAGAATTAAAACCCGAAAAACAAATTTCATTTTTATTTTTACCAAACAAGGAAGATCCTGATAGCTATGTGAATAAAAATGGTAAAGCTCATTTTATTGATTTTACTAAACAAAGTAAGCTATCTATTCATCAATTTATTTTTAATCATTATAAAAAACAAACAGAAAACAATCCTTCGTCGTTGGCAATTTTTGAAAAAAAATTGAGAAGTATAGCCAACACAATTAAAGATAATTTTATTAAAAAATATGTATTAGAATATTTCTTAGAAAAAATTGAAGAATTAACACCTCATTCTAATCAAAATAAGAAAAAGTTTTTTGTAAAAAGAGCAAAATCACTAGATACTACCAAGAAACATTTTAATGATAGTCAATCGCTGACTGGCGTAGAGCTTAAAGAGTTTTCTTTATTATATTTAGCAATGAATAATTTAAATTTATTACAAGCAAACATACATTTAATTGAAAATATTAAATTATTTACTGAAGTTAATAAAAAAATATTTGAATTAATAATTGAGAAGCTGAAAACTGGAGAGCAAATTATAATTGAAGATTTAAAGTTAGATAGTCAATTGTTAGAAAAAATAAATAAATTTGCACCCATTAAGCATATTCTTAAAAATCAAGCTAATGATGATCAAAAAACTATGGAGTTATTAGATGATATCTCAAGAGATCTGATGAATT
>CACJSJ010000026.1 GCA_902596045.1 uncultured Pelagibacteraceae bacterium
ACTTGTTTAAAAAAATAAAAATAAGTTAATAACGAATCATATTGATTCGTTTAACTAAAACAGGGAGCTAAAGATGGCTAAAAGAAGAAAAAAAGCTGCTAAGAAAAGCAAAAAGAAAGCTAAGAAAAAAGCTAAGAAAAGAAGAAGAAGATAGTAACTTAGTATTCTTTATTAAAAACGCTTCTCATAACGATTTACGTGTGAGAGGCGTTTTTTTTATTCATCAATAGGATCAGCTTCATCAGCTTCACCAATTGGTTCCTCAGTCGGTAAATCAGTTGTAGTAGTTTTTGGAATGGCCGCTGTTGCTTGTGATTGTTGATTTATATTCAAATTTCTTTTTAGAGCTTTATCAAGTTTTTTTTGTGTATCTTCCATAGAAACATCTAATATAATTTGAAATTCAGAGAGGATTCTTTCATAAGCTTTTTCAAATAATTGACGTTCACTATAAGATTGATCAACCATGAGATCATCACCTTTATTTAGGTCTCTTACAACTTCAGCCAATTCATAAATTTTTCCAGAAGATATTTTAGATTCATATTCTTGAGCTCTTCTACTCCACATTGATCTTTTAATTTTTGGCTTACTTTTTAAAATTGAAATACATTTATTAACTTGGTTAATCGTTGCCAAAGGACGTAAATGAGATTGCTTATTAACTGGAACCATTCCGTTAGCTTTATCTTTTTTAAATTTGATTACATAAGTTTCAACATCTATTCCACCTATATTAATTTTTTTGAACTCTGTAATTTGGCCTACCCCATGTTTTGGATAAACAACAAAATCTTTGACTTTATATTCTTTTTTTTCAGTATCCTGTTTTTTAACCTTTTTAATTTCAGGTTTTGCCTCATTACTTTTGGATATTCTTAAGTTATCAGTTTTAATTTCATTAATTTTTTCATTTTTTTTAATAGACTTTTTATTATCAACTTTTTTAATTTTAGTTATTTTTTTTATAGTTTTTTTAGTTAAAATTTTTTTTACTTTTTTAACTTTAGTTACTTTTTTTTTTGTAACTTTTTTTCCAGGTTTTTTAGAAGAGTTTTTTTTAAAGGTTTTCTTTAAAATATTTTTCAAACTTATTTTTTTCATCTTTATATTTATTATGATCCGATGGTGGATCTTTTTTTTCACTTATATTAGGCCAGATTTCAGAATATTGTTTATTGATTTCTAACCATTTTTCACTACCAGGTTCTGAATCAGCAGTTATTGCATCAACTGGACACTCAGGCTCGCAAACGCCACAATCTATACACTCATCCGGTTTAATTACAAGCATATTTTTCCCTTCATAAAAACAGTCAACTGGACAAACTTCAACACAGTCCATTAATTTACATTTAATACATTTGTCATTTACAATGTAAGTCATTACAAATTTTCTTTTTTTATTTGTTCCTTGATATCTCCCATAGTTTTACTATCAATATAAAGCAATCCAGAGAGACGTCGCATTAAATTAGTCTCATAGATATCTGCATTTTTATTAGAGTATATAATTCTCCAAAGTGATCTAATTATTTTAATTTTATCTTTTTCTTGAAGTTTTTTTATTTCTTTTGTGAAATCTAGTATTTGATGAGTATTTTTTTCACTTTGTTTAGCTTCTTTTATTATGGTTTCTAGTTCATTTTGATTAGTTCCTAAATTTAACAATGTTTTTTTGATTATTTCCTCTTCTTCAATGGAATATTTTTCATCAATTCTTGCAGCATGTATAAGCAAAGCTGCTATCTTCACTAGATCAAAACTATCACTTTCATTGTTCTTTTTTTTATTAAAAAACATTATTTAATTTAAATCCAAATTTTTTAAAATATCGAATGGATTTTCTTTATTAGTTTTTTTATTAAATGATTTTTTCAATTTTTTCTTAGGAGTATATTTGAAAAATATATCTTCATTTTTTTCTAAAATTTTATAATCCATTTTTTGTATAAGTTTTTTAAAATTATCCTTGTTGCAACCTAAAAGATTTAACATTTCAGGGACTAATTTAATCTCCTTATTATCTTCAGATCCTGAATTTATTATTTGCATAAATAATCTTTCTAAAATATCAATTCTTACAAAAAAATTATCAAACTTTTCAAAACCACAAAGTAACATAAAATTTTTATCTCTTTTATCTTTATCTTCAATAAAATTTAAACCATAAGTTGGAGGATTGAGTTTAAAGTATTTTTGATGATAGTTTTTCCATAACAAAGTTCTTATTATAACTGGTTCCGGTTTAATTAGTCTATGCAAAAACACATGATATCTTCCAAACTTTACTCCTAAGTTTCGTAATATTTTTCTCTCACTTTGTCCTAAATTTTTTAAATATTCAGAAACATTATCCCTAATTAACACACCATTATTCTCATAGAGCTGGTAAGCTAAGGCTTTTATAGATGAATGTTTATCTTTAAGATTTTTTAAATCAAGTAAGCTTTGTAGGACTGTTTCAATTTTATTTTTTAACCATTTTTTAATAAAAGAATTTAACTTTTGCCTTTGGTCTTGTTCAAGAATATCATCAACAATCAATTCAAAACTAGGATTTAAATAATCATTTCCGGGAGAGAGTTTTGCAATTGAAAAACTATTCCAATAAATTTTAAAATCGTTATTTAGCTCAATCAGTCCTGTATTAATAATATTTTGAATCCTTCTCTCTAATTCAGGCCCAATAGTTTGTCTTGCAGCTTTTTTTAGAGATTTAATGTCAGTCTCTAAAGCACCTTTTTTAAGATCTAGTTCTAGCTTTAAACCATTAATTTTCCCAATAAACTGGTTATCGATTATTACATCATTATTTTCCATTATTTCTGTTTTAAATTCCATATCTTGTTTTAAACCTCTTGCAAGAATACTAGCCCTTTTATCAATGAAAGTTTTTGTAAGTTCTTCATGAAGTCGATCTGAGAGTCTATCTTCTAATAATTTTGTTTTTTCTATCCAATAACTTTGATTTTCAATCCAATTATTTTTATTTGAAACATATGACCAAGTTCTGACATTTGCAATTCTATTTGATAAAGAATCGACATTTCCGTCTAATTTATCCAATTTCATTAGTTGTAATCGCATATATTCGTCAGTAATTTTTCCTTTTTTACTAGATAAAAATTTAAATACATTTTCAATTACCTCATAATGATTTCCATATGTTTTTTTAACAAAATCTGGTATTTGACAACATTCCCATAATAAATTGAGTGTTTGGCTTTCAAAATTCACATTTTCAAGATTTTTATCTCTTAAAAAATATTTTAAAGCTTTTTCATCTTCACATTCATGAATTTTTCTTAGCCATTCTTTTTGGGGTCTCTCTTCTAAAGATTTTATTAAACTATATGGATTATTAAAATTAAGGTTAGAATTCCTCCAAAACAGAGTTCGAATTTCCTCAAATTTATGATTTTCTAATAAATCAACTTGTTCTGCATTAATTTCTTTACAATTCCCTGTTATTCCAAAACTACCATCATTAAGATATCTTCCAGCTCTACCAGCTATTTGTCCAATTTCAGATAAGTTAAGTTTTCTTAGTTTTTTTCCATCAAATTTTCTTAAATTAGAAAAATATATATTATCTAAATCCATATTAATACCCATACCAATTGCATCAGTCGCAACTAAAAAATCAACATCTCCTGATTGATATAATTCAACTTGTGCATTTCTGGTTTTGGGACTTAGCGACCCCATAACTATTGCAGCTCCACCCTTTTGTCTTCGAATCAACTCTGCAATTGCATAAACTTCTTCAGAGGAAAAAGCTATAATAGCAGTTTTTCTATTGATTCTAGATATTTTTTTATGGCCTGCATACGTGAGTTTTGACAACCTATTTCTATTTATAAATTCAATATCATCATTTAATTTTGAAATGATATTTTTAATAGTGTTAGATCCCATCAACATAGTGAGCTTGCTTCCTCTCAAGTTTAGTAATCTATCAGTAAAAATATGACCTCTCTCATGGTCGGCACACATTTGAATTTCATCTACTCCAACAAAATCTAGAGATTTGTCTATAGGCATAGATTCAACAGTGCACAAAAAATATTTTGGATCAGTTGGAATAATTTTCTCCTCTCCAGTAATCAAGGCAACTTTGTTTTGTCCAACTTTATTAATTACTTTATCATAAACTTCTCTAGCTAATAATCTGAGTGGAAAACCGATCATACCACTGTCAAAAGACAACATGGTATCAATAGCTAGATGGGTTTTGCCGGTATTTGTTGGACCAAGAACAGCTGTAATTTTTTTTTTAGTCATTTCTATTCTTGGTATACTTTTTTTTTAACCTACCAGATATGGTTGGTGTTAAAGAACAAAAATAGACTAAAACATGTCCGAATCGTAAAGCTAAATGTTCTCATTATTAAACACCCTAACCTCCTGGACCAAAATTTGAAGGTTTGATTTTAAGTATTTTCCAGATCCCTGAAGCTGATGCAATTATTTTATTTTGACATTTTAATTCACAAAATAGAAAAATTAGTGTTTTTGTTTTTTTTAATATTTTAACATTTCCTTTAATTTCATCACCAACTTTAGAGGCACCAATAAATTTTAAATCTAATGAAATTGTTACACAAGGAGCATCCTTCGCTGATCGATGAGCTGAAGTCCCAGCCCCAGCATCAATTAAAGCCGCAATATATCCACCATGTGTAATGCTAGCTGCATTTAAATGAATTTCCTTAATAGTTGATTTAAATTCATATTCATGTTCTGATATATTTCTAAAAAATAAACCCCCATTATGTTTCATAAAACCTGGATTTATACTAATTTGTTCAAAATTTT
>CACJSJ010000027.1 GCA_902596045.1 uncultured Pelagibacteraceae bacterium
CTAGAGAAGATTTATTGCCTTATAAGACTGGTATCAAAACAGAATTAATCAGTAAGGCTTCTAAGATTGTTTCAAATGCAACCGGCTTTCCTGTTCAATTCAATAAAGCAATAGTTGGAAAAAATGCTTTTGCTCATGAATCAGGTATTCATCAAGACGGAATGTTAAAAAATAGAGAAACTTATGAAATTATGTCCCCAGAAAGTGTTGGAGTTAAAAAAACATCTTTAGTGATGGGAAAACATTCAGGAAGACATGCATTTAAAGATAAATTAAGTGACCTAGGTTATTCAGATGTAACAGATGATGTTGTTCAAGCAGCTTTTGGAAAGTTTAAAATTTTGGCTGATAAGAAAAAACATATTTATGACGAAGATATTGTTGCTCTGGTAGATGATAGTTTAATAATTGATAATAAAATTAATGCAATAAATCTTAAATCTTTAAAAGTATTTGCTGGGACTGGTGAACCCCAAAGAGCAGATATGACATTAGATGTTTTTGGAGATATAAAAAAAACCTCTCAGACAGGTGATGGTCCGGTTGATGCAATTTTTAAATGTATTAAAGATTTATATCCACATGACGTAAAACTTTCTCTTTATCAGGTCCATGCAGTTACAGAAGGGACCGATGCTCAAGCAACAGTGAGTGTAAAGATTGAAGAAAATGATAGAACTACTGTTGGTCAATCAGCAGACACAGATACTTTAGTTGCTTCAGCAAATGCATACCTAAATGCTTTGAATAAAATGTTAATTAAGAGAGAGAAAAAATCCATGTCTCAAAATATTGAATACCAAAAAGTAAAAGGAGGAGTTTAAATGGGATTATTTGACAGAGTAAAGAAGATTTGGAGCCAAGATATGGCGATCGACCTAGGAACTGCTAACACGTTAGTTGTTGTAAAAGGCCAAGGTGTTGTTCTTAACGAGCCATCTGTTGTTGCAATTGTTGATCAAGGTGGAAAAAAACAAGTTTTAGCAGTTGGTGATGAAGCTAAAACAATGCTTGGAAGAACACCAGGAAATATTAGTGCTATTAGACCTTTAAGAGATGGTGTAATTGCAGATTTTATTGTGACAGAAGAAATGATTAAACATTTTATTAAAAAAGTCCATAAGGGAAGTACTTTTGCTAATCCTAGAATTTTAATTTGTGTACCAACTGGCTCTACTCCTGTTGAAAGAAAAGCAATTCAAGATAGTGCGCTAGCAGCAGGTGCAAGAAGAGTTCAATTGATTGAGGAACCAATAGCAGCAGCGATTGGTGCAGGGCTTCCAATTTCTGAAGCAACAGGATCAATGGTGGTTGATGTTGGCGGTGGTACTAGTGAAATAGCAGTAATGTCATTAGGTGGTTTAGTTTATTCAAAATCTTTAAGAGTTGCAGGAGATGCAATGGATACAGCTTTAGTAAATTATATGAGAAAAGAGTACAACTTAATGATTGGAGATAGTACTGCAGAAAAAATTAAAAAAGAAATTGGTACTGCAATACCAACTAACGATAATACCTATCCCGTTAAAGGTAGAGATTTAAGATCTGGAACTCCAAAAGAGGTTAATATTACTGAAGAAGATACCGCAGAAGCATTAAATGATATTTTGAAAGAAATGGTTGATGGAATTAAAGATGCCTTAGAGGCAACTCCTCCAGAATTATCAGCTGACTTAGTTGACATGGGTTTAACATTAACTGGTGGTGGAGCCTTATTAAAAAATATTGATAAAAGATTTTCTAAAGAAACAGGTTTACCAGTCCATATAGCCGAAGATCCATTATCTTGTGTTGCAATTGGTACAGGAAAAGCTTTAGATCAAGAAGAAACTTTCTCTACTATGCTTACTGAGTATTAAGAGTAATGGCCTCAAGCAGAGACGATTTTATAATAGCACTTCGATCTGCTTTTTTAAAAAAAACTACTAAGCAAAAATTTTCTTTATTAACATTAGTTTTTATATCTATTTTCATAATATTTCTATCTAGTTTAAATTTTACAATAGTAAATAAAACAAAAATTTTTATAAATGAAATAGTTTATAGATCTTCATTTATTGTCTCAATACCAGAAAATATAATTAAAAATTCTTATTTGGGCATTAAAGAATATTCAAACTTTTATAAAGATTATGATACCAATAAAGATGAATTAGAAAATTTAAAATCAAAAGAAATATCAAGTAAAATTATTATTAGTGAAAACAAAGAGCTTAAAAATCTAATTGAAGATTATACTCTTTCATCAAATAAGATATTAGCAAAAGTAATTGTCGATCATATGAGTCCTTTTTTAAGAACTATAATCATTAACAAAGGGAGTTCTGAGGGGTTGAAAATAGGCACAAATATTTATGACAGAAACTATTTAGTGGGTAGAGTAATAGAGGTAAATTATAAATCTTCACGAGTGTTATTATTATCAGACTTAAATTCAAGTGTTCCAATTTCAATTACCCCAGGAAATGTTCAAGCTATCGTTGTTGGTGATGGAAAGAATTCAGGAGAAATCAAATATATTAAAGATAATTTAGCTAAATATCTAGAAGACCAGAGTATAGCTTACACTTCAGGAACTGGCTCAATTTTTAAAAGTGGAATTCCTGTTGGAAGAGTGAGTGAAATAGAAAACCGTTTTTTGATCAATTTTTATAGTGATTTTGAACAACTCAAATATGTATTTGTGGAAATCAAACAAGAAAAAGCAACACAGGATCAATCAAACTTGGAAAATAATGAAAACAAAGAAGTATCACCATCAAATACAGAAAAAATAAAATTAGACATACTAAATGAAGAAAAGAGAATATTGGATCAAACTAACAGTAAATTTCTTGAAGAAAATCAATTTTTAAAATCTCAAACCAATGAACTTAATGATAAAATTTATGATTTACAAAATAAATTAGCTACTACAGAAAAAAAACTTTCACAAAATATCATAGATCAAAAAGAGCTTGAATTTTTAAGATTAAATTTGATTTATAGTTCAAAATGCACAAGAGCAGCATTTAAAACGGGCTATAAAGTTGGCACACCAGAATACAAAGCTTGTATTTTACGTAGAGGTAAAAAATTAAATGATTAGATTTGAAAAAAAAAATTTTATTTATAAAATTTATACTTGGTTACCAATTATAATTTTGTATGTATCTGTTTTAAACGAGTTTGATCTTAATTATTTAAATATAGATTATTTTTCTTTTAACTTTCCTTTCTTATTAATTTTTTACTTTGCATTGAAAGAATATAACAAATTTGATTATTTATTAGTTTTTTTGGCAGGTTTGATTAATGACACTGTTGTTGGTTTGCCTTTAGGGATAAGCTCACTTTCATATATTTT
>CACJSJ010000028.1 GCA_902596045.1 uncultured Pelagibacteraceae bacterium
ATGAAATCGCTCAATCTAGATGCGCCAATGATACAAAAGTTTTCGCAAATTATTGGATACATAATGCATTTATTACTATGTCTAATGAAAAAATGGCTAAGTCACAAGGTAACATTTTAAAAATAAAAAATTTTAGAAAAAAGATTAGTGGTCAAATAATTAGATTAGCTTTAATGAGTGCACACTATAAACAACCTTTAGATTGGAACGATAAATTATTAAGTGATTGTGAAAATACTTTAGATAAGTGGTATAAAGTGTATTCATCAAATATAAAACCTATCAAAGTTTCTAATGAAATTTTAAAACCATTGTACGAAGATCTTAATACACCTGGATATATTGCCAACCTTCATAAGTTATATGAAAAAGCTAACAAAGGTGAAAACATAGATTTATTTGTTTCAGCATGTAAGTTTATTGGTTTGATGAATGAAACTAGTGAACAATGGAATGAGTTTAAAAAGAAAAGAGTATCTATAACTGAGTCTGAAATTGAAAATATGCTTAGTTTAAGAGATAAAGCCCGAGAAAATAAGAATTATAAAGAAGCTGATAGTATTAGAGATGAGCTCTTAGACAAAGGTGTTTTAATAGAGGATAAAGATGGTAAAACTCTTTGGAAATTTAAATGAGTAAAGAGAGACTATACATATTTGATACAACTCTAAGAGATGGAGCTCAAACGCAAGGCGTAGACTTTTCTTTAGAAGATAAAGAAAAAATTGCTTTAGCTTTGGACAATCTAGGTGTGGATTATATAGAAGCGGGATGGCCCGGTGCTAACCCAACAGATACAGAATTTTTCCAAAAAAAACATGATTTCAAAAATTCAAAACTAACATCCTTTGGTATGACTAAAAGATCCGGAAGAAGTGCGGAAAATGATACTGGTTTATCTGCACTTATGAACTCTAACACTTCTTCAGTATGCTTGGTAGGTAAGTCATGGGACTTTCATGTTGATGTTGCTTTAGGGATAACAAATGAAGAAAATTTAGATAATATTTCTGAGAGTGCTAAACATTTTGTTAAAGCAAAAAAAGAATTTATGTTTGATGCAGAACATTTTTTCGATGGTTATAAAGCAAATCCAAAATATGCACTTTCCTGTATTGAAGCTGCTTATGATCAAGGCGCTAGGTGGGTGATTCTGTGTGATACTAATGGAGGAACACTTCCACATGAAGTAACACAGATAGTTAGCGAAGTTACAAAAGTAGTGCCAGGAAAAAACTTAGGAATTCATGCACATAATGACACTGGTAATGCAGTTGCAAATTCATTAGCAGCAGTATTGTCAGGTGTTCGACAAATTCAAGGTACAATAAATGGATTAGGTGAAAGATGTGGAAATGCAAATTTGATGTCATTAATACCAACATTTTTTTTAAAAAAAGATTTTTCATCTCAATTTGAAATTGGAATAAAATCAAAAAATATAAAAAACTTAACAGACTGTTCAAGGCTTTTGGATGAAATTTTAAACAGAAAACCTAATCAACATTTACCTTATGTAGGTGCTGCAGCTTTTTCACACAAGGGGGGATTGCATGTATCTGCTGTACAAAAAGATCCAAAAACTTATGAACACATCAATCCAGATGAAGTTGGTAACACAAGAAATATTATTGTTTCTGATCAATCAGGAAAATCAAATATTGTCTCAAGATTAAAGAGTATCAAAATTGATATTCAAGAAAATGATCCAAAAATTAAAAAACTTTTAGACGAAGTAAAAGACAGAGAATTCATTGGTTATAGTTATGATGGTGCCGATGCATCATTTGAATTATTGGCTAGAAGAATTATTGGAGAAATACCAAGATATATATCTATTAATGAATACGATGTTTCAGTAAAAAAAAATAAATCTGGTGAAATAATTTCTTCTGCTAAAGCTCAATTGGAAGTTGATGGAGAAAAAATTATGTGTGAAGGAGAGGGGAATGGTCCTGTAAATGCTTTAGATAATGCTATTAGACAAAATGTTGACAGACTAGCAAAATATTCTAAATATTTGAAAGATTTAAAGCTTGTTGATTATAAGGTGAGAATTTTAAATACTGGAACTGAAGC
The DNA here is from genome assembly GCA_902596045.1 of uncultured Pelagibacteraceae bacterium. GTDB lineage: Bacteria > Pseudomonadota > Alphaproteobacteria > Pelagibacterales > Pelagibacteraceae > Pelagibacter. The sequence continues at coordinate 2,080 of CACJSJ010000028.1, forward strand.
TGTCACTAGAGTTTCAATTGAAAGCACAGATTCAAATGGAAAAAATTGGTTTACTATTGGTGTATCAACAAATATTATTGATGCTTCATTTAAAGCATTAGTAGATAGTTTAGATTATAAATTATTTAAAGATAATGCACCCGCAAGTCTTTAATGTCATTTAATAACGTAACATTTATTCTTCACAAGCCCCAGCTTTCTGAAAACATTGGTTCTTGTGCAAGAGCTATAAAAAATTTTAATTTTAATAAGTTATCTGTAATTGAACCAAAACCAATTTATCCTAATGATAAAATTTTAGCTACTTCTGTTGGAGCGAAAGATATTATAAGAAAAAGTAAAGTTTTTAAATCGATAGAACCATCAATTAAAAATATAGATTATTTAATTGCTACATCAGCTCGTTTTAGAAACAAAAATATAAAACATATTAAATTAGAGGATTTAAAAAAGATAAATTTTAAAAAAAAGATAGGTTTTTTATTTGGTTCAGAGGCCTCTGGACTATCAAATAAGGAAATAAGTTATGCAAATTATACGCTTCAAATTCCAACAAATCCAAATTTTAGGTCTCTAAATTTATCTCATAGCTTAATAATAGTTGCACAATATGTAGCAAGCCTTATTCAATTGAGCAGCACACCTTTTAAAAAATCAAAAAAAGTAATAGCAGCAAGTAAAATGGATATTCAGTCAATGTTATCTTTATGTATTCAAAATTTAGATCAAGTAAATTTTTTTAAACCAAAAGAAAAACGACCGATAATGTTAGAAAATTTGAGAAATATTTTCTATCGCATGGAATTATCATCTAAAGAAACGCGCATTTTATCAAGCGTATTTGCTTCTTTGGGTAAAAAACGTTGATTGACAATCTGATGAGTGAGTTTATAAACCCCATATTCGAATGACAAAAA
>CACJSJ010000029.1 GCA_902596045.1 uncultured Pelagibacteraceae bacterium
TGGGTATTAATCTTTTAAGAGAAGGTTTGGATATACCTGAATGTGCTTTAGTTGGAATTTTAGACGCTGATAAAGAAGGATTTTTAAGATCTGAAACTTCATTAATTCAAACTATTGGGAGAGCAGCAAGAAATTTAGATGGAAAAGTTATTCTTTACGCTGACAAAGAAACCAAAAGTATCAAAAATGCAATTAAAGAAACAGATAGAAGAAGATCGATTCAAGTAGCATACAATAAAAAACATAAAATTAGTGCGTCAAGTATAAAAAAAGAAATAGGAGATGTTTTAGAGAGTGTTTACGAAAAAGATTATGTCAAAGTTGGTACTGATGAAAATATTGGTGGGAATCTTAAAAAACATTTAAAAGCTCTAAATAAAAAAATGAAAGTTGCTGCAACCAATCTTGAATTTGAAGAAGCAGCTAAAATAAGAGATGAAATCAGAAAACTTGAAGCATCAGAGTTAGAAATCGTTTTAAACCCTAAAGTAAAACAATATAGTGTAAATAAAAAAATTTATCCTAAGGGTAGATCAACTATGGGTTTGCCAGGGACAAGAGCCCAAAAAGGTAAAAAAAAATGGAAGCAAATAAGATAATTATTACTGGGGCTGCTACAAGAATGGGAGCAGCTATAGCCAAATCACTTTCTGGCCCAGGTGTTGAAATTGTAATTCATTATAATAGCTCCAAAACTAATGCTGAAAAACTTAAAAAAGAACTAATCAAAAATCATACAAAAGTTTACCTTATTAAAGGTGACCTCTCAAAAGAAAAAGATTTAAACAAAATTATAAAGTTTTCAAAAAAAAAGCTAAGGTATTTTGATTGTCTGATTAACAATGCATCTTTATTTGAAAATGATAATTTAAGAAATTTTACGTCTAAAAGTTGGGATAAGCACCTAGATGTTAACCTTAAAGCTCCTGCTTATTTAACTAAAGAATTTGCTAAAAATGTGAAAGGTAAAAATAATAATATCATCAATATAATTGATCAAAGAGTTTTTAAGTTAACTCCATTTTTCTTTTCATATACTTTAAGTAAAACTGGTCTTTATACTTTAACCAAAACTAGTGCTATGAGTTTAGCCTCAAATATTAGGGTGAATGGAATAGCTCCTGGCCCAACAATAAAGAATAAAAGACAAACGGATAAACATTTTAAAAAACAATATTTAGCAACACCTTTAAGACATCAGGTAAATATTAATGAGATTTGTAATGCTGTTGACTTTTTTATTAAAAACAGTTCTATTACTGGACAAGTAATTGCCATTGATAGTGGACAAAGTTTAAACTGGCAAACACCAGATATTATGAATGGAAAAGAATGAAAAAAAGTAATCTTAATATTGTTAAAATTGATAAATCTAAAAACTTATTTAATTATGAGAAGAAAATTCTCATTAATGAATTAATTTTAGATTTAAAGCTTGGATATTATGATTTTGAAAAAGAAAAACCTCAAAAAATAAAATTTAGCCTTGAAATTGACTATGAAGATAAAAAACCATCCAATGACAAAGATATCAAATCTATAGTCAATTATGGAACCATCGTAAAACTCATTACAAAACTTGTTAAAAAGAAACACTACAACTTCCTAGAAACTTTAGCAGAGGCAGTTTTTGATGAACTATTTAAAGACAAAAGAATTGCAAAAATAATGCTTAAAATTGAAAAATTAGAAATTTTAAAAGAATGTTCATCTGTTGGTATACAAATTACCAAAAAGAGAAGCCATGAAAAGTTCTGAACTCGGAAAAGAAGTAATTAAAAAAGAACTACCATTAATTCCTAAAAGCCCTGGTGTATACAGAATGCTCAACCATAAAGATGATATTCTTTATGTAGGAAAAGCAAAAAATCTTCCTAATAGATTAAAGAGTTATGTTTCTGAAAAAAATCATATAATCCGAACTGAAAGGATGTTGTCTCAAACATTTAAATTAGAGATAACAACTACTGCTAATGAAAGTGAAGCTCTACTTTTAGAAGCAAACTTAATAAAAAAACATAAACCAAAATTTAATATTTTACTTAAAGATGATAAATCTTTCCCTTTCATATTTATTGGTGAAAAAGATCAATGGCCACGCGTTACTAAACATAGAGGAAAAAAAGATAAAGAAGGATTTTATTTTGGTCCATTTGCATCAGCAGGTACTGCAAACTGGACTATTAAAATGCTTCAAAAGATATTTCAATTAAGAGTTTGTGATGATGGCACTTTCAAGAATAGAAAAAGACCTTGTATACTTTATCAAATTAAAAGATGTTCGGGTCCTTGTGTGGGCTACATAGAAAAAAATGATTACAAAAAATCAGTAGAACAAGCAATTCAATTCGTATCAGGTAAATCTAGAGATATTCAAAAAAATTTATCTAAAGAAATGGAGGCTTCAAGTGAAAAGCTTGATTTTGAAAAAGCTTCAATTTTTAGAGACAGAATTAAATCACTAAATATAATTCAATCTTCACAAAGAATTAATGAAGCGAACTTAGTTGATGCTGATGTAATTGCTGCATATAAAGAATCTGGTAAAACATGTATTCAAGTTTTTTTTTATAGATCTAAACAAAATTGGGGAAATCAATCTTATTTTCCAAAACATGATCCTGATCAAAATATTTCTGAAATTATGTCTTCTTTTTTAATGCAGTTTTATGAAAATAAAAGTGTTCCTAAGTTAATAATAATTAATACTGATATTAAAGATAAAAGATTAATAGAAGAGACTTTAAGCAAAAAAGAAAATAATACTATTTCTATCAATACAGCAAAAAAGGGAACTAAAGCAAAAGTCATTGCTATGGCTGAAAAAAATGCCAAAGAGTCTTTGAATAGAAAACTTTATGAAACAAATAATAATAAAAGTTTATTTGAGGATGTTGCT
>CACJSJ010000030.1 GCA_902596045.1 uncultured Pelagibacteraceae bacterium
GCAACTACTTCGGTTGCTTTACCAGTCTCTTTTATTTTTACTGCTTCTTCAATTGCATTGTCATCAGGTGGATTAGTAGACATTTTTACATTGTCTGTCACAATTCCAGAGCCATCTTCTTTAACTCTTATTTGAACATTGTAATCTATAACTCTTTTAACAGCGACCAATATTTTCATTAAGCTCTCAATAATTTATTTTCAGAATCGTATGGACTTTCATCTAAAACTGTAGCGTCGTACATTTCACCTAAGATATCAACTTGTAATTTGTCACCCACATTTGCAAAATCTGGTTTTACCATTGCAAGAGCTATTGATTTATCCAATCTAAATCCAAATTCTCCACCTGTGGCTCTTCCTACTACCTTGTTGTCTTTATATATTGGGTTATTTCCTAAAACATCTGCATCTTTAGTATTATGAACTTCTAAAGTAACTAATTTATTATCAAATCCTTTTTCTCTCCACTTGTTAAGAGCCTCAAGACCTATAAAGTTTCCTTTATTCGGATGAACAAATCTATCTAGGCCAGACTCATATGGAGAGTATTCTATAGATAATTCAGTACCAACTAATTTATATGACTTCTCAAGTCTCAAACTATTCATTGCTCTAATTCCAAAAGGTTTGATTCCTAAGCTTTTACCTGCTTCCATTAATTTATCAAAAATATGATTTTGGTATTCAATTGGATGATGTAATTCCCAACCCAATTCACCAACAAAATTCACTCTCATAGCATTTACTGGAGCATATCCAACGTTAACATTTTTAGCTGTTAACCATTTAAAATTTTCATTTGAAAAATCATCTGTAGAAACTTTTTGCATTAATTCTCTAGCTTTGGGTCCTGCCACTACAAGAACGCCAGTGCTATTTGTAAGATCTTCAAATATAACTGAGCCATCATTTGGCATCCATTTTTGTATCCAATCATGATCAAGCCTTAGATTTGCACCAGCAGATACTAAATAGTAAGAATTTTCTGCTTCCTTCATAATTGTAAATTCTGAATGAACCCCACCTTTAGTATTAAGAGCATGACACAAATTAATTCTACCAATTTTTTTTGGAATTTTATTAGCTACTAAATAATCTAAAAACTCTTCAGATTTAGGTCCTTTTATTCTACATTTGGCAAATGCTGTCATATCTAAAAGACCAACGTTTTCTTTTACATTCTGACATTCTTTTTTAATTGCATCAAACCATTTAGATCTCCTAAAAGACCAATCATCTTTTTGTTCCATACCATCTGTTGCAAAAAAATTTGGTCTTTCCCAGCCAAATTTTTGACCAAACACAGCACCCAAATTTTTCATTCTTTCATAACAAGGGGCAGTTCTTAGAGGTCTTGCAGCAGGTCTTTCTTCATCAGGATAGTGCGTAATAAAAACATGACTGTAAGCTTCTTCGTTTTTAGCTTTTAAATAAGATTTAGTTGCGTAATTTCCGTAACGTCTTGGTTCAACACCAAGCATGTCTATAGTTGGTTCACCATCAACTATCCATTCAGCTAATTGCCAACCAGCACCACCTGCTGCAGTAATTCCAAAACTGTGTCCTTCATTAATCCAAAAATTTTTTAGTCCCCAAGCAGGACCTACAATTGGATTCCCGTCAGGTGTATAACAAATAGCTCCATTATAAACTTTTTTAACTCCAACTTCTCCAAAAGCAGGAACACGATGAATTGCTCCTTCAATATGTGGTGCTAATCTATCTAAATCCTCTTGAAATAATTCATACTCAGAATTTTTTGAAGGTCCTTCAACATAGCAAGCTGGAGCACCATCTTCGTATGGACCTAGAATTAATCCACCTGCTTCTTCCCTCATATACCATCTACTATCACTATCTCTTAAAACCCCCATCTCTGGAAGACCATCTTTTTTTCTTTTTTGAATTTCAGGGTGTGGTTCTGTTACAATGTATTGATGTTCAACTGGTATAACAGGAATATCTAATCCAACCATCTCTCCAGTCTGTCTCGCAAAATTACCTGAACAAGAGATTACATGTTCACATTCAATCGAACCTTTATCCGTCTCAACAATCCAACCGTCTTTAGTTTGTTTCATGGCAACAACTGCAGTGTTTCTATAAATTTCTGCACCCATATTTCTTGCACCAGTAGCAAGTGCTTGAGTTAAATCTGCTGGTTGAATATAGCCATCTTCTGGATGTTGAATTGCACCCACTAAATCATCTATATGACATAGTGGCCAAATTTCTTTTACCTGATTAGGAGTTAAAAATTTTACATCAACTCCAATTGTTTGAGCAACACCAGCATATTGGTGGTATTCATCCATTCTGTCTTTAGTACTTGCTAAACGAATATTTGACACAACACTAAAACCAACATTTTTTCCCGTCTCCTCTTCTAATTTTTTATAAAGATCAACAGCATATTTATGAAGCTGTCCTACTGAATAGCTCATGTTAAACAAAGGTAATAGTCCAGCAGCATGCCAAGTTGAACCTGAAGTTAATTCTTTACGTTCTACAAGAACAACATCTGACCAACCTTTTTTAGCTAAATGATAAAGAGCGCTTACACCAACTACTCCACCGCCAACTACTACAACTTTAGTTTTTGTTTTCATCAGCAATTCCTACTAAATTTTTTGAAATAACGAAACAAAATTTTATCAGTTGATGATTAAATTGAGCTACCAAGTGGGATTGGACTTGAGACCATTGTAGTCAACCAGCAGTCTTTGAGTTCTCCATCGCCTACATACTTCTCGACTTGCCAATTAAACTTATGGTAAATTTTATT
>CACJSJ010000031.1 GCA_902596045.1 uncultured Pelagibacteraceae bacterium
TAAAGCTAAAATTATTAGTAATTTTTAAATTATTAATTATATTTTCTTTAACAGAACTAAGAGCATAACTATTAAAGTTAATAAAAAAAATTATTAATAAAATCTTTTTCATTAAAAAACATCTCTTTTACCAACATGATTCGCTTTACTTACAATTCCTTCTTCTTCCATCATATCAATAATTCTTGCTGCCCTATTGTAACCAATTTGGAGCTTCCTTTGTAAAAATGAAGTTGAAGCTTTTCCCTCAGATTTAATAATTTCTACTGCAGTTTGGTAAAGTTGGTCCTTATCTCCATCATTTTTAGATCCTTCAACTATCTCTTTTTCATCTGCATAATTTAATATTTCATCTACATAATCTGGTTCTGCCTGCGATCTTATAAAATTATTTATCCTTTCAATTTCATCATCAGATACAAAAGGAGCATGAATTCTTAAAATTCTATTAGCTGATGACATGTAAAGCATATCCCCTTTACCAAGAAGTTGTTCAGCGCCTTGTTCTCCTAGTATTGTTCTACTATCTATTTTTGAAGTTACTTGGAATGAAATTCTTGTTGGAAAATTTGCTTTAATTGTGCCTGTAATAACATCCACACTTGGCCTCTGGGTTGCCATTATTATATGAATTCCAGCTGCCCTAGCCATTTGAGATAATTTTTGAATATAATTTTCTATTTCTTTACCGGCAACAAGCATTAGATCAGACATCTCATCAACTATTACGACAATATAAGGCATTGGTAATTTATGTTTTGTGTTATAGCTATCAATGTTTCTAACTCCTTCTTTTGTCATCAATCTATATCTACTTTCCATTTCTTTAACTACCCAACCAAGCACAGAAGCTGCTTTTTTAGCTTCAGTTATTACAGGACATAATAAATGGGGAATTCCTTCGTATGTAGAAAGCTCTAACATTTTAGGATCTATCAAAATAAATTTACATTTTTCAGGAGTATGTCTGTAAAGAAGTGATAAAATAATTGTGTTAATGCAAACTGATTTTCCAGATCCCGTAGTCCCAGCAATTAATAAATGAGGCATTCTAGCTAAATCACCAACTATCGGAATACCAGAAATATTTTTTCCTAAAGCAATTGGTAACTTAATTTCTTTTTTTTTAAAATCAGTATTATCTAAGATTTCACTTAAATATACATTTTCTCTTGATGAGTTTGGTAATTCTATACCTACGGTATTACTTCCTGGAATAGTTGAAATTCGTGCAGACTCTGAACTTGTATTTCTTGCTATATCATCTGATAAATTAATTATTTTTGATACTTTAACTCCTGCAGCAGGTTCAAATTCATTTAGTGTAACTACTGGCCCATGACTTACTTTTTTAATACTACCATTTACTCCAAAATCTAATAAAATTTTTTCAAGAAATTCAGGATTATGACTTTCTTCTTTGGAAGATTGTTCCCTCTCTTTTTTTGTTGGAGTTTTTAATAAATTTAAACCTGGAAGTTTAAATGTTGTCTTCTCATTGTCTTTAATCTTTTCTGCTTTTATAAAAGGAAGATCCTCTTGAATTAAATTTTTAATTTGATCTTGTGGAATATATTCGCTTATAATTTCACTTTTATCAGTATAAGGTTTGCTGTTATCTTTTTTAATATAAATCATAATTTTTTTTAAAATGATCCAAAAGAATTGAGGATTAAAATTAACACTTACTAAAAATAATCCTAAAATTGTTATTATTAAAAGGTAATATGAAACAAAAGGTTGAAAATTGATTAAATTACCAAAAAAACTCTGGCTTAAATATTGTCCAACAAATCCACCATTTCCATTAATATATAGTTCAAAAGTGTCTTGATAAAAAAAATTAAAGAATAATGATCCAAATATACAGTATAGAATAGAGTAAAAAATATTTTCAATTATTAGAAATAAATCTTTATCTCTAAAAACATTGATACCAGTTATTACAAGTGTTACTGATAATAAATAAGAAATTATTCCAATTGATTGAAGAAATAAATCTGAAATATAACTTCCTTGGAATCCTAAAATGTTACTTATTTGAGTATTTTGTGGAAATATAAAATTAGGATCATTTGGAGAATAAGATACCAAAGCTATTAGTAGTAAAATACCAATTATAGCTAAAGATGTTCCAAGAATTTCAATCACTCTATTGATTGAGAATTGGAGTACTGTATTTGCTATTTTTTTAATATTCATTTTAATGAATCAAATTTAATACTTTGTATCACCTAATTTTTGTTGTTAAAATTAATTTGTTATGAAAGTTTGTATTATTGGTGATGGATTAGTGAGCTTAACACTGGCTAACATGTTGGTTAAAAAAGATTTAAAAGTAGATATTTTATTATCAAA
>CACJSJ010000032.1 GCA_902596045.1 uncultured Pelagibacteraceae bacterium
CATTTAAATTTATTTCAATACCAAGATTTCCTTTTGAAGCCATTTCTATACTAGATGAGGTTAATCCAGCAGCACCCATATCTTGAATAGCAATAATAGAGTCTCCTGCCATCAATTCCAGGCATGCTTCAAGTAATAATTTTTCTGTAAAAGGATCTCCAACTTGAACTGTCGGTTTTTTTTCCTCAATTTTTTCATCAAAACTTGCTGAAGCCATACTTGCTCCATGAATTCCATCACGACCTGTTTTAGAACCCACATAAATCACAGGTTTGTTTAATCCTGCAGCTTTTGAATAAAAGATCTTATTTTTTTTAACCAAACCCAATGTCATTGCATTAACTAAGATGTTTCCGTTATACGAACTATCAAAACTTGTTTGACCAGCGATTGTTGGAATACCCATACAATTACCATATCCACCTATGCCGTGAACAACACCTCTAAGTAAATTTTTAGTTTTTTTATGCTGAGGTGATCCAAAATGGATTGAATTTAAATTTGCAATAGGTCTCGCTCCCATTGTAAAAACATCTCTCATTATACCTCCTACACCAGTGGCAGCACCTTGATAGGGTTCAATAAAAGATGGATGATTATGGCTTTCAATTTTAAATACAATTGCATCGTCATCTCCTATATCAATCACACCAGCATTTTCTCCAGGTCCCTGAATTACCTGTTTTCCTTTGGTTGGAAGTTTTTTTAAATGAAGTCTAGAAGACTTATAAGAGCAGTGCTCATTCCACATTGCTGAAAATATTCCTAGTTCAGTTATGTTAGGGTTTCTTTTTAATAATTCACAAATCTTCTTATATTCTTCTGCCTTAAGTCCATGCTCAATTGCTATTTTTTCATTTACAATCATTATTTTAAATTATTAATTAAATTTTTGAAAAATGTAGAACCATCCTCACCAGATAAACTTTGATCAATCATTCTTTCTGGGTGAGGCATCATACCTAAAACATTTTTTTCTTTGTTAAAAATTCCTGCAATATTTTTTATTGATCCATTAGGATTAAATTTTTCATCAGTAAGACCTTTATTATTACAATAATAAATTGCAATTTGGTTGTTATCCTCAATTTCTTTAAGTTGATCTTTTGTGCAAAAATAATTTCCTTCATTATGTGCTATATGAAATTCAAAAATATCTTTATCGAGATTTTTGAAATAAGGATTCTCCTTGTTATTTATTTTTATAAAAACATTTTTACAGATGAATTCTAAATACTTATTTCTTAACAAGACACCAGGAACCAAACCCGTTTCCACAAGTATTTGAAAGCCGTTACAAATTCCCATAACAAAGCCACCAGATTTCGCAAAATTTATAACTGATTGCATTATTTTGGATTTTGATGCCATACTTCCACAACGTAAATAATCACCATATGAAAAACCACCAGGTAAGACAACTAAATCACTTTTGGGTAATTCATTATCATCATGCCAAACCATTTTATTTTTAAAACCAAATTTATTTAGAGCAACATCCATGTCTCTATCACAGTTTGAACCGGGGAAGGTTATTACAGATGATTTCATTAATTATTGTGTCTCAATAATTTTATAATCTTCAATGACCAGATTAGCTAAAAGTTTTTTACACATATCTTCAACTACACTTTTAGCTTTTAAAGGATCTTTTTCTTTAACATCGATTTCAAAATATTTACCTTGTCTTACTTCATTAATATCCTTAAATCCCATTCCATCTAATGTTTGATGAATTACTTTACCTTGTGGGTCTAAAACATCTTTTTTGAGTGTTATTATTGCAGAAACCTTCATTTACTCTTTTTTTTTATTGATGATAATTTAGTTACATTTACAGCAGATACATTTGATTGCTCATGGAGAATACCCAATCTTTTTGCAACTTCGGTATAAGCTGGAATTAAATCTCCTAAATCTTTTCTAAATCTATCTTTATCTAATTTTTTATCAGTTATAGAGTCCCATAATCTACAAGTATCAGGGCTTATTTCATCTGCAAGAATAATTTCGTTTTTTCCATTATTTTTTAATCTTCCAAATTCTAATTTAAAATCAATTAGTTTAATTCCAATTCCCCTGAACATTCCAATCATGAAATCATTTATTCTTAAAATCATTTTTTTTACTTTTTCAATTTCTTTTTTATTTGCCCAATCAAAAGCGTAAATATGTTCTTCTGCAATTAACGGATCTCCAAGAGCATCATCTTTTAAACAGTATTCAATTAAAGGTTCTTTAAGTACAGTACCATCTTCAATGCCTAATCTTTTAGTAATTGAACCAGTTGCAACATTTCTAACGATG